>CAVCJC010000013.1:0-22805 GCA_963602475.1 Lachnospira hominis (ex Liu et al. 2021)
AAGCAAGACGCCCGCATCAGGGCGGGTTAGCACGGTTGCCGCCCGCCGTGCCGCACGTTGTCAGGCAGAAACACAAGAAAAGAGTAGTCGAAGTCGAAAGTCAAAGTCGAACAGATTACAGGATTGAGGGTTTATCTCACACAGGAAGCCAAAGATTTGATATAATATAGTCCATGCGCAATGCGCTAGATGAGTTCTCGGCGGCTTGGTCCGCGAGCCTACCCCGTCCGTTGGCGGAAGGGGATATTGCCCTATCGTCCCTAACGGGCGCGGCGGATGCCTTTCTCGCGGCACATCTCGCGCAAGACGGTACTACACCGCGCGTTGTCCTTGCTCTCACGGCAGGACTTCCCGAGGCAGAGCGGCTCACGGACGACTTGCGGCTTGTGACGGAACGTCTAGACTGCCGCGTGATGAACTTCCCGCCCCTACTCGAGGATGACGCGGCGGCATTGGGTGCGCGTATCAAAGTGCTTGCCGCCTTGCGTGAGGCGAAAGGCGAGCTTGTACACCCCCTCATCATTGTCGCAGGCTACCCTGCTCTCGCTACACCCGTCCCCACGGCGACGGTTACGACCTTAACGCTCTCAACCCAGAAGGCGGACGCGGCGAATTCTTTCGCGTCCGTTAAGGAAGCCCTCGTCACACTCGGCTACAACCGCGTGCCACTCGTAGAGAAAGAAGGCGACTGGTCCTTGCGCGGCGGAATCATTGACGCGTGGTGTCCGGGCGAGGAGTTTCCGATTCGACTTGAGTACTTTGGGGAGGAGCTGGAGAGCCTGCGCCTCTTTGATAGTGCCAGCCAACGGTCGATAAAGGCTGTGACCGAGGCTACGCTTGCCCCGATTAAGCTCGCGGAAACGCATGAGACGACTTCCTTCTTCACGCTTTTGCCGCGCGCGGCACTCATTCTCGCTCTCGAGCACAACGCCTATACTCTGCCCGAGGAAGCGAAAGGGCTCCGCACAGTCTTCACGGGAGACCCGCCGCCGCCAGATACGCCAACTATCCCCTTCCAAACCGTGCCACTACCGGGCTTCGCGGAACTCGGGGCGGACGAAGCGCATCATCCCGAACTTTTCGTCGCGGCACGCAAACGGCTAGACAACCATCTCACGGCGGCGAAGTTGCGCGGCACTTGCGTTGTTGAAATGCCCGAACTCTCGTGCGGCTTTGAGCTCCCGAATCTCATTGTTTGTAGCCAAGCCGACCGCGCCTATACGAAACGCGTCCGTCGCGTCCGTCGCCGCGTCCACCCGAATATGGGCGCACGGCTCGACGACTTCGACAATCTTGAACCTGGCGAATATGTCGTCCATATTGATTATGGTATCGGACGCTACCTCGGCTCGAGCGAGATTCTGATGGATGGCAAGCGCACGGAGGTCTTCACGATTGAGTATGCGGACCACGCGAAGTTGCACATTCCTGCCGCGCACGCCCACTTACTTTCGCGCTATGTCGGAGTGAAAGGCGAGACCGTAAAGCTTCATCGCCTTGATGGGGCGCGCTGGACGAAAGATAAACTCGCCGCACAGCGTGCCGTCGCCGATCTCGCCGCCGCGCTACTGGATACACAGGCGAAACGCGAGACGGTGCCCGGCTACGCCTACAGGGTTCCTTGCGAGGGGCTGGAGGCTTTTGAGGCGGACTTCCCCTATGACGAGACTCCCGACCAAGAAGCCGCCATTGTGGCGATTAAGGAAGACCTCGCGAAGACGCGTCCGATGGACCGCCTCATTTGCGGTGACGCGGGCTATGGCAAGACGGAAGTCGCCATGCGCGCGGCGTATATTGCCGCGCTCAATGGCAAGCAAGTCGCCGTTCTCGCCCCAACGACCGTACTCGCCGAGCAACATTTCGAGACTTTCACGGTCCGTTTTGAGGGGACACCCGTACGGATAGAGTCCCTTTCGCGCTTCCAAAGCCTTGGCACACGCGAAGGCACGCTCCAACGCCTCGCCTCGGGAACTTGCGATATCGTGATTGGCACCCACGCCCTCCTTTCTGAACGCATCCGTTTCAAAGACCTCGGGCTTATCATCGTGGACGAAGAACAGCGATTTGGGGTCCGTCACAAAGAGTTCCTTAAGCACCTACGCGCGACGGCGGATGTCCTCACGCTTTCGGCGACACCCATTCCACGCACGCTTTACCTCTCAATGACAGGGGCACGCGACCTCTCGCTTTTGCGCACTCCACCCCGCGAGCGTGTCGCCGTGGAGACTATCGTGGCGCGAGATAATGACCTCGTTATTGCTCAAGCCATTGAGAGAGAGAAGAATCGCGGCGGACAAACCTTCTTCCTCCATAACCGCGTCACTTCCCTGCCACGCGTCAAGGCGCGACTTGAGGCCTTGTGCCCGAATATAAAGATTATCGTCGCCCACGGGCAAATGGAGTCCCGCACTCTCGCGCGGATAATGCACACCTTTGAGCAAGGCAAGGCGGATGTGCTACTTTCCACGACCATCATCGAAAGTGGCATTGATATTCCGCGTGCGAACACCATCCTCGTTGACCGTGCGGACACTTTTGGGCTCGCCGACCTCTATCAATTGCGTGGACGCGTTGGACGCTCCACCGTGCCCGGTCGCGCCATCTTCCTTTTGCCGTCTACGGGCCTAGTGGACGCGGAAGCCCGCGAACGCCTCGCCGCGCTTAAGCGTCACGGAGGCCTTGGAGCTGGCTTCAACCTCGCGGTTCGCGACCTCGAATTGCGGGGTGCGGGCGATTTATTGGGGGCGCGGCAGTCGGGACATATCGCGGCAGTCGGGTTTACGCTCTATTGCCAACTCCTCAAACGGGCGATTGCCCAACTTAAGGGTGAAAAACTCCCCGAAATTGCCGTCGTTAATCTGAATCTCGACTTTATCGACACCTCGCCCGCTTCGGATGACGCAGAAAGTGCCGCGATGATTCCGTATTCTTATATTGAGGAAGATGTCCAGCGGCTCAGCTTTATGAAGCGCCTCGCGGAATCTTCGCAGACAAAAGACATCAAGAAGCTAAGAGAGGAATTGCTTGACCGCTACGGACCCCTCCCCGCCGCGACCACCCGCTTACTCGTGATTGCCCAATTGCGCGTTCTTAGCACACAAGCGAAACTAAGCCGCATTGATACGCGCGAGAACAAAGCCTTCTTACGCGATAGAGAGCAACAAATCGTTGCCGTACTTGAGCTCAAAGGCAAAACGGCGGACGCTAAACTCAAAGAGATTCGCCGCGCTGTAAAATCTCGGCTACCTTAATCGCCTGCACCGTCTCACGGACATCGTGCACCCGCACCACCTGCGCTCCGTTAAGGGCACACCACACCGCGAGCCCCACATTGCCGCCGAGGTTCTTGCCCGTCACCTTCTCGCCCGTGAGTTTCTTTATGATTCGCTTGCGGCTCGCGCCAATAAGGACGCGTCCGCGCGCGGCATATTCAGGCAAACGGCGCAGGAGTTCCAAATCTTCCTCGCGAGTCGTCCCAAAACCAATCATGGGGTCGAGATAGAGGCGGGGCATCAACGGCGCGAGGTTTAGCGCGGCATTTTCGAGGCAAGAAAGTGGCAGGATGAGTTCCGCTTGGGGGCTCTTCTCGAGCAACTTGAGCATTTCAGGGATAGGTTCGGGATAAACGCAATTCAGAATGGACGCGCCCGACTCAAGTGCAAACGCGGCCGTTTCGGGATGGTAAGTGTCGATAGAAATAGGCACCGTGACGGACTTCGCGAGCGGTTCGAGGACAGGTTTAAGCCGCGCGATTTCTTCTGTCGCCGTGAGGGGTGTCGCGCCTGGGCGGGTGGATTCCGCGCCTATATCAAGAATTGCCGCGCCCTCCTCAACCATATTGCGTGCGCGGCGAAGCGCTTCCTCGGGTTTATAGTACATCCCCCCATCCGAGAACGAATCGGGGGTGACATTGATAATTCCCATTACTTTGCAGTTCATATTAGACAAATTCCTTCAAAATTGAGTGGATTTCAGCAAGCGTCCGCACCTTGTTGAGGCGAGCACGCAACTTCGCCGCGCCGGGGCGTCCGTTAAAATAACGAAAGAGATGTGTATGCATCTTAATGGAAGTATAGCCATCAAGACTCGGGAGGGGGTCATTCGGGAACTTCTCCTTGAGTTGTTTATAGAAGTCGAGTATAAGCCCCAAGTGCCGCGCGGCGAGGGCCGAGCCGTTCTCCGAGAACCCTGCCTCGCCTTTAAGGTGCGCGAAAATATCGGGATGGGCAAGCGCGGCGCGTCCGATGAGAATCCCCGCTACCCCCGTCGCCGCCATCGCTTTCGCCGTCGGCGCGTCCGTTACCGAGCCATTGCCAATCACGGGAATGTGCGCGGCACGGACCACCTCCGCGAGTGTATCGAGGTGGGTGGGGCCTCCGTGGCATTGGCTCGTATAGCGTGCGTGGAGAAGGAGTCCTCTTGCCCCTGCCGATTCGGCTATGGAAAGTATCTCGAAGATGTTTGTATTGGCGGGGTGCGGTCCGAGGCGCGTTTTGAGCGTGACGGGCAAGGTCGTATTCGCTACCATCGCCTCAAGAAGGTGCCCGATTTTAGAAGGCTCTTCCATCAACTTAGACCCCGCCCCCGCGCGAGTAACTGTGCGCATCGGGCATCCCGCGTTGAGGTTTAGTTCGGTGAAACGTCCGAGATTCGTTATAAACTTTGTCGCGTAAGCAATTTCCTTCGCGTCCGCCCCAAAGATTTGACAGGCGACGGACTTCTCGCGCGGCAGAACCTGCAAAAGTCGCAAGGTCGGGGTATGCCCATGCGCCAAGGCCGCGGCACTTACCATTTCTGTGTAAGTCGCGTCCGCGCCACCCTCCTGACAGAGAAGCCGAAAGGGAGCGTCCGTAAAGTCGGCAAGTGGCGCGAGGATATACTTCATTTACTCGCGGACTCGGGCGCGGCAGGCTCAACTTCCGCCGTCGGTTCGGGTTGCGGCGTAAGGAGTGGGTCAGAATACGGGGCTTTCGGGTCTACAACCGCGAAACTGACGAAGCTTGGCGCACTCCAGCGCGTCCCTTTATTGCGTGCATAGACCGCCACATCCACGCGATTCGTGGGGGTGAGCAAGTCGCGTTTAATAACTATCCGCGCCATATCCTCACTGAGCGGAGTCACTTCCGCCGCGTTTTTCTCATCGTGCACAACAGCAAAGCGGTAATCTTCACCACCCGCCGCCGAAACAATGAATGTGCGCTGAGCGGACTCTGTGCGCAAAACCACGGCCCACGCGCTGGGCGAGACATAAGTAAGCTCGGGCCAAGCGGACTCACTACCCGTGGCAACCCCCGAAAGCCGCGTAATTGTCGCGACAGGCGGGATGTCGGTTACTGTGAGGGCGGCGGCGGAAGCGGCAAGGCGTTTGAGGTCGAGTCCGTTCGGAGGAAATGCGGTTGGGTTCGCCTTTGGCGTGAAGTAGTCCTCTGGGTCGGGGGCGGACTTCAACGCGGCACGCATAAGCATTTGGAGGACTGGCGCCAACATTCCGCGACGGATAATTTCTTCCCGCACAGGCTTTTTCAGCGACTTCCACACCAAAAGTGCCGCGCGCACATAATATTGGTCGGTCCAGCTCGCCCCCTGAGTGATGAGCCAATACGGCGCGGCAGAAGCGAAGACATTGCCATTGGTGCCCGCGGGTGGACAGTCAAACGCGGCAGGATACACCCAGAACTGATTGGAAAGATAGAAGTTATTCATCAACCCCAAACGGAAAGACTGGCTCGTCATAAGTGCACGAGGAAGCGACCGCCAATAGGGACCCACCGTCATTGCGCGACTGACATTGCCAATGACTGGGTAAGGGAAGGCGGTATTGGGTGCGTCAAGGTCCATGCCCCGCTTGCGCCCTTCCATATCAAAGCCGACGCTCGTAAGACCAGGATAGTTCGTGACAACGAGCATAGAGTGGCCGCCATCCCGATTGAAATAGAGAAGTCCCGCATAAGGCTGGTCTGCCAAATCCGTGAGTTTCATCTGGGCATCGAAACAGCCGCGATCGAAGTCCCACATCAGATTTTGCGAGCTTAGCAGAAGCGGCACACCCGCGACACCAACCGTATAAGTAACGGCGAGAGGACCCGCGAAAATGGGGCGCTCACGAATGGAGTCCGCATACTCGAGGAGTTCCTTAAAGCGCGGCAGATTCGCGAGACGCTTGAGGTCATTATCCTCCTTAATCTTCTCGACATTACGAAAACCGAGGTCAATCGCCTTCTCGAGTTCATCGAGTGCCTGATTGGGATTCTTGCAGTAGGCGAGGGAGCACGCCAAATTATAGTGCCAAGTAGGCTCATCGGGCAAAAGTTCCACGCCTTTCTTACAGGACTCAATCATCGTCTCGGTATCGCCCTCGCGCAGAGCCACCAAGAACTGATTGCGCAAGACCTCGTGCTTCGGTTGCCGCGCGGGATAGTCCCACACGGTCAACACCCCTAGCAAAATCGCCGCGAATATACTCATTTGCCGAACCTCATCCAATTAGGCAGCTTCACCATCTTCGCTTCGCGACTCTGATTCGTCGCCAAAGTCGCCGTCGTGCCGATGGAAGGCGACTCCAGCGCGGCAAGGCGCGTCATAAGCGTCTGTTGCCGCAACGCCTGTTGCTGACGCATATTCTCATTGCGTTGGCGTTCCGTCACGAGTTCCTGCTCACGAAGCTGCAACTTCTCACGCAATTCCTGCGCTTCCGCACGCAATTGGGCGACATCCTTGACGCTTTCCGACTGACGCATCCATTCATCTTGGCGACGCTTAAAGTCGTTCGTCATCTCCTGAATGCGCGCTTCATAAAGCCGCGTGGACTTTTCATTCGCCTGCTGTAGCGTCTTAAGTTCCTCACGAAGCTGTGCCGTACGTGGGTCCTCAGGACGATTCGCGAGAGCCCGCCGCGTCATTTCATCGGGGTCCGCCCCCGCCTGCTTAATGAGGTCGCGGCGGCGTTGCAAAAGGCGGTCAAGCCGCGCTTCCGCACGCTGTTTGTAGTCCGCGAGCTCCTTCTTTTCCGCCTCCAGCACCGCGTCAATGTCGCTGGCCTCGGAAGTAATAAGTCCATAGACAGCCGCCTGGATATTGGCAATCTCGCTCGCCGTCTCAGGCAACCGCCGCAACTCGGTCTCGAGCGCCACAATCTGCTCGCGCATCTTCGCCTCGCGCGAGTTCGCGTCCTTCGCTTCCGTAAGAAGCTTATTCTGCAATTCCTGCTCACGGAGCGCGGCGGATTGTGCCGCTTCATCCATCCGCTTCTGCAAGTCAGCCGTATGACGGCGCTCTTCCTCGAGGAGGCCTTCCAATTCCTTCACGCGCGTCTCATCAACGACCTTCTTTTCCACAATCTTCTCGACGATCTTCTCGACTTCCACGGGCACTTCCACGCGTTTCTCTACAATCTTCTCGACTTCCACGGGCACTTCGACGCGCTTCTCAACGATTTTCTCGACAATCTTCTCGACGACACGCACAGGTGCTTCGGGGGCGTGTTCAGGTTCTGGCACGGCTTCTACCACAGGTGCGGGTTCTTCGACGACGGGTTCTGGCTCTTCCGCCACCTCCTCTTCAACCGCAAAGGGCTCACGCGTCTCGACGATGGACGCATTAGGCGGCAAGCGTCCCGAGGCAATCAGGGCTTC
Organism: Lachnospira hominis (ex Liu et al. 2021); assembly: GCA_963602475.1. Classification (GTDB taxonomy): domain Bacteria; phylum Verrucomicrobiota; class Kiritimatiellia; order RFP12; family UBA1067; genus UBA1067. Next base: position 7,632 of record CAVCJC010000013.1, read on the forward strand.
CGCCGCCTTCTTATTGAAGGGGCCGCGCGGATTCCCGTCGCCCAAGTCAATTGAGAAGCGCATATCCAAGAACGGAACTTCCTCCGCCCGCTGCCAAATGACTTGATCCTGAGAAACTTCCTGCCCAGGCTGAATGCGTCCGAGCTGTGCCCACTCTATGAGGCGTTCGCGCGTCTCAGGTCCGAAGGTCTCATCCTGCGTCCGCAAGTACCAAGTTGTCTCGTTCATGATTTCCTCCTACTGAAGATACCAGCCAGTCCCGCCGCGCCGTGGGGGTTCCGCGCGACTTGGGCGAGTTCACGCAGTGCAGCCGCCTCAAGTGCCGCGAGGCGTGCACGGTCTACTTTGGCGAAAGGTCCGTCCTGCGGTGGCGGGAGCGACGCTACTGTCGGGGGCTCCGCCGCCTCAACAATTGCCGCGCGCGGCGGAGGCTCCACCTCGATAATGCGCTCGACGATTTTCTCGACAGGTACTTCCACGCGCTTCTCGACAATCTTCTCGACCACCTTCTCCACAATACGCACTTCGGGTTCGGGGTCCTTGTCGACGGGCAGGAAGTGGCGGCGGTAGACGCTCGCCTGCTGGGGAATCTCCCCCGCCGCCGCGAGGCGTATGACCACCGCGCGGTTAAACGGACCAAAGAACTTGCCGGGCTCAGCCTCGACTACCCAAAACATCTCAAGTTCCTGCATCATCTGCGCAGGAATCCACTGCCGCCTATCACGCGACACGAACCCCGAGGGGTCCACACGCCCTTCGCGTGCCCAAACTTTCAGCGTCTCACGGTCCGCTGGACCATACACTTTACCGTCCGCAGAACGGACGTACCATTCTTCTGCTTCGCTCATACACCTCTATTATAGCAAAATGACGCGTATTTTGGTATAATTCTCTTATGAAAATTGCATCTTTATTTGCACGCACCGAGTTGATGCTGGGTACGGACCTAATGAAAAGGCTAGCTTCAACGCGTGTCGCGCTCTTTGGGACGGGCGGTGTCGGTAGCTGGTGCGCGGAGTCTCTCGTCCGCACGGGCATTGGGCACCTCCTACTCGTCGACTCCGACCGCGTCGCCGCCTCCAATGTCAACCGACAGCTTATGGCGACGACCGAGACACTCGGCGAGCCCAAGGTCGAAGCCCTCGCCACGCGACTCAAAGCCATTAACCCCGCCGTCGACCTCGACATCCGTCGCGGCGTTTATGACGCGACAACGGCGAACACTTTCAACCTCGAATCCTATGACTATGTCATTGACGCGATTGACTCCCTAACCGAGAAAGCCGCGCTCATTCGTCACGCGCTTTCCATTCCTTCCGCGACCCTCTTCGCCTCCATGGGCGCGGCACTTAAGATGGACCCCTCCCAAATCCGCACAAGCCGCTTCAAGAAGGTCGAGGGGGATGGACTCGCCCGTGCCCTGCGGCAAAAGTTCCGTAAGACGGGCGGCATTCCCGCCCGCGACTTCATTTGCGTATGGAGCCCCGAACAGCGCACCAATCGCGGCACTTTGCAAGAGGAAGCCGCCGTCCCCACAGGCGAAACCGATTGGAATGCCCGAAAGGCGCGTATCAACGGAACCGTCGTCCATACGACCGCCATCTTCGGACTCACCCTCGCGAGCCTAGTCATCCGTGATATTGAAGCGAAAGAAACGGAAAACGCCTAACGCGTCCAGATGCACATCCCGATTTCAATTCGGGATGGATTGATGATGTTGCCTGGAATGACCTTATCGCGAATTGTATAGTAAGTATCAAGGTCATTCCACTTATTGCCGACAAGTTGTAGTGCCGTTACGCCCTTCGAGACGCGTCCGCGTGCCTTATAGCCACGTGCCTTAAGTTCCGCAATATCCTTCGGAGGTAGTCGCAAAGTGGGCTTTGCCGCCTTAGACTTCGCGGCGGGGGTCGTCCGTTGGGAGGCTATGGGCTTGGTGCTGGACGAAGGATAGGTCGACCGCCAAGTATCCACATTGCCATAGAGCACCTTCTCAAGATAGGCATCGCCCACAACAAGTCGCTTGGCACGGGTATCCGCATCATAAGCTGGGCGCGAGGAAAGTCCAAGAACGCGGCGGACGCTAGGCATAGCAAAGAGCATTCCGCACCGTTTGCGTCCGCGATGCTTCTTTTTTTGCCACTTGTTGGGTGCCCCATAGGCGACATGGCTATGGCAAACGACTTTATCATCGCTGAGATGGTACATTGCCTGTAATTCGGAGACAAGCCGCGCGATGGCCTTTAGCTGAATAAGGGGCATAGGCTTATCGTGGTAGCCGACGCACTCAATGCCGATGGAAAACTTATCGACATCCTCCTTACCCTTCCACATGGAGCGCCCCGAATGGAAGGCTTCGCGGTCGCGGTCAACAATGCGGTAGACGGTCCCTTCTTCCGTCACACAAAAGTGGCATTCGCCGCGCTCGGAAAGTTTATTGAGCGAACCGCGTGCCGCGCCCTCGGTTGTGTGGAGGACTATGAGTTCCGTTGAGGAGCGAATGGCGCGCTCAGGGTTTCGGGGGCTTCGATAGCGGTTAGAGGCATCTATGGCATAAACGGATGGCGCGGCGGAAAACAGGAGAACAGCGAGTGTTCTCGCGAAAAGTCGCTCTCTACACACTCCCCGCTTCATTGCCACAACCTCAATTAGCGCAAGAGCACCATCGCGTGAGCCACAATGCCGCGCCCCGCGCCTACATCGTCCATCTTCTCGTTCGTCTTGCCCTTAACCGAAATATACCCCACATCCACGCCCAGAAGTGCCGCGAGGCGGGCGCGAATCTTATCGATATGGGGTCTCAAGCGCGGCGTTTCACATATGACGGTCGCGTCTAAGTTCTCAAGTTCATATCCCGCCGCACGGACCTCCTGAATGGCCGCGCCGAGAAGCGCAGCGGAGTCCGCCCCTGCCCACTGGGAGTCGGTATCGGGGAAGTGTGAGCCGATGTCCCCCTGGGCAATCGCCCCAAAGAGTGCGTCAATTATCGCGTGAATGAGGACATCGCCATCCGAATGCGCCTTGAGACCGGGCGCATTCGGAATGAGAACGCCGCCTAGAACCAAAGGCCTAGCGGCGTCAAAAACATGCGAATCGTATCCGTAGCCAATTCGCATTAGACAAGGCCGAGTTTCGCGAGGGTGTCGCGCATGGCCGCGCGATTCGCCTCAGTCGTTTCACAAAGCGGCAGACGGAACGCCCGCGCAATTTGTCCCCGCAGAGCCAACGCCTCCTTCACCATCACGGGATTCGTGTCGATGAAGAGGTTATGGAAGAGCGGATAGAACTTCTGATGGAGCTTGCGCGCGGCGGCAAAGTCTTCCGCCAAAGCGAAGCGCACCATATCGCCCATTTCTTTCGGGATAACATTCGAGGCGACGGAAATCACGCCTTGCGCCCCGACGGAAATCATCGGGAGGGTAAGCGAATCGTCGCCCGAGAGCACCGTGAAGTCGGGCACAAGGTTCTTGATTGCTGAGACACGCTCAACCGAACCCGCCGCTTCCTTAATCGCGACAATGTTCGGATGTTTCGCGAGACGCGCCACGACATCCAGCGGAATCTCCTTGCCCGCACGACCAGGTACATTATAAAGGACGACCGGCAAGCCGAGGTCGGCAACCGTCATAAAGTGACGATACAGCCCTTCCGCATTCGGCTTATTGTAGTAGGGGGTCACCTGCAAACAGGCGTCCGCCCCACCCATCGCGAGCACGGCTTTCGTGAGCGAGACAGCTTCCGCCGTCGCGTTCGCACCCGTCCCCGCGATAATGCGGCACTTGCCCGCAGCATATTCTATGGTCTTTTCAATGACCTTATGATGCTCCTCAGGCGTGAGAGTCGGCGACTCCCCGCTTGTACCGACGGAACAAATGCCCTCGACACCCGCAGCAGTTTGTGCGTCCACGAGAGCCTTGAGTGCCCCGTAGTCAACCGCACCTTCCGCCGTGAAAGGTGTCACTAGAGCCGTAATCGTACCTTTAAGTTCCATAGCGCGAAATTCTCCTCGTCGCCAAGTTCCCTTAGCCGTTCTTCTTTTCGAAGTCCTTCATAAACGCGACGAGCGCATCCACACCCGCCATAGGGAAGGCATTGTAGATTGTCGCGCGGATGCCGCCCACCGAGCGGTGTCCCTTAAGGGAGCTCATGCCGAGTGCCTTCGCCTCTTCCACGAAGAGCTTATCGAGGTCGGCATTCGGCGTCGTGAAGGTAACATTCATATTAGAACGGAACTCTGGGAGCGCCGTGCCCTTATAGAAGCTACTCGCGTCGAGGACATCGTAAATCTTCTTCGCCTTCTCATCATTGAGCTTGAAGAGATTTTCCTTGCCCATCTTCTTCACCCACTTCATAACCTGCCCAAAGACATAGATCGTGAAGGTCGGGGGTGTATTATAAAGCGAGTTATTATCCGCGTGAGTACGATACTGGAGCATCGTCGGGATCTTATCAATGCCCTTGGCGACCAAATCTTTCTTAATCGCGACAACCGCCATGCCCGCAGGACCCAAGTTCTTCTGAGCTCCCGCATAGAAGAGGTCAAACTTCGTGTAGTCGCGCTCACAGCTGAGAATGTCGGACGACATATCCGCGAAGAGAAGCCCCTTCACTTCAGGAATCTTCTTGAGCTGCGCACCCGAAATCGTCTCGTTCGTGCAAATGTGCGTATACGCGGCGTTGTCGGAGAACTTCCACTCGTCCTCGCGCGGCATCCGTGTCGGGATATCCTTCGCGCAATCAGCGACGACATTCACTGTCGCGCCACGGCACGCGGCAACCTTCTGAGCCTCTTTCATCGCCTTGCCCGACCATGTGCCCTCATTCGCGTAGTCCGCCGTCGCGCCTGCCCCGAGGAAGTTCATCGGGATCATCGCGAACTGCATTGAGCCACCGCCCTGAATGAAGCAGACTTGGTAATCATCGCCAATGCCTGTCAGCTCTTTGAAGTCGGCAATCGCCTCTTCGTGAATCTGGTCATAGTCCTTGCCACGGTGGGACATTTCCATAACGGACATCCCACTGCCTTTGTAGTCCACCAAATCATTTTGCACCTGCTGGAGAACCTCTAGCGGTAGCGTAGCCGGACCTGCCGAAAAGTTATATGCTCTAGACATTTCTGTTCCTTTCAAAATTAGTCCCTATATTATATCTTTTATGCGGCTTTTTCGCAACCCCAAAAACGCAAAAATGCAAAAAAGAAGAACCCCCACTTTTTGTGGGGGCTCCCTTTTACTGACGACGTTCGAAGCGATTAAGCCTCAACAATCGTGACGACCTTGCCGTCCTTGATGAACTTCACCTTGCCGTCCTTGAGAGCGAAGAGGGTGAAGTCACGACCCTGACCAACATTCTTGCCAGGATGAATCTTTGTGCCGCGCTGACGGACGATGATAGAGCCCGCTGTGAGGAGCTGACCATCGTAAGCCTTAACGCCGAGATACTTCGGGTTCGAGTCGCGACCATTGCGTGCAGATGCGGAAGTAGCCATTTTATTCTTTCCTCCTTATTCGTTACGCGATAGCCTTGACAGTCGCGACCGTGAGATTCTGACGATGACCAACGAGACGGCGGTCACCTTTCCGGCGCTTCGCCTTGAAGTTGAGCACCTTCTTGCCGCGCTTCGCCCCATCAATCGTGAGCGTAACGGACGCACCCTCAACATAGGGGGCACCCACCTTGAGCGTGGTTCCGTCCGAAACCGCGCAAACCGTGTCGAGCACGGTCTCCTGACCCACTTCGACTGAGAGCTTTTCAATCTCAATCTTGTCGCCGACATGCACAAGCGTTTGCTTGCCGCCGGTCTCTAGTACTGCATATGCTTCCATGTTACTTACCTTATTTGCACCTCGCCCTCCTTGTGGAGTCAAGCCCCACGAAAGGCTGAGGGGAATGAATGGTGGGCTATAGTAGATTCGAACTACTGACCTCTTCCATGTCAAGGAAGCGCTCTAACCAACTGAGCTAATAGCCCTCGCTAATTGCCGAATATTATACCATATTTCGGCGTGCGCGGTCAATAGGAAATTTTGGGATTTTTCAAGTGGCACGTTCGCGGCAGTTTTGGTATAATAGTTGCCAATGAAAAAGCCAAGAATACTTGTTCACGCGCACTTCTTCTATCCGAATATCGCGCCAGAGATAACGGACTGCATCCGCAACTTCATCGAAGTCTGCGGCGAGGAGTCCGTCGAGATTGTAGCGACCTACCCCGATGTAAAGCCCGAGTTTGCCGCGCTACTTCCGCAACTACTCCCCTACCCCAAGGTCAAAATCATCGAAGTCCCCAATCGCGGATACGATGTCGCCCCTTTCGTCTGCGAAGTCCTCAATAAGTACCCCCTCGACAACTACGACTACATCGTCAAACTCCACACCAAGCGCGATGTAGATAATTGGATAATCTTTCGTCCTACCTATGGGAGTCACTGGCGACGCACTCTCCTACGATTCTGCGCAACACCTGAGAAAGTACGTCGCTCGCTCGCCTCATTTACTCGCTACCCCAAACTCGGCATGCTCACCGCGAGCCGCTTCATCGACTATATTGGTTGCGACTACTCCCAAAGGTCTAAGGAAGCAACTCAGCAGATTTTACACTCAGCAGGCTTGAGACCAGCTTTCTACATTTCTGTTTCGGGAACCATCTTTATGGCACGAGCTACTCTCTTAAAGCCTCTCTCGGGGCGCTTCTCTTACGATAACTTTCTCAATATCACCAATTCTAATGCCCATACTGACCTTGCTTTAGCAGGTGACCTAGAATTGGCATTCGCAACTTGTATCGTCGCCCAAAACTACGCCGTAACAGAGGGCGTATATCCCCTTGCCCTTGCTAAGTTCGGTTATTACCTTTGGACCATTCCCTTATTTATTATGCGCTATATTATGAATCTCGTGCGTAAGGTCTTTGGTGAAAAGAATGTAACATATGTTATAGAGAAACTCTTCTTTCCTAAACGATGACAAGAGACGAAATCGAGCACGCGACAAAGACACTTCGTGAATGGCAATTAGCGCGGTTACCCGCTCTACGCGATGAAGTCGCCCCCAAATCGAAGTACTTTAATGAGGTCACACTCATTATCTACTCATTCCCCAAAGAAGGAACCGAGCAAGAAGCTTTTCAATGGATTGAGTTCGCAATTCGCCAATCATGGCGTCTTCTCGGGAAGCTCAAAACCGTACTAGTGGTAAGCCACCCGTTCAAAGAAGCAATGGCTCTAGCCCAAAAAGAAGCGACTCTTGAGTTACAAATTGAGCCAAGCCTCATTGCGGGCGATATTCATTCTATGAGCGCAGATTGCATTCAAAAGCTTCACACCCGCTTTACGACCCCCTATTGCCTTATCATCCAAGATGACGGCTTCCCCCTGCGCGATAATCTCAGCGACTTTCTGGACAAGGCTGATTACTGGGGAGCCCCCATTATTTGTGATGGGATTAAGCGCAAGTTCTTCTTTGCTATAGGTCTTGGCTCTTACAACGGAGGCTTCTCGCTTCGCTCGAAGCGGCTTTGTGCCTTCGCGTCCGAGATGTGGAAGCGCTTCTTCAGCAAAACGAGGCTCATTTGTGGCGAAGACTTCTATTATACATTTTACTTAAGGCTCTTGCCTCAAGCGTGGGGGCGGTTTAAGTTCCCTAGTGAAAACGCGGCATTTCACTTCGCCTTTGACGATTTAGGCGGCAATGTTACCCTACCTCTCGACCGCGTCAAACCCTTTGGCATACACGGCAAAACAACCTTCGCGCGCCTATCGAACCACATCTCATAACCTCAACTTTCTTTCTGCCGCGTTTCCGCGGCAGCACCTATCGACAAAAGAAGCAATTGTGGGCGTTAGTGGTGGTGAGGGTGGCGAGGGCTTCGTACGATGTGCCGCGTAGAGTCGCGAGATAGCGGGCGGTTTCTACTATGAAACTCGGCTCATTTTGTTTGCCGCGCAAGGGTACAGGCGCGAGATACGGAGAATCCGTCTCAATCAAAAGCCGGTCGTCGGGCACATATAAGGCACTCTCCCTCACATTTTCCGCCTTCTTGAAGGTGACAATCCCCGAAATTGAGATATAGAAGCCCAAATCGAGCAATTCGCGGCAAAAAGCAGGTGTCCCTGTAAAGCAATGAATCACGCCACGCGAGGAAATCTCCCTCAAAATGCCTAGCGTATCCGCGTCCGCCTCGCGCGTGTGGATAATGACGGGCAAATCATTCTGCCGCGCTTGCTCAAGTTGCTCAGCAAGGAGTTTCCGTTGTGCCGCGCGGTCGTCTTCTCCGTGCGAATAATCTAGCCCCAACTCCCCGACAGCCGTTAGTCGCGAAAAGTCAATTTCTGGTCGCTCCTCCGCCACGCTCGACATATCATAGCCTTGCGCGAGATACACCTTGGGAAGTCCCTCGGCGACGGCTTCAGTAGCCACTTTTGCCGCGCTATTGAGTTCGGGGTCTCCGCCGACAGCCAATATCTCGCCTACCCCCGCCTCTTTCGCACGCTTGAGGAGAGCGACCATGTCTTCCTCAGAGCCTTGAAAATGCGCGTGGGTATCAAAGAGCGCGTCCACTAGAGGAGTCCCTGCTGACGCAAAAGTGCCTGAGTGGACGGCTTGCGTCCACGAAAACGCTGAAAGACCTCATAGGCACTCTCGCTTCCGCCAAGCGCAAGTAGCGTCTCACGATAAGCCTTGCCCACCGCCTGAACTGCCGCGTCATTGGCAAGCCCCGCTTCCTCGAACGCGCCATAGCAGTCGGCACTCATCACTTCGCTCCACTTGTAGCCGTAGTATCCCGCCGCGTAGCCACCCGCGAAAATGTGCGAGAAAGCATTCAAGAAGAGGTCATCAGGCAGTACATCAAGCCCAAAATGCTTAAAGACCTCATTCTTCACGGCGTTCGGGTCATCTACAAGCTTCTCGTGTAAGCGCATATCGGTCTCAGCAAACGACAACTGGCGACGACACGCCGTCGCCGCACGGAAGTTCCGTGCCGCCCGCACTTTCGCCTTAAGCTCGCTCGGAACATGTATGCCCGTGCGGTCATCGAGGCACCAATTTTCCATAAACTGGCTCGCCACCTCGACGGCATCCCACTCAATCAACGAAATGCCCGCCGCGCCTTCCTCGCCAATTCGCGTGAGCATACACTGCAGGGAGTGTCCAAATTCATGGAAAATGGTCTCGACTTCCCTAAACGGAAGCAAACTCACGCCCTTCTCATCCGGCGCAGGCGCATTCAGCGCGAGATAGGCGAGCGGCTTTTCGCCGCGACGGTCGCACCGATTACGGAACTCGCTCATCCACGCGCCGCCGCGCTTCTCTCCGTTTCGCACATAGGGGTCGATATAGAGATGGGCAATGGGCGAGCCCGCCTCCGTGACCTCAAAGAAGCGCACATCGGGGTGCCAAACGGAAGGTTTTGCCGCGCCTGTTACTTCCTTGACCTCAACATTAAAGAGGAACTTCGTTATCTTGAAGAGTCCGTCGAGTACCTTATCAAACGGAAAATACTGCTTAAGCCCTTCTTCTGAGTAGTTATAGGTCTTCTCACGGAGCCGTTCTGCCGCATACGAGATATCCCACGGCTTGAGTCCCTCGCCGAGCGCCTGCTCTTCTTTTTTCGCGGGCTTCACGGTCGCCGTGTCGAGTTCCTGAATCATTTCCTCAACTGCCGCGACACTCGGGGCACACTTCGTCGAGAGCGAGAGTTCCGCTGGGCTCTCAAAGCCCAGCAACTTCGCTTGCTCAAAGCGCAACTTCAATATCTCGGCAATGCGCGGCGTATTTTCAGGAGCCCGCGTGGAGCGTCCCCGATAAAGGGCCTCGCGCACTTCGCGGTCCGCACAATTCTTCATTGTTTGCGGGTAGTTCGCGTCATCAATCGTATACTTCTTGCCGTCCTTCTCAAAACTAAACGCATTCGTCGCGTCGAGAACCGCATTCGAGAAGTCCATCGAGAGTTGTGCGAGCCGCGCGGCAATTTCATTGAACCGCGCACGTTCCGCGTCCGGTAAAGAGACACCCGAAAGCTCGACACCCTGAATAAACTTCTCGAGAATACGGATTCGTGTCGCGTTTTCGGAAGCATTCCCGCACGACTTGAGGCGCATAAGCACTTCTTTCGCCTGAGCGAGTAGCTTCTTCGACTGCCCCATACGAAGCGAGAAAGCCACCATCTGGGGCTGGAACTTTTCCTCGACTTCGCGCCACGCGGGGGAATTGCGTACGCTTGTCATAAATGAGACGGTGCTCCACGCCCACCACAAGTCGCGCGTCGCGTCATCAAGCCGCCACGAGAAGTCCTCGAAGGATACCGCCGTGTCGTTTTCTATTTCTGCTACACGCTTCTCGGCTTCCGCGAGAAGTCCCGGCAATTCTGCCGCGCTCTTCTCGGGGGTGACTGCCGTCCAATTCGGAAATATCTCGCCTGCCATCTCGTCCTACCTTCCCGCTTCTTAAATCTTCGACCGGTCGCAGAGGGACGAAACAAAGAGCGCCTTAATCGTGTGCATACGGTTCTCGGCTTCGTCAAAGACACGCGAATACTTGGACTCAAATACTTCGTCTGTCACCTCGAGCGCGCCCGTATCCTTCGTGACTTCCGTGTTATTGTCGTGGAATGCGGGTAGGCAGTGAAGGAACATAAGCTTGCCATTGAGATTGCCCGTCGACTTTAGGAGGTCCATATTGATTTGATACGGTCTCAAGAGTTTGATGCGCTCAGCCGTCTTCGCCTCTTCGCCCATCGACACCCAAACATCCGTATAAATGACATTCGCACCCTTCACGCCCTCATGCGGATTTTCCGCGACACGAATATCGACTCCATTGCGCTTAGCGACGACATCCGCTTCAGCGAGGACGGCTTCATCTGGATGGAGTTCCTTGGGCGTACAGCAGACATAACGAATGCCCGCCTTGGCGCACCCCATCATCAACGAGTTGGCGACATTGTTGCGTCCGTCACCCACATAAGCGACCGTGCAATTCTTAAGGTCGCCGAAAGTCTCCTGAATCGTCAAAAGGTCGGCGAAAATCTGTGTCGGATGATAATCGTCCGTCAACCCATTCCACACCGGTACGCCCGAGTACTTGGCGAGATCTTCGCAGTCCTTCTGAGAGAAGCCACGAAAGAGAATGCCATCATAAATGCGTCCGAGAACACGCGCCGTATCCTTAACGCTTTCTTTCTTGCCAAAGTGAATATCAGGACGCGTCAGATATTCCGCGCCACCGCCCTCATCGCGCGCGGCGATAATGGACGAATTGCGCGTGCGCGTCGAGCTTTTCTCAAAAATAAGCGCAATATTCTTGCGGTGCAACAAATCGCCACGCACCCCGCCTTTACGCCGCGCCTTCAATTGTGCCGCGAGATTGACGAGGTCGAGCATCTCTTCATCCGTGAAGGAGGCCATCCGCATCAGCGAACGCCCCTTTAAACTATCCATCCAAGTTAACATTTGGGAAGAATCCTTTTTCTATACTTTCTTTTAAATCTTACGCCTGCTTAACGACATTCGCGCACGCCTTCAAAACGCCCGCGACATCCGCCAAATTGGACGGAATTATCATTGTATTGTTCGTTTTAGCAAGATTACCAAATTGCACCAAGTACTGCTGAGCGAGTTGCATATTAACGGACTCCGCGCCGCCTTTCATATTGATAGCTTCCGCCACCTTCGCAATACCCGCCGCCTGCGCTTCAGCGACCAGCGTAATTTCCTTGGCGCGCCCTTCCGCCTCATTAATACGCCGCGCCCGCTCGCCTTCCGAAAGCGCAATCGCTTCCTGCCGCTCGCCTTCCGCGCGATTAATCTTCGCCTGACGCTCACCTTCGGACTCCGCAATCATCGCCCGCTTCTCGCGCTCCGCCCGCATCTGCTTTTCCATCGCGTCACGAATGGTTCGTGGCGGCGTAATATTCTTAATCTCATAGCGCGTCACTTTGATGCCCCACGGATCACTCGCCTTATCCACCGCCGCGACAATTGCCGCGTTAATCGAAGTGCGCTCCTCAAAAGAGCGGTCCAAATCGAGCTTGCCCATCTCAGAACGCATTGTGGTCTGGGCGAGCTGAGTTGTCGCGAAAAGGTAGTTGCCAATGCCATAACTCGCTTTGGCGGGGTCCATCACCTGCATATAAAGAATGCCATCGACCGAGACAGCGATATTATCCTTCGTAATGCACTCCTGTGGCGGAACATCAATCGCCTGCTCCTTCAAAGTATGACGATAGGCAATGCGGTCGAAGAACGGAACAAGAATGTGAAACCCCGCGTCCAGCGTGCACCGATATTTACCCAGGCGTTCCACGATAAAAGCCGTCTTTTGCGGAACAATTACCGCTGTCTTAATAATGGCAACAATTACAGCGAACGCAACAATTCCGAAGAATATGAGCGCACCATTGACTTCAGCGAGTATCATTTTACTTCCTCCACTTTGAGTGTTAGATTTGTTTGAGAAATCACCTTAACATTTGTATCTGCCGCGATGGGGGATTCCGCAATCGCCGTCCACGCCGCGTCTCCTATCTCCACACGCCCTTCCAACGGAGGATTTATCGCCACAGTGACGCGTCCGAGGCGTCCGACAAAGTCGTTATCGAAGTCCACTTTTGAGGCGGACTTCCCCCCGACGAACACCTTCTTCAGCTTCTGACGCACAATCGCCAAATAGAAGATGGAGAAGAACGAAATAGCAACCAATTGCCAAGTCGGCGTGAAGGCATCCCCCAGAATGAGCCGCAACACCCCGACGGACGCGGCGGCGAGCCCGAAGAAGAAGACGATGAAGCCCTGTGCAAGCAATTCCGCAAGCATCAGGAACGCGCCAATATAGAGCCAAAGCCATCCACAACTGAGCATAGTCTTAGTTCTCCCTTATATCGGTTATCTCTGCCCCACCCATATCCTTGAGAAGGTCATTGAGCTTGGGGTCATCGAGAATCTCTTGCCGCTTCTTGGGCTCCACGGGCTTCCCCGCTGGCTTCGGCGGAGGAGTAGGTATGGCGGGCAGTCCCTTGCCCGCCATCTCCGCTTCTGGTAGGGCGGGCAGTCCCTTGCCCGCCGTAGGTTCTGGCATCGCCGCGAGTTCCGCCGCGTCAGGCAAACGGTGCTCGGCATATTTGCGCGGCGGTGTTGGCGCGGCACTTTTTGGGGGCGTTGGTTGGGCATCTAGTCCCTTGCCCGCCGCCTCCGCTTCTGGTAGGGCGGGCAGTCCCTTGGCCGCCATATCCTCTCCCTTGAGAGCCCGAACCGCCCGCATAAGCTCTTCCACCGTCGCCGTGGACGCAATACGGCTTGCCCGCAATAGCGTCATCTCAATCAATGTCCTAACGCTCAGCACATACCGAAGCTTATCTTCCATCGCGGCAAGTTCATCGCAAATCCGAAAGACGCGTCCAGAGTCCACGCCTTCCGCCTGCTTCTTCAGAACTTCTATCTGCTCAGGGGTCGCCTCAAGGGACTTCGTATCGGGTCCAAGTGCCTGCAAAACGACGAGGTTACGGAAGTGTCCGAGCAATTCCCCCGCGAGGCGCCGCAAGTTTTTGCCCGCCGAATCGAAGGACTCCACCGCCGCGAGTATGCTTGCCGCGTCGCCACGCAAGATTGCTCCCGCGAGGGACTCTAGTTCCGTGCGCCCAACAAGTCCAAACACCCCAAGGGCATCTTTCTCTGTGATGTTGCCATCCGTAAACGAAATGAGCTGGTCGAGGGACGACAAGGCATCGCGCATGCCGCCTTCCGCGCCACGAGCGATGGCGAGGAGAGCGTCCGTCTCCGCCTTAATCTTCTCATTCTCGCAGACATACTTAAGCCGCGCGGTGATGTCACGCGTTTGGATGCGCCGCAAGTCAAAACGCTGACAACGCGAAACGATTGTCGCGAGAACCTTATCGCCCTCGGTCGTTGCGAAGATAAAGCGCACATATGGTGGCGGCTCTTCCAAGGTCTTCAAGAGTGCATTCCACGCCGCGTTTGTCAGCATATGACATTCGTCAATGATGAAGATCTTGTACTTGGAAGTGGTCGGCTTATACTGCACCGCGTCCATTATCGGCTTAACATCCTCCACCTTGTTGTGGGAAGCGGCGTCAAGCTCAATGACATCCAGCGACCGCCCTTCGGCAATTTCCACACAATTCGTGCACTTGCCGCAGGGTTCCGTCTCCTTCGGGTCCGTGCAATTCAAGGCTTTCGCGAAAATGCGCGAGAGCGTCGTCTTGCCAATGCCGCGCGGACCTATGAAAAGATAGGCGTTCGCCACACGATTTGCCGCGATGGCGTGGCGCAAGGTACGGACGACATGTTCCTGCCCCACGACATCATCAAATGTCATCGGACGGTACTTCAGCGGCAATGGAATATGCTGCGACTTTTCCACGAGACGGACTTCTTTCTGTGCTTTTTGCGGACTCAATCAGAGCGCGGCAACGCACTCAATCTCGACCTTAACATCCTTTGGGAGCCGCGCCACTTCCACGCACGAGCGGGCAGGCTTCGTCTCGCCAAACATTTCCGCATAAACTTTATTGAGTGCGGCAAAGTCGTTCATATCCTTGATGAAGACCGTCGTTTTGACGACATTCTTAAGGCTCGTGCCCGCTGCTTCAAGGACGCCCTTCAAGTTGGTAATCGCTTGCCGCGTCTGCTCTTCAATCGTCTGAGCCGTGATTGTATTTGTCGCGGGGTCAATCGGAATTTGACCTGAGCACCACACAAAACCACCCGCCTTTAGAGCTTGGCTATACGGACCAAGCGCCGCTGGAGCGGACGCCGTAGAAATTGTTTCTATCATGACCTTAATCCCTCCTTAAAAAAGAATGGAGCCAGGAACAGGAGTCGAACCCGCAACCCTCTCATTACAAATGAGATGCACTGCCATTGTGCTACCCTGGCGTATTTGCGCACTATTATACCATATTTCGTGCCCAAAACTCAAGCGTTTTTTGCACATCGCGATATCTCGTATGCCGCGAAGCGGCTTCCGTGTGTTCCGTGGTTAAAACCGCCGCGCCCTCGCCTTAAGCCCACATACGCTCGTTTTCGGCGAGGAGGCGTTCACGCAAGGCGGCGAGGTCTTCTGTGGACTGGGGACGCTCTTTGCCGAACTTCTGCGCGGCGGCGAGTTCTTCGTCCGTGGCGTGAGAAAAGAAGACACCGAGGAAGTACTGCCAATTCGCGG
>CAVCJC010000014.1:0-22782 GCA_963602475.1 Lachnospira hominis (ex Liu et al. 2021)
GGTAGTGCGGGACTCGCCCGTGCGAGAGTAGGACGCTGCCGGCTTTTTTCTTTTTCTAGGGTTTTGATTCGGGGCGCAGGGGACTGCGCCCCCTACCAAGCCCAAAGGTAGGGGGCGGAGTCCCTTCCGCCCCGCAATAAGAGAGGTATATATGAAGAATCTGACGGCGGATGAACTCCGCGACCTGTACTTGAAGTTTTTTGAGTCCAAGGGTCATAAGATCATTTCTGGGGCTTCAGTTATCCCCGAAAATGACCCCACGGTGCTTTTTACTACGGCGGGTATGCATCCGCTCGTCCCATATCTTATGGGTGCGATGGAACATCCAGCGGGACACCGCTTGACGGATGTCCAAAAATGCGTCCGTACGGGCGACATTGACGAAGTGGGCGACTCCGCGCACTTGACCTTCTTTGAAATGCTCGGCAACTGGTCCCTTAATGACTATTTTAAGCCTGAGGCGATTGCTTGGAGCTTTGAATTTCTGACGACCAAGCTTGGTTTTGACCCTGCTGACCTCTATGTGACTGTTTTTGCAGGTGAGGAGGGCATTCCGCGCGATGATGAGGCAATTGAGCTTTGGAAGAAACAGGGACTCCCCGAGAGCCACATCTTCCCCTTGCCGCGTGAGGATAACTGGTGGGGTCCCGCAGGCACGACGGGTCCGTGCGGACCCGATACCGAGATGTTTATCGATACGCACAAAACCGCGTGCGGTCCGAATTGTCGTCCAGGTTGCCATTGTGGCAAATACATCGAGATTTGGAACAATGTCTTCATGCAGTACAACAAGACGGCGGAAGGCAAGTTTGAACCTCTTGGACGGCACAATGTCGATACGGGAATGGGTGTGGAGCGCACGATTTGCATGATGAGCGGAGCCCCGACGGTCTATGACACCGAAATCTTTGCTCCGATTATGGCGAAGATTGACGAACTTTCCAAAGATACGGCGGGAAAAGACCCCGAGGAAGTTTTGCGAGCGCGGCGGATTATTGCCGACCATATGCGCACGGCGACTTTCATTTTGTGTGACCCGAAGGGTGGCGTGAAGCCAGGTAATGTTGGGGCGAACTATGTTTTGCGCCGCCTCATCCGCCGCGCGGTCCGTTATTCGCGTATTTTGGGCATTGAACCTGGTTTTACGGTGAAATTGGCGGAAACCATCTGCGCCAAGTACAACCATGTTTACCCTGAGCTCAAGGTCAATCTCGAGCAGTGCAAGCTTGATTTGGAAGCGGAAGAAAACCGCTTTAATCAGACGCTGGATAAGGGCGAGGCGATGTTCAATAAGGTCGCCGAACAGCTTACGGCGCATGGGCAGACCCAAATCAGCGGTAAAACCGCCTTTAAGCTTTACGATACCTTCGGTTTCCCCTTCGAAATGACGCTTGAGATGGCGAAGAAGGCGGGGTTGACCGTGGATAAGGAAGGTTTTGACGAGGCAAACCGCAAGCACCAGGAACTTTCGCGTACGACGAGTGCGGGTTCGTTCAAGGCGGGTCTTCAAGATAATAGCGCGGTCGTTACTCGTATGCATACGGCGACACACCTCTTGCACGCGGCACTTCATAAGGTGCTGGGTCCAACTGCCAATCAGAAGGGTTCGAATATTACCCCTGAGCGTCTGCGCTTTGACTTTACGTGGCCTGAGAAGTTGACCCCTGAGCAACTCAAGGAAGTCGAAGATCTCGTCAATCAGTGGATTAAGGAAGGCATCCCTGTCGAAAAGAAGATGACCACCGTGGAAGAGGCGAAAAAAGAGGGCGCAATGGCACTTTTTGGCTCGAAGTACGGCGATCAGGTCTCCCTTTACTCCATTGGTGATGTCTCGAAGGAGATTTGTTGCGGACCCCATGTGGCGAACACGAGCGAACTTGGTTCTTTCAAGATTTTGAAGGAGCAGTCTTCCTCGGCTGGCGTGCGCCGCATTAAGGCGGTCGTCGGCAATCTCTCGTAAAGAAGGGAACAGTGCGGGATATGAGCAAGTTGCATTTAGGTGTACTCGGTTCGGGCGCGGGCTCGAATATGCAGTCCATCGTGGACGCTATTGCTGCTGGGGAATTGGACGCGGAAGTTTCGCTCGTACTCGCGGACTTCCCCGACGCGAAGATTCTCGACCGTGCGGCGCGGCACAATATCCCTCACCAGTACCTAGACTGCGCACCCTTCAAGACGAAGTTGGAGGGCGCGGCAGAAGATGAATGCATCCGTCTTCTCAAAGAGGCGGGGGTGGACACCGTCGTTCTCGCGGGCTTTATGCGGATTGTTAAGCCGAAACTCCTCGCGGCATTTCCTAATCGGGTACTGAATATTCATCCCGCGCTTTTGCCCGCCTTCCCAGGTGTCCATAGTTGGACGCAAGCCCTCGATTATGGATGCAAGGTCGCGGGAGTCACCGTGCACTTCGTGGACGCGGGCACGGACTCAGGTCCCATTCTTGTTCAAAAAGCCGTGCCCGTTCTTGAGGACGATACCCCCGAGACACTGCACGCGCGAATCCAAGTGCAGGAACATTTGGCCTATCCCGAGGCTTTGCGCATTGTCGCGCGCGGCAATTATCGCTTGGAAGGGCGGCGCGTACGGATTCTCCCGTGAAAATCAGTGCGGCAACAGTTGCGGACGCGGCAGGTATCGCGTCCGTATCTGGATGGAGAAGTTTCTTGATGCGTAAATAGTTATATTTCGACCCACGAGGGGCGCGAAATATGGTATAATATAAAGACTATGAACTTGTTTGAAGAGTTAAAAGCGCGGGGACTCGTGGAGTCCCTGACGGATCCTGAAATTGAGCGGGCGCTCGAGAAGCCGCTGACGCTCTATTGTGGATTTGACCCTTCCGCCCGCAGTTTGCAGGCGGGGAATCTTGTATCCATTATGGTGCTGAAGCGTTTTCAGATGGCTGGGCACAAGGTAATTGCGCTCGTCGGCGGTGCGACGGGGCTTATTGGTGACCCCAGTGGAAAGTCCGCTGAACGCAATATGCAGACGGTGGAGCAGGTTGAGGAGAACAAGAAGGGTATTCGTGAGAATCTCTCGCGCGTTCTTGACTTCGACGGACCCAACGCGGCAATTATGGTCGATAACTACGACTGGTATAAGAATACGAGTGCTATTGCGTTTTTGCGCGATATTGCCATTAACTTTCGTGTGCCCCAGATGCTGGCAAAGGAAAGCGTGAAGAAGCGTCTTGAGGCGCGTGAGGGTGCTCTCACCTTTACGGAGTTCTCATATCAGATTTTACAGGGCAACGACTTCTTGCATCTCTACGATACTTATAATTGCCAAATGGAAGTTGGCGGCGCCGATCAGTGGGGCAACATTACGGCGGGCACGGATCTCGTGCGGCGTATGCGCGGCAAATCGGCGTATGGGCTTACTTTTCCACTGCTCCTCGATTCGACGGGGCGCAAGTTTGGCAAGTCCGAGGGCAATGCGCTTTTCTTGGATGAGTCGCTGACGAGCGTCTATGATTGGTACCAATACTTCCTTCGGTCGGCGGATGCGGATGTAATCCGTTATCTGAAGGTGTTTTCTCTTCGCTCGCTCGAAGAAATCGCGGCACTTGAGGCGGAAATGAAGGCGCACCCCGAGGCACGGATTCCCCAGAAGGCATTGGCGGAAGAGCTCACGCGGCTCATTCACGGCGAAGCGGGGCTTAAGAAAGCGCAGGAAGCGACGGCGACGCTATTTGGCGGCTCGCAGGCGGGCAAGAGCGCGGCAGAACTTGAGACCATCTTTAAGGATGTGAAAAGTGCGTCCGTTAAGAAGGCGGAAGCCCTTGGCAAGACCGTGTGGAGCGTCGCGGCATCCGCTGGAATGTTCAAGTCGAATGGCGAAGCGCGACGTATGGCGCAGCAGGGCGGACTCTCGCTGAATGGTACGAAAGTCGATGATAAGCGCGTCTTGGAAGAGAGCGACTTTGTGGAAGGGCGGCTCGCCGTCCTTAAGCAAGGCAAGAAGAATAACTTCCTCTTGAGGGTTGAAGATTGAAGACGATAGAACGCTACGTATTTAGCTCCTTCTTGTCGAGTTTTACGCTCGCGTTCTTGGTGCTGAGCTTCGTCCTGACAATCGGGCTCATGGTGCAGATTGTGGGGCTCATCTTGGATGGTGTCTCGCTTTCGCTTGTGGGATCCTTCGCGGCAGTGAGTTTCCCTGAGACGATGCAATGGACGATTCCGCTCGCCTTGCTTGTCTCGGGCATTCTCGTCTTTTCGCGGCTGAGTGCGGATAGCGAAATTGCCGCGATGCGGGCGTGCGGCGTGAACTTGCTTTCCGTCATCAAGTATCCAGCCATCTTTGCGCTTGCTTGCACCTTATTGGGTGCGTGGATTAATAATGAGATTGTGCCGCGTGGGCATACGGTGCGGCGCAACCTAAAGACGAAGGTCTCAGTAGATGCGAGTCTCGATGTTCTTGAGCCAGGTATGTGGATTGATGACTTCCCGAAGGCGAAGCTCTATTTTGCCGCGCGGGAGGGCAATCTCCTCAAAGATGTGCGGGCGGTGGACTTCTCGAATCCGAAAGTGCGGCGGTTCATCACGGCAAAAGAAGCGCGAGTGACAGAAGATGGACGCGATGTGGTTCTTGACCTCTATAATATGACGGTTGACCCCGTGGACGAGAATACGCCTGGTATGATGACGGTCGAGAATTATTCGTATCGTATTGAGGATGCGCTTAGGAGTTCGCAATATATAAAAAAGGTTAAAGACCTGCGCTTTTTTGAGCTTATCGCGAATATACGTGAGCAAAATGCTGTAATCAAGAAGATGAAAGCTGATTGTGCGGATGCCGCGATGCTCAAGGCGGAACGTAAATCGGTGTCGCGCGCGAAGGTGGAGTTTTCGAAGCGGCTTGTTTTCGCGTGTGCCTCGATTTGCTTTGTGCTTGTGGGTATCCCGCTCGGAATCCGTGCCCAGCGAAAGGAAAGTTCCATTGGTATGGCCATTTCGCTCGCGGTGGCGCTCGGGTATTATTTGCTCGTGATGCTGATGCTGAGCCTTGATCGTACCTACGCGATACATCCCGAGTTTTTGATTTGGCTACCTGTTCTTGCCTCATTGGGACTAGGCAGTGTACTCGTTCGCAAGAATCTTTAAAGTAAGGAGAGAAAGAAGAAATGTCAAAGATACATCCTACAGCGATAGTTGAAGACGGTGCCCAATTGGGTGCTGATGTTGAGGTGGGACCTTACGCGCATATTGGCGCTAATGTCAAAGTTGGCGCTGGCACGACGATTGGGCAGGGCGCGATTATTGATGGACACACGACGCTCGGTGAGAAGTGTCAGATTTTCCCTTATGCGCTCATTGGTATGAAGACGCAGGATCTTAAGTACCAAGAGGGCTCGGTCAGCTATGTAGAAATTGGCGATCGCACGGTGATTCGTGAATTCGCGACGGTGCACCTCGGCACGGCAGATGGCGAGAAGACCATTATTGGTAGCGACTGCCTCTTTATGGCGTATTGCCACGCGGCACACGGGTGCGTACTTGGCAACCATGTGATATGCTCCAACTCGGTGCAACTCGCGGGTGATGTGCATTTGGCGGACTACACCATCATTGGTGGTGTGACGGGCATTCACCAATTCTGCCATGTCGGACGCCACGCGATGGTGGGCGGCGCGGCAAAAGTGCGGCAGGACTTCCCGCCCTACATGTTGGGCGATATGGTCGAGGGTTCGCTCAAGGTAATCGGACCTAATGTCGTCGGCCTTATGCGGCGCGGTTTTTCGCGTGAAACGATTCAGGCACTGAAAGAGGCGTATCGCTTCTTGTATCGCGACGGACTCAACCGTACGCAGGCTCTGGAGCGCGTCGAAAACGATGTCGAGCAGCTCCCCGAGGTTAAGGAACTCGTCGCGTTCTATCGTGAATCGAAGCGCGGCGTTTCGTAATTCTGCCGAAAATATGTTATAATATAAGGAAGTTTTCTAGAAGAAAGGTTATCAAAATGAGACCAGTAGTTCTAATTATCCGTGATGGATGGGGCGTTAACCCGCGCAAGGACGGCAACTCCGTCTTTGACGCGAAGACGCCTGTAATTGACGAAATTCGTGCACGCTATCCGCATTGCTTGCTCGATTGCTGTGGCGAGGCCGTGGGCTTGCCCGATGGCTACCAAGGTAGCTCGGAAGTCGGGCACCTAAATATGGGCGCGGGACGCATTGTCGTTCAGGAATTGAAGCGCATTGACGACGGGCTTTCCTCGGGAGAGCTCTTTGAGAACCCGAAATGGAAGAATCTCATCGCGCAGTGGAAGGCGAATAATTCGCAGTTCCATTTCTTTGGACTTTTGCAGGATGAGGGCGTGCACGCCCACCAGGAGCACCTCTTCAAGCTGATGCGCCGCGCCCGCGCGGAGTTCCCTGAGGGACGAATCGTGGTGCATCCGTTCTTGGATGGACGCGATACACCGCCGCGCTCGACGATGGAATACATCGCGCGTCTGAAACAGGAGCTCGCCGCTGTGGGCAATGCCAAGATTGGCACGGCGATGGGGCGCTACTATGGTATGGACCGTGTCAAAAACTGGAAGTTGACGAGCGAGGCCTATGACTGCATTGTCGGTTGCAAGGGCAAGAAGGCGGCGACGATTGAAGAAGTCGTCAAGAATGAATACGCGACGGGCAAGACTCCTGATGGCACGCCGATGACGGACGAGTATATTCCGTGCTATGTGATTGGTGATTACGCGGGCGTTCAGGATGGCGATGTCATTATGCACACCAACTATCGTCAGGACCGCGCGATTCAGCTCACGCAGGCCTTTGTGCTTGATGATTATCCAGGCGAGCGTTGCGCCCGCCCGAAGGTGACCTTCCTCGGCTTCACGCGGTATTGGGATGAGTTTACGGACTACCTGCTCGGCGCGATGGGCGCGGGTGGCGGTATGGATAACCTCCTCGGTGAAGTCGTCTCCAAGGCGGGTATTCGCCAATTGCGCCTCGCCGAAACGCAGAAGTTCCGTCATGTGACAAGCTTCTTCAATGGCAAGTCCACCACACCTTCGGAAGGCGAGGATCAGGTGGAAGTTAAGAGCCGCTTTGACCCCGCGACATTCGCGAGCCATCCTGAGATGGATGCCTACAATGTGACGGACGAACTTCTGAAGCGCTTGGAGAATAATCCGTATGGACTCATCGTCGTCAACTACGCGAACTGCGATATGGTGGGTCACACGGGCAATGAGAAAGCGGCGGCGAAGGCTGTCGAGGTGACAGATGAGTGCATTGGCAAGATTTTGCCGCGCCTTCTTGAGCTTGACGCGCACATCCTCATTTACGCTGACCACGGCAATGCGGAACAAATGCTCGATTACCGTACGGGGCTCGTGAAGACCTCCCATACGCTCAATCTCGTGGACTGCTTCTATGTGGCGAATGACGCGCCAGGCGTGCGTTTGACTCCGCTCGCGAAGCTTTCCGCCATTGCGCCGACAGCCTTACAGCTCTTGGGCTTGCCTGTGCCATCGGATATGACGACCCCGTCGCTCCTCGCGGGCAAGGAACCTTGGAGCAAGACAACTCTCAACATCTAATATAAGGAAATATTTCCCTAATGAAAGTCTTCAATTCGCTTACGCGCTCACTCGAAGAGCTCCATCCGCTGGTTGACAACGAAGTTCGGCTCTACACGTGTGGACCGACCGTCTACAACTTTGCGCACATCGGGAACTTCCGCGCGTATGCGTTTGAAGATATTCTGCGCCGCGTCATCCAATTCAACGGCATGAAGATTCGCCAAGTGATGAACTTGACGGATGTCGATGATAAGACGATTCGCGGCGCTAATGGCGCGGGTATACCTCTTACGGACTATACGAAGACTTACAAGGACGCGTTTTTTGCCGACCTTGCGAAGTTGAATATCCAGCCCGCCGAGGTGTATCCTGCCGCGACGGATCATATTCCTGAGATGATTGCGCTTGTCTCGAAGCTCATTGAGAAGGGCGTAGCCTATAAGAGCGAGGACGGCTCGGTATACTTCAATGTCCGAGCCTTCCCCAGCTATGGCAAACTCGCGCATATCGACTTTGAGAATCAGCGTACGGGGGCTCGTTGCGCGGCAGATGAGTACGACAAGGAAAATGTCGGTGACTTCGCGCTCTGGAAAGCGTGGGAACCGAGTGATGGCCCAGTCGGCTGGGATTCGCCGTGGGGACGCGGCAGACCCGGTTGGCATATTGAGTGCTCGGCAATGAGCATGAAGTATCTCGGCGAAACCTTCGACTTGCATACAGGTGGCATTGACAACCTCTTCCCGCATCACGAGAATGAGATTGCCCAAGCCGAAGCGGCGACAGGCAAGCCGTTCGTGAAGTGCTGGATGCACTGTGCGCATTTAAAGGTGAACGGAGAGAAGATGTCCAAGTCGCTTGGCAACTTCTTCACTTTGCGCGATTTGATAGAGAAGGGTTGGACGGGACGGGAAATCCGTTATGTTCTCATCAATGCCCATTATCGTACGGGTCTCAACTTCGCCTTTGACGCACTCGAAGATGCCCGTAAGGCTCTCGCACGAATTGACGCGTGCGTCGATAAAACGACTTCGGGCGCGGCACCTGAGTGGGCGACGAAGCATCTCGAGGAGTTCACGGCGGCGGTTAATGATGACCTCAATATGCCGCGTGCTTTTGCCGCGCTCTTTGGGCTTGTGCGTGAAACGAATGCTCACGGCGGCGGCACGGTGCGCGATGTTTTCGCGCGAATGGACGAGGTACTCGGGATTATCTTCTTCGGACGCAAGACCGAGACGGAAGCAATTCCTGCTGAGATTGAAGCCCTGCTCACGAAGCGTGCGGAAGCGCGTAAAGCGAAGAATTGGGCTGAGTCGGATAAGCTTCGTGATGAAATTGCCGCCGCTGGGTGGCTCGTAAAAGACTCCAAGGAGGGGCAAACATGCACAAAGAAGTAAAAACGAATGACGAATTCACTGCGGCGATTGCCACAGGCAAGGTGCTTGTTGATTTCTGGGCTGAATGGTGCGGTCCGTGCCGTATGATGGGCGAGAAGATTGCGAACGAAGTTGAGCCCGCAATGCCTGATTTGACGGTTGTTAAGGTGAATGTCGATGAAGCCCCTGAGTTGGCGGCGCGGTTTGGCATAATGTCCATCCCGACGCTCCACTGCTATGTAAATGGTACGAAAGTTGCCGAATTTGTGGGGGTTACCTCGCTTGAAGAGATTAAAGGAGCCTTCTAAGGCGCAATACGAGTTCTATGTCGATTCTAATTACGGTTGCTTATATTGTCCTCTGCCTCCTTCTTTTCTCACTCGCAATTGCGATTCATGAGTTTGGGCATTTCATTGCCGCGCTGAAGCTCGGCTTGCGGGTTGAGCGCTTCTCGATTGGTTTTGGCCCCGCGATTTGGAAGAAGACGATTAAGGGCGTTGAATATCGCCTGAGTTGGATTCCGCTGGGGGGCTATGTCTCGATTCCCGATGTTGACCCCGAGGGGACGAAAGCCCTTGAGGGCGGGGAAAGCGAAACTGCCGCGCCGAGAGAGCGAATTCCCGCATGGAAAGAGCTTGTTGTTGCGGTGGCGGGTCCCGCGATGAATGTCGTTTTGGCGGTTGTCCTCGCCGTTATTCTCGCGCTTATCCCAAGCGTCCGTTTTGGCGAATTAAAGTCCGTTATTGGTGCAGTGCCTGAAAAGGGCCCAGCGGCGGAAGGCGGACTTCTCGCGGGGGATAAGATTCTTTCCGTAGGCGGTCGTCCCGTTGAGACTTGGGTCGAAATGCAAACCGAGGTTCAAATTGCGGGCGAGACCCCAACGGCATTCGTCGTCCAGCGCGGAGAAGAAGAGAAGACTCTCACGATTACCCCTAAGCGCGATTCGGTTACAGGTGCTTGTTTTATCCTCGCTTTTAGTGAAACCAATACGACGGGCGCGGCAATGTGGATGCCTAGCCGTAATCCGTTTCGCCAATTGGCGTGGGACGCTGGAAGCATTTTTCGTGTTCTGAAAGGTCTCGTCACGCCGAAAGAAATGGCGGCGACGGGCAAGGCGTTGGGTGGACCTGTAATGATTGCGGAAGGCATTTACGCCGCTGTTCGCCGCGATTTCTTTGACGGACTCGGCTTTTTGCGCTTCCTCAATGTTAACTTGGCAGTGGTGAACTTGTTGCCAATTCCCGTCCTCGATGGCGGACTCATCCTTTTCGCGCTCATTGCGCTGGTGTTCCGTCGCCGCGTGCCGGATAAGGTTATTGGGGCACTCTCAATGACCTTTATGTATGTTCTTATGGGGCTTATGGCATTCTTGATTTGTAAGGATAGCCTACGCAGTTGGCGCATTCACACATTTAAGCCCAATCATGTGTTAGAGGAGCGTACGACAAATGACACCTCGAAGCCAGACACGAACAATTAAAGTCGGCACTGTGGCACTCGGCGGCGGTGCGCCGATAAGCGTGCAGTCGATGTGCAATGTCGACCCACATAACGCGGCGGCACTCGCGGCACAGGTGAAGAGCTGTGCGGAATTGGGTTGCGACATTATGCGCCTCACCGTGCCAGATGCGGACGCGGCAAAAACGCTTGCGGAAGTCAAAAAGGCTTCTCCGATTCCGCTTGTCGCCGATATCCACTTTGATTATCGCCTCGCACTCGCGGCAATTGAGGCGGGGGCAGATGCCCTGCGCATCAATCCTGGCAACATTGGCGGACGCGACCGTGTGCAGGCAGTAGTCCGCGCGGCAAAGGCTGCGAAAGTCCCGATTCGCATTGGCGTAAACTTTGGGAGCCTCGAAAAAGATTTCGATGCTGAGGTTCGGGCGGGAACGCTTAGTGTGCCCGAAGCACTCTGCCGTTCCGCACTCGGGCACCTCAAGCTACTTGAGGACGAGGGCTTCTATGATGTCGTCATTTCCGCAAAAGCCTCGAATGTTGCGGATACTCTCGCGACCTATCGGCTTCTGGCGGAGAAAACGGACTGCCCCTTACATATCGGCGTAACGGAAGCGGGAACATTCTTGCCTGGCACTGTGCGCAATTCGGTTGCGCTTGGCATTCTGCTTTCGGAAGGCATTGGCGACACCTTGCGGGTGTCGCTGACGGCTGAGCCTGAGAAGGAAGTGCGCGTGGGGACGGAAATCTTACGGGCACTCTCGCTTCGTGCGGCGGGTCCCGCGATAACTTCGTGCCCGACTTGTGGACGCACGCAGGTAGACCTCTTTAAGGTCGCGGCGGAAGTCGAGGAAGCCCTTGAGAAGCTTGTCCATACGGGAGGGTTTGGGACAAAGAAACTTCCGCATGTCGCCGTTATGGGTTGCGTAGTAAATGGGCCTGGCGAGGCGAAGAATGCGGATGTCGCGCTTTGTGGAGGCAAGGGCGAGTTCCTACTTTATGAGAAGGGGAAGCTCGTCGGTAAAGTTGCGGAAGAAAAGGCTGTTGAGGAGGTTTTGAAGCATGTTGTTTCTTTATGATAATATAGCGGCACTCGCCGTCGCGGCATTGGCGTGCGGCTTCGCGTGGCTTTTTGGTGGCACGCGCGGCGATATGCTTATGCCGACGATTCCGTGGCTTTTCGTCTTTCTTTTGGAGATTATGATTTGCTTCCCTCAGCGGCATACAGGCGAATCAACTGCCTCGGCACGGGAGCGTGTTTGGAAGGCGCTCAAAAAAGACCCGCTTACATGGCTCGTAATTGTTTTTATTGTGCTTCTGGCGGTTCC
This sequence comes from Lachnospira hominis (ex Liu et al. 2021), assembly GCA_963602475.1. GTDB lineage: Bacteria > Verrucomicrobiota > Kiritimatiellia > RFP12 > UBA1067 > UBA1067. The sequence continues at coordinate 11,687 of CAVCJC010000014.1, forward strand.
GTTCCTCAATAAGGGCCTTTGCCCCGTTTGCGATTACGCGGCCATTGCGATTGAGGGTGCCAACCCCGCGCCGCCCGTCCCATTCTTGCCGTATTGCGTCAACCGTGCACATCACCTCAATGTCTTTTTGTGGTTTTTGCCCGCGCTAACGGCAATGCTCGCGGTAAAGCACGCGCTCGTTCATCGTGGCAAGCGGTTCTTGCTAGAGATTCTCGTTTGGAATGGCGCGGCACTTGCGATTTTGGGCATCATCCAAACGGCGACGGGCGCGACGGGTCCCTTGTGGGCGACGGAACAGGTTATGGAAGGCTTCTTCTCGACCTTTGGTTATCCAAATATGGGTGGCGACTACTTTACAACGCTTTTTGGCCTCGCCATTGCCCTTTGGCGATGGAACATTGTTGAGGAAGAAAAGCGCACTACGACGCGGGTGCAAAGACCCTATGTGAAGTTTTGGTTGCGGCACTTGATGCTCATTCCCGCGATTCTCTGCTTCTTCGCGGCATTGGCGACCCTCTCGCGCGCGGCAATTCTCCTCTCGACTTCGCTTGCCGTAATCTTTGTCTTGCACGCTTACGCGAGCTTCTTTAAAAAGATGTCCCGCATTAAGCGCGTGCGCATTCTTGCCGCTTCTATTTTCGGGATTGTCGTCCTTATTATTGGCGCGATTATTTGGACGCCGAGCGACTTCCAAAAAGAAGTAAATACGCTCAATACCTACGTGATTCTTGACCGTGTGACGGGACGCCAACAATATCATGCGCGGGTAGCCACGGAAATTTGGAAGGAAAACTTCCTCTTTGGTTGTGGTGGCTGGGGCTACAAGCATCTGTGCATCCCGAAGATGACGGAACAAGAATTGCGGCAAATCCAGATGGTTGGTGGTATCAATGTGCACAATGACTACCTGCAACTTTTGGCGGAGCACGGCACAGTCGGCTTCGGACTCCTCGTCGCGATGGTGGTCCTTTTGATTATGCCCATAGCGAAGGCGTGGAAAGTCCTGATGAAAGCGACGCGGTTCTTATCTAAAAAAGAGGCTCCGCCGAGCCCCGTCGCGTTCTTCGTGTTGCCCGCGCCCGTCTTTTGTATTTTGCTTACGGCACTTGCGACACTCATTCACGCCTTTGGTGATTGCCCCTTGCGGAGCCCTGCCGTTTTGACGCTATTCTTCATCTCGCTCGCGGCAATGCCGGGCTTTCTGCCGTATTCGGTAACGGAGGAGTAAAATTATGACACTAACTCAACGCGTAGCCTTATTACTGAATCATCTGCTTGAGAACCTCTATCCTGGGGTTTATGGTGACTGCTCGTGCCGCGAGGAAGTGATTTCGCGGGAACTACTGCGCCTCATCGAGGATGTTTCGCCTGAGGCGGACGCAGTACATAAGGTAGATGCTTTTTGGACGGCAATGCCTGAAGTGCGGCGCAAACTCACGACGGATATTACGGCGGCTTATGAGGGCGACCCCGCGGCACAATCTGAGCGCGAGGTCATTGTGGCGTACCCAGGACAATACGCGATAACTGTTCATCGGCTCGCCCACGAACTCTATCGCTTGCAAATCCCGATTATCCCGCGCATAATGTCCGAACTCGCCCATTCACGCACGGGTATCGACATCCATCCTGGCGCAAAGATTGGCGAGCGCTTCTTCATTGACCACGGCACGGGGGTCGTCATTGGTGAGACTACGGTCATTGGACGCAATGTGAAGCTTTATCAGGGCGTAACCCTCGGGGCACTCTCTTTCGAGAAAGACCCAAAGACGGGAGCCCTCATTAAAGGCGTGAAGCGTCATCCGAATGTCGAGGATAATGTCGTCATCTATGCGGGGGCGACTATCCTGGGCGGCGAGACGACGATTGGGCACGACAGCGAAATTGGCGGCAATGTCTGGCTAAAGGATTCCGTCCCGCCATTCTCGCGCGTCTATAACAAAGAACCTCCACCCGTTATTAAGCCTCTCGCGCAATGATTCAGTATGCGCTAGTGTTCGCGGCGGTAATTGTGGGGACATGGAATGGCAATTGGTTCCCGTCCCACCGCGCCGAGCACCGTGCAAAGCCAGAGATAGAGGAACGGACCATTCGCGAATCGGGGGCTATGCTCGCCGAGGCGATACGAACCCTTGACCCCGTCGGAACAAACGACATAATCCTCTGCTTTAATGAAATGCGCAATCGTGAGGTGGCGGAGGGACTCATCCACGCGATAGGACGCACCAATCTGACGCTCGCGACAATTTCGGCTTATCGACGACGCGACCGCTTTGATATGCAACAGGATGTAATCGCGACGACTTTGCCCGTCGTGAAGGGCTCATGGGCGAAGTGGAAACGCGCGAAAGCCGATACCCCGCCGCGTGGCTATGCTCAGGCGGACCTCCTCGTTGCCCCCGCTGTTACCGCACGCGTTTATGCCGTGCATTTGAAGTCCAATTACGGACAGCGCACGGAAGCCGACCGCGCCTTGAATCGCCTCAAGCGGACGCGTGCGATAACGGAACTCATAAAAAGCACGAGAACCTACAAGATGCCTGTTCTCATTGTCGGCGATATGAATGCGGATAAATGGAAGGAGGAGTTCGCCTCTGAAGATATGTTCCCGCTCTTAGAGAAAGCCAAGTTCGTCAATGCGCTAGAGCCCCTCGCGGCACAGGACAGGGCGACTTACATTGGGCGCGGCAAATGGGGGAATAGTACGCTAGACTACATCTTTTATCGCTATTGGAACCCCTTGAGCGCGGCAAAAACCTTTTCGGCAAAGGGAAACTCCGACCATAGCCCCGTTTTCATCGTCCTTGAGCCTACAAAGGAAATTAAACGAACTAGTTCCCGTTAGGTCTCAGATTTGGTATAATAAGAGGCAATGAACTTTGAGTCAGACAATTTTGAACGCAGTGAAGCGGCTTTACCCAAGAAAGCCTGCTACACATTTGAGTTGACGAATGACCAACAGGAGCTTCTGTTGGGCATCTTCGTGACGGGCAATTATCGTCGCCGTGAGGTTCCGTATGCGCTTTATTCGATAGAGGGCGACCACTTTAACGCGACGCTCTACGAAAAAGAAAAGCACGGCAAACGCAAGCTTTGCGTCCAAGGTGGCAAGGCGGAAGACTTTGTCTTGTTCGTGCTCGAGCCGCAGGTTCTAGGGCAGGCAACGCTTGGTTATGAGGAAGTTCTGAACCCAGAGTCCGTCGCGCCCCACGCGGGCAGTGATGAATCGGGCAAAGGCGATTATTTCGGTCCGCTCGTTGTGTGCGCGTGTTATACGGATGAAGCACTTTCCGCTGAAATGAAGAAGATGGGCGTGAAGGACTGTAAGCAGATGTCCGATAAGGCGGTGTTCGCGGTTGGCGCGGCATTGCGTAAGTTGCTAGGTCCGTCGCGATTCGCGATTGTGCAGATTAACCCTGCCGCGTATAATCGCCTTTACGCGAAGATTCGCAATATCAATCGCCTCCTCGCGTGGGCTCATGCGACGGCGATTGAGGATTTGTTAGAGAAGCAACCGAGTTGTCCGCGTGTTGTCATCGACCAATTTGCCGCGACCGAAGCGGTTATTACGCGTGCTCTAAAGCCGCGTGCGAAGAAGATTGTTGTTGACCAACACCACAAAGCCGAGAGCGACATTGCGGTCGCGGCGGCTTCTGTCATTGCCCGCGAAATCTTCTTGCGTGCCCGCGAAAAGATGACGCTCGAAGTCTACGGCGCACCAAAAGCCGATGCTGAGACACCCGCGCCAACAATCCCCATTGGTTCGAGCGACCCGCGCGTTCGCGAAGTCGCGGAAGAAATGATCAAGAAGAATGGACCCATTTGGCTTATGAACCATTGCAAGGCACATTTTCAGACGACGGATAAAGTGCTAGAAGCCTGTGGCTTTACACGAAAGGATTTGCCGCCCGAAGGGCAGGTAGTATCCGCCGTTAAGAACAAAGAATATAAAGGAGAAAAAGAATGATATTCGCAAACTCTCTCGTGGACGGCTTTATTTCGTCCAATCTGATGGGGCAAGGCATCGTCGAGGTGCAGCTCTTGGGGTCCGTCATTATGGTTGCCGCGATTATTGGCAAGTTCCGTGAATTGCGCTTCACGGCGACGGCGACGCGGCGGTTTTTGCGCGACTTTTCCGAGGGACGCGATGTCCTAGACCACTATCTCACGCGTCGTCCGACGGGGGCGAGCGGCATTGAGCGCATTTATAAGGAGACCTGCGAGCGGCTTCTTAAGATTTTGACGCCCGACGCGCGTTCGTTGCTCTCGGGGCGCGGCGTTTCTGACGCGGGAGCGGCAGCATTAACTGCACGCGAAATTGAACTTGTGCGCGGCACTTGTGAGCATACGCTTGACGAGGAAGAGTTGCGTGTTGAGGCGGGCTCGAGCGTGATTGCGACCGTCGTCGCCCTCGCGCCTATGCTCGGACTTCTCGGTACGGTCTGGGGCGTTTTGGACGCTTTCGCCGATATGGGCACGGCGGGTAGCGCGAATCTCGCGACTATCGCGCCTTCCATCTCTGCCGCGCTCGTGACGACGGTCGTCGGCCTTCTCATCGCTATTCCGGGCGTCATCGCTTTTAATCGCTTGAATGGACTCATCCGTAATATCACCAGTGACATGGAAGGGTTCACGGACGAATTGATGGGGCGTATCGCGTGTGAGTTCCAAGGGAGGGGTGCGTAAGTATGTCGCGGCGTAGACGCGTACGCGGTGAGCGACCTAAGGCCGCCGTCGATATGACCTCTCTTATCGACCTCACCTTTCTTTTGCTCGTTACTTTCATTGTGACGCTACCCGCGCTGGAGCAGGGGGTCTCGATTCTTCTGCCGCGTGCGAAGACGGATGAACTCCCGACCAAGAACAAGAAGGCGAATACCATCACTATTGACGCACAAAATCGGCTCTTCCTAAATAATCATCCTACGACGGCGACGGACCTTAAGAATGAACTGCTCGCCCTCGCGGCGGCGGACCCCGATGTACCCGTACTTGTTCGCGGCGATGAGCGGCTTGATTATGGCAGTGTGATGAATGTCGTGAAGATTGTGTATGACTGTAAAATTCGCCGTATGGCACTTGTGACAGTGGAACAGTAGCCCTATGTACAACGATGTGGAAAAGCAGAAGCCGAATGTATTCGACGCGAAGACCGTGGGACTCGCGCTCGGTATACATGTTGTGCTGTTTCTCACGCTTTTCCTCGTCGGCAAGTTTACGACTACCCCCAAAGAAACTGTAATCCCCATCGATTTGACGGTAGTCGTCCACGAGAATCTGAACGGCAACGAAGACGAACCGCCACCCGAGAAAGAAGTGGTCGCGCCCAAGCCCGCGCCAGAACCTAAGCCCGAACCGCCCGCACCCAAACCCGCGCCCATTCCCGAGCCAGAGCCCAAAATTGACGCGGTCGAGAAGATTTCAAAGCCCAAGAAAGAACCGCCTAAGAAAGTAGAACCCAAGCCCGAGAAGCCTCCGAAGCCCAAGAAAACGAAGGAGCAACTCGCCAAAGAGCGTGAGGCACGGCTTAAGGCGATTCGGGACTCGGTCAAGCAGGGCGACCCGCCCAAAAACAACGGACGCACCGAGAAGCGTCCCACCAACTGGCAACAGCTTCTTAATCAGGGGTATCGTCCCGGCGCGAAAACGCAACTCGCGGCAAATGAGAGTCAGCGTTGCAATTCGCTCATACGCAATGCCTTTTATGCGAAGTGGGATAGCCCCCCGTGGACGGATACCCTCGGCGAGATGTTCCTTGAGGTGCAGTTTGGACCTGGCGGCACAGTGAGGGGCTATCGCCTCGTTAAGGGCTCGGGCGACACCACGGCGGATAACACCGTCCTCGCCGCCGCCGCGCGGGTGAAGTCCATTCCAGGCCTTTCGCGCGACTTTCTTGACCAAAATCCCACGGTAACCGTGCGTTTTAAGGTGAAACCGAATTGATATGTTCTTGCTAGGCTCTATTTTTAGTTGTCTCTTAGCCGCCATCCCACTCACGGGTGTGGAGGGTAACGGACTCGTCACGCGTGCTTTCCTCGATGTGAATAATGCGCGCGTGGGAGACCCACTCGTGTTGACAGTGGACTTCCTCGGTGACGCGGACTTTGCCGCGCTTCATCCGCCCGCCTTGTCGTCCGTCGTCGATACGCGCTATTGGAAGATTGATGACCGCAGTGCCAAAACCGAGACCGTCGATACCGCGCGGCGGCTCGTCTACCGCGTCCGCCCTATGCGCGAGGGGAGCTATGACTTCCCCGCCTTGAGCTTCTCGTATCTCAATAGACTAACGGAAACCACGAACACCATCGAGACGCAAAAGTTGCCTGTCCATATCAAAGTCGGCTCGCAAGCGGCTCTCGCGGCACTTGATGCGGAAACTGCCGCGACGGCGTATCCTGACGGACTCTTCATTAACCTCGAGGCGAGCCCTTGGCACTCGGGCGCGGCACTTTCGGACGATGAGCTTTTCGCGTGGAATCGTGCGTGCGCTAAGCCCTCAGCGGAGGCTTTCGCCGCGTTTGACTTCCCTGAAGCACGCCTCAATGCTGCCGCGTGTGAATTGTTGGCTGGACACTGGGCGAAGGCGCAGTCCATTTATGAGTCGCTTGAGTGGCGAATTGGCGAGACACCCACCATTCGGCGCGGACTTCGTGTGGCGCGGGCTTTGGCGACGGGCGATAGCGCGGCAGAATTACCCGCATGGCGGCAGATGCTCGGGCCTGTCTTGAAGTATAGCTGGAAGGGACGCCTCGCGTGCTTGCTGGGCGGAATTGCCGCGCTCGTCCTCGTGCTCTTTCTTTTGTCGCGCTTGGCACGCTTCTTCTTCGTCTTTGCACTTCTTTTGGCGGTGTGGAGTCCCGCTTTCGCGCAATCCTCGCCTTTTGAAGAGATGGATAAAATGATGAATCGTCTTCAAGAGAATATGGGCTTTAAGCGACTTTCAATGCCTGAGCCTGAGTTGGCGGCGACAGTCACCCTTGACCGCCCCGAGGTTCGTGTGGGCGAGCCATTTTCGTTTATTGTGAGTGTCACGTGTCCGAAGGATGTTACGCTCTCTGGGCTAAATCTCGTGACACCGTCAATAGAAGGGCTTATCGGGCTCGGGCGCGGCGAGGCGATGACGGACCTCGAGGCGAGCGACACGAATTCCGTCATTCGTCGCGTTAGTATCCCCGTGCGGTGTGACGCGCCATTTAAGGGCAAGGTCGCTTTTAATGTCAGTGGCAATTATGAACAGCGCGTCCAGAAACGGAGTATGTTCTTCTCTACCAGCCGCTCCTTCACCCTGCCCACGAAACCGTTTGTGCTCGAAATTGCCCCGCTGCCGCTTGAGAATTGTCCGAAGGACTTTACGGGCATTGTAGCGACGCGCCTCAGCGTGCGACCCCACGCTTCCGTGACTCAAGTTGAGACGAATGATGTCGTGGCTCTAGATGTGGAAGTTAATTATAATGGCTATGTTCCGCGCGGCGCTTTGCCAGATGTCTTCCTAGATGACCGTCGTAGTCGCCTCATTTATCGCCTTTATTGCCGTGCGGAAGGTTCGCCGCGCACACCTGAGATTACGATCCCGTATTACGATTTAGATGAAAAGGCGTATAAGGTCGCTTCCGCGCCCGGTATTACGCTAAAATATGTTGCGTCAACGACGAATGATGCGCCTTCGCGTGTGGCAATAAACCTTGGCGATAAGGCGCACGCGAATGCCACGCTAATTTCCCTAAGGTTTGCCCCGCGCCGCGATGCACGGGTTCTAGGAACTGTTTCCGTTAAAGAGTGCCGCGTGACGGAATCCTCAGGCGAGTGGGTAAGGCTCGATGATGGACGCCGCGCGGGCTGGGCTTTAAAGAAGGATATGGAAGGCGAAAATGCAAAATGATAAGCGAATCTTTCTTTCTCCGCCCTGGGTTGGCGCGGAAGAACGCAGGGCTATAAAAGCCGCGTTTGAGTCGGGCTATGTCGCGCCATGCGGTCCGCAAGTGGACGCTTTTGAGGCGGCAATTGCGAAACAAGCGGGTCGCAAATACGCCGTCGCTGTCTCGAGTGGCACGGCGGCACTCGACCTCCTTATGGCGCACCTCGGTGTGGACGCGAAATGGACCGTTATTGCCCCCACGCTCACTTTTATTGCGACGGTGGGTCCCGCCTATCATCGGGGAGCCAAACTCGTTTTCGTCGATTGTGATGAGACGAGCACAATCGATTGCGACTTTCTTGAACTAGCACTCGATAGAATAAAAGACCCCGCGCATACGCTCGTCATTGGTGTCGACCTCTACGGCAAAACCTGTAATTATACGCGCCTAAATGACCTTTGTAGCCGCGCGGGGGTAAAACTCATCATAGACTCTGCCGAAGCCGTGGGGTCAACTTTTGAGGGACGCCCCGCGGGGTCCGTCGGTCTCGCGGCAATTTATTCGTTTAATGGCAATAAGATTATCACGACTTCGGGTGGCGGCGCAATCTTAACGGACTCTGAAGAACTCGCGAATCATTGCCGCAAACTCGCGCAGCAAAGCCGCGAACCCGTAGAGTGGTATGAACACCGCGAAGTGGGCTATAACTATCGCCTCAGCAATTTGCTCGCGTCCGTCGGCCTCGCCCAACTCGAGAAGCTGCCGCAAATCTTAAAGCGCCGCGCACGGAATAACGCGTTTTATGCGAGGTTCCTCAAGAACCACCTGCTCCCGACCGAGAACCATTGGCTGAATGTCGCCATCTTTAATTGTCCTCCGAATACAAAGGAAATTGCGAAATGCCTGAGCGCGGCAAATATCGAAACGCGCCCTGTTTGGAAGCCTCTTCACATGCAACCCGTCTTTAAGGATGTACCAGTTCTCGGCGGCCCTGCAGCGGAAGTCTTCTTCCATCACGGCCTCTGCTTGCCCTCAGGTTCAGGACTTACCTCGAACGATTATTCGCGTATTACCCAAGCCTTTCTCAGATTCGCTAATCAGGAAAATTCGGATTTGGAATAGAGGAGTACTAAACAATGAACACGAAGAAAACGATGCTTATCGCGGCACTTCTCGTGGGTGGCGCACTGCTCGCGTCGAGTACCCCCGCTCACGCTGAAGCGGCGACCCCCGAGGCACAATGGATGTGGTATCCGGGCGATTACGGACTCTGGTGGGGCAACGAGCTCCAGAGTCAGCGTCTCCGTTGGGGTGCGCGGCTAACCCCGCAATGGCCGCTTTATCCCTTCGAAACACGCGTCCTTTTCCGTCGCGACGGAATCAACCTCACGGCAGATGAGCCACTGGAGATTCGTGCGGACGGACACCTCTCCGTTTGGTGGATAGATGCCGACGGACGCAATCACGAGACTTCTGCCATCGGCGGCAAGTTCCTATTGCCGAAGACAGCACGGCGGATGGAACTTCGCGTGCAGAACACGACGCGTCCGCCCGCTCTTTGGGTGAAGGGTCCGACGCTGGTTTCGGACTCCCAATGGACGGCGGGCTGGACGACTCCATGGGATATGTCGAATAACCTCCCAGTAGATACGAGTTCCCGCTTTACAGACCCTACGACACCGCCTGGACTAAAGCGCTTGCCCACGAAAGAGAAGGCTCCGAAATGGGTGAAGTCTTATAAAGGCAACCATCTTATCGCGGACTTTGGCGAAGAAACCTATGGCTACTTGCGCCTCTTGGATGTGAAGGGCGAGGGCGCGGTGCGGATTATCTATGCCGAAAGCGAAGCCGAGATGTATGCCGAAGAGCTAGTCACACCCGATTGGGGGGCGCTTGACGGATGGGAACAGATTGATGTAAAGACGACTCCCGAGTACCGCCGCGAAATTGCGCATGGCTTCCGTTATGTTCATGTTATTCCTGTTTCGAAGGATATCACGATTGGTTCGCTCACGATGGACTATGAGTGGAAGGATGTGCCTGTGCGCGGCAGTTTCCGTTGCAACGACCCTGAGATTAACCGCATTTGGGAGGTCTCGCGCTATACGCTTGAGCTTACGTGCCGCGAAGTCTTCATTGAGGGCATTAAGCGCGACCACTGGGTATGGAGCGGCGATGCCGTGCAGAGTTTCCTGATGAACTACTACATCATCGGCGATTATGACGGATGCCGCGATACTTTGTGGGCTTTGCGCGGCAAAGACCCCGTCAAAGTGCATATGAACGGCATTATGGACTATACTTTCTATTGGTTTGACGCGGTCGATAAGTACTTGCTCTATTCGGGTGATAAGCATTTTGCGCAGCAGGTTTTCCCGCGCCTTAAGACCCTCCTTGAGTTTGCGCTCGGGCGGCTTGATGAGAACGGACGCCCCGCCGATAAGAAGGGAGACTGGATGTTTATCGACTGGGCACCGAAGCCGCTCCCGAATTACGGGGGTGTGACGAGCTTTGAGCAAATGCTCCTCGTGAGAGCACTTGAGTCCGCCGCCGCGGTCGCGGAGCGTGTGGACGCGAAGGCGGAAGCCGCCGCGTGGCGCGAGCGCGCCGCAAAGCTGCGCTCGGAAATAGTGCCGCGCTACTGGAATGCCGAGAAGGGTGGGCTTATGCATATGATTTACAATGACGGACGCACCGACCCGATGATTACGCGCTATCCGAATATGTTTGGTCTCTTTTTCGATTACTTTGACGCGGCACAGAAAGAGAGTGTTGTCAAGAATGTCATCTTCAATGATGAGGTGATGAAGATTCAAACTCCCTATATGCGCTTCTATGAACTCGAGTCCCTCTGTGCACTTGGCAAGCAGACGGAAGTTCTTAAAGAGATTAAGAGCTACTGGGGCGGAATGCTGAAGTTGGGCGCAACGAGCTTCTGGGAACTCTACAATCCCGAAGAGAAGGGCGACGAACATTATGCGATGTATGGTCGTCGCTTCGGGAAGTCCCTCTGCCACGCGTGGGGCGCGAGCCCTGCCTATTTGCTGGGCAAGTACTATCTTGGTGTCGTGCCAACTTCTGCCGGCTTCGAGACTTACGAGGTTAAGCCCAACTTAGGTGGACTCGAATGGATAGAAGGCGATGTGCCCACACCCTGGGGCAGCATCCATGTCTATGCCGATAAGAACGGCCACCGCGTCACCGAAACCCGCTGCGGCAAGTAGATTATAAACTCCGAGG
>CAVCJC010000015.1:0-22708 GCA_963602475.1 Lachnospira hominis (ex Liu et al. 2021)
TCGAACAATGGTGGGGCGCATTCGCGCCCAATAAACGGCGGGCAAGGGACTGCCCTCCCTACCAATCGTGCGGCGGGCAAGGGACTGCCCGCCCTACCAATCTTGTTAATCCTGTCATTGATGTCGCAGATAAATGCGAGGGTGGATGAAAAATCAACAAATGCGGGCGAAATTATGGTATAATATAAGGCAATTTCCTATTAGGAGTATACGATGATTTTGTTGCTTGGTTCCGCGGCGTATTCGCCGTTCAGGATGGACGCTTTGAAGGACGCGATTGCGAAGTTAGACCCGAGTCTTGGGCCGCTCGCCATTGACGCCCGCTGGGTGTATGCCGTTGAATTGACTTCCGTCGCATTTGACGCTGAAGAACTTAAGCGCGCGGCAATTCTCCTAAATGCCGAAGGCGACTGCGATGGCGCGGACTTCTTTGTCACACCGCGCAAAGGGACGATTTCGCCGTGGAGCTCGAAGGCGACGGATATTTTCCGTAATTGCGGACTCAAGAGCATCCTTCGTGTGGAGCGCGGCATTCGCTTCAAGGTGAACTACCTCGCGCCGAAGCCGTGGAAAGCTCCGAAAGACTTGCGTGAATCTGCCGCGATCGCGGCACTTTACGATAAGATGACGGAAGGCGTCTACACCGACCTCAGCGACCTCTTTGAGGAAGGTGAGCCGCGTCCTGGTCGCACATATGATGTGCTGGGTAAGGGCGTGGAAGCGATTCGCGCGGCGAATGAGGAACTGGGGCTCGCGATTTCCGAGCCTGAGATGGCGTATCTCGCGAAGAGCTTTGCTGCGGCGGGGCGCAACCCGACGGATACGGAACTTGTGATGTTTGGGCAGGTCAACTCTGAGCACTGCCGCCACAAAATCTTTGGTGCGGAGTTCATCATTGATGGCAAGAAGCAAAAAGAGTCCCTCTTTGGGATGATTAAGAACACTCACAAGAAGAGGCCGCAAGATACGCTTTCGGCCTACTCGGATAACTCGGCGGTGGTGAAGGGCTTCCCGACGGAAGTTTTCGCGATAAATCCGAAGACGAACGCCTACGCCTTCAAGAAGGATGATGTCGACCAGCTGATGAAGGTCGAGACGCACAACCATCCGACAGCGATATCTCCGTTCCCCGGTGCGGCGACGGGTGTGGGCGGCGAGATTCGCGATGAAGCGGCGACGGGCACGGGTTCGCGCACGGTGGCGGGCATTTGTGGCTTTATGGTCTCGAACTTGCGCATTCCCGGCTGTCCTCAGCCGTGGGAGCGCGTTTTCGCGGACTTCCCGAAGCGCCTCGCCTCGCCTTTGCAGATTATGACCGATGGCCCCCTCGGCGGCGCGGCATTTGGTAATGAATTTGGGCGTCCGCAACTCTGCGGCTTCTTCCGTACCTACGAAGGTGAAGTCGCGGGCGAATTGCGCGGCTACCATAAGCCGATTATGCTCGCGGGCGGTATGGGAGTTATCCGTCATTCGCAAGTCCTGAAGCAGGATGTCAAAGTGGGGGCTCTCATCGTCCAGATTGGCGGACCTGCTATGCGGATTGGTCTTGGCGGCGGCGCGGCTTCCTCGATGATGACAGGCACGAATTCGGAAGCGCTCGACTTCAATTCCGTCCAGCGCGGCAATGCTGAAATGCAACGGCGGTGCCAAGGCGTGATTGATGCGTGCGCGGCACTTGGCAAGGCGAACCCGATTTTCTCCATCCACGATATTGGCGCGGGCGGACTCTCCAACGGATGCCCCGAGCTCGTGGAAAAGACGGGCGGCAAGTTTGAGCTCCGTAAGGTTCATAATGAAGAGAAGTCCATGAGCCCGATGGAGATTTGGTGTTGTGAGGCGCAAGAGCGGTATGTGCTCGCGCTCAAGCCGGCGGCGAAGGCGTTCTTTGAGGAACTTTGTGCGCGTGAGCGGTGTCCCGTCGCCTTCATTGGTGTTGCTACGGGCGATGGGCGGCTCGTTCTTGAGGATGAGCACTTCCACGATAATCCTATTGATATGGATATCAAGGTCCTCCTCGGCAAACCGCCGCGTATGGTGCGCAATGTGAAGCATGTGAAGAAGTCTCACGCCACCACCAACTTCGAGGGCGTGAAGACGATGGAAGCCTTGAGCCGCGTCCTTCATTTGCCGGCTGTCGCCGATAAGACCTTCCTCATCACGATTACCGATCGCTCCGTCACAGGGCGTGTGGCGCGTGATCAGATGGTGGGCAAGTATCAGCTTCCCGCCGCGGACTGCGCGGTAACGACGATGGGCTACAAGACTTACGAAGGGCAGGCGATGTCTACGGGTGAACGCACGCCCATCGCGCTTTTGGATGGCCCTGCCTCTGGGCGTATGGCGATTACGGAGGCTCTCACCAACCTCGCGGCGGCGGATGTTGGCTCGATTGACCAAGTGCGCCTTTCAGCGAACTGGATGGCTCCATGTGGTGAGCCGGGCGAGGACGCGATCCTCTATGATACCGTGAAGGCGGTTGGGCTCGACTTCTGTCCGAAACTTGGGGTGTCCATCCCTGTGGGCAAGGACTCGTGCTCGATGCACACGACTTGGACGGACTCCGAAGGCAAGCAGCAGAAACAGGTTGCGCCGCTTTCGCTCGTTGTCTCGGCATTTGCACCTGTTAAGGATGTGCGGCTCACGCTGACACCCGACCTCAAGGCTGATCCTGAGGGGGAGGCTTCGTTCCTCGTCTATGTCGACCTCTCGAACGGAGAGTACCCGCTTGGGGCGACGGCTCTTGCGCAGGTGTATGGCGAACTCGGCAATAGCCACGCGGATGCGGACGCGGCACTTTTGAAGCGGTTCTTCAACGCGATGCAGGAAGTTGTGAAAGGACGCCTCGCGCTCGCTTATCACGACCGCAGTGATGGCGGTATTGTTGTCACTTTAGCGGAAATGGCGATTACTGGTGGACGCGGCATTGTCGCGAAGTTGCCTGAGGGCGATGCGCTGGAGCAACTCTTCAATGAACAGCCGGGCGCGGTGCTCCAAGTTAGTGAAAAGAACCTGAGTGCCGTCCTTAAGATTTTCCAAAAGGCGCGTGTTCCCGCGTCCCTTATCGGAGGCGTCTCGCGCGGACTTCGCACCTTCGAGATTTTCGTTGGTACGCGGCAGGCGATTGATACGGATCTCACATGGCTACGCCGCGCGTGGAGCGAGACGACGTATCGAATGCAGGCGCTACGGGATAATCCTGTCACGGCGCGCGAGGAATATGATAATGCGCTAGATGAGACCGACCCTGGGCTCAGCTTCCATCTCACCTATGACCCCGACGAGAAGATTCCGAAGGGCAAGGTGAAAGGGGCGAAACCGCGTGTCGCCGTTTTGCGTGAGCAGGGCGTGAATGGGCACATCGAAATGGCCGCGGCATTTGCTCTCGCGGGATTTGACGCGGTGGATGTTCATATGTCGGACCTCATCGCGGGGCGCGTCGATTTGGCGGACTTCCGTGGGCTTGTCGCGTGCGGCGGGTTCAGCTATGGCGATGTGCTTGGCGCGGGTTCGGGTTGGGCACGGTCCATCCTCTTCAACTCGCGCTTGAAAGAGATGTTCAAGACCTTCTTTGCGCGTAAGGATACTTTTTCGCTTGGTGTTTGCAACGGCTGTCAGATGCTTTCTCAGCTCAAGGACATCATCCCTGGAGCGGAAGGGTGGCCGCGCTTTGTGCGGAATATCTCCGAGCAGTTTGAGGCGCGGTATGCCACGATTGAGATTGAGCCGTCGCCTTCCATCTTCTTCAAGGGAATGGAAGGTTCGCGGCTCCCCATCGCGGTTGCCCATGGCGAAGGACGCGTGTGGACGGCGGGCGAAACGCCCTCGATTTGTGCCGCGCACTATGTGGACGGACGCGGCAAGGCGACAACGCGCTATCCGTATAACCCGAACGGCTCTATTGGCGGGCAGACGGCGTTCACTTCGAAAGATGGACGCGCCACGATTATGATGCCGCACCCCGAGCGCGGCTTCCGGGCTTGCCAATTGAGCTACAACCCTGGGGTCTTCAAGGTTGACGGACCTTGGATGCGGATGTTCCGTAACGCCTACGCTTTTGCGATGGGAGTCCAGAAGTAAACGATTTCAAAGAAATTAGGAGTACAAGAAATGAGCGATGTTCCTTATAAGACATATTTGAACGAGAACGAGTTGCCGACCGCGTGGTACAATATGCGGGCGGATATGAAGCAGAAGCCGGCGGCGATGCTTGACCCCGCGACACATCAGCCTGTCACGGCGGAGCAACTCGAGAAGATTTTCTGCAAGGAGAGCGTCCGTCAGGAACTCGACGACACGACGGCATACTTCCCGATTCCTGAGGAAGTGCTGAAGTTTTATAAGATGTATCGTCCGTCACCGCTCATCCGCGCTTACTTCTTGGAGAAGGCGCTCGGCACGCCCGCGAAAATCTACTATAAGTTCGAGGGCAACAATACCTCGGGCTCGCATAAGCTCAATAGCGCCATTGCTCAGGCGTATTACGCGAAGGCTCAGGGCATTACGGATGTCACGACTGAGACGGGCGCGGGGCAGTGGGGCACGGCGCTTTCGATGGCGAGTGCATTCTTTGGGCTTAATTGCCATGTGTATATGGTGAAGTGCTCATATGAGCAGAAGCCGTTCCGCCGCGAAGTGATGCGCACATATGGCGCGGATGTTACGCCGTCGCCCTCGATGCTTACGGAAATTGGCCGCAAGATTAATGCGGAGCACCCCGGTACGACCGGCTCGCTTGGTTGCGCGATTTCGGAAGCTGTTGAAGCGGCGGTCACCTTGCCAAACGCGCGGTATTTGCTCGGGAGCGTCCTTAATCAGGTGTGCTTGCACCAGTCCATTATCGGCCTTGAGACGAAGACGGCACTCGATAAGCTCGGCGTTAAGCCCGATGTCATTATTGGGTGCGCGGGCGGTGGCTCAAATCTCGCGGGTCTTATCGCGCCCTTTATGGGTGAGAAGTTGCGCGGCGAAGCGGATTACCGCTTTGTGGCGGTCGAGCCCGCGAGCTGTCCGTCGTTTACGCGCGGACGCTTCGCTTACGACTATTGCGACACGGGGCGTGTTTGCCCGCTCCAGAAGATGTATACGCTCGGGAGCGGCTTTATTCCGTCCGCGAACCACGCGGGAGGGCTCCGTTACCACGGCATGAGCGCGACACTTTCGGAACTCTACAACCAGAAGCTCTTGGACGCGGTCAGCTACGAACAGACGAAAGTCTTTGAAGCGGCAACCTACTTTGCGCGTGTCGAGGGCACATTGCCCGCGCCAGAATCTTCTCACGCCATTCGCGCGGCCATTGATGAGGCCCTTCGTTGCAAGGAAACGGGCAAGGCGGAAACGATTGTCTTTGGTTTGACGGGCACGGGCTACTTCGATATGTACGCCTATGCCGCGTATAATGACCACAAGATGACGGACTACATTCCGACCGAGGCTGATTTGGCGAAGGGCTTCGCGGCACTTCCTCAAGTTTAAAGTTGCGAGGTTGCTTAAGGTTTGTTATAATAAGGTCTAGATAATTTGAAAGCGCTCTATCTATTCATCGATGGCGTAGGCTTACGCGAGGCGGCGACGGATAATCCCGTGAACGCCGAGGTATGCCCGACGCTGTATAGGCTTATCGTGAAACACGGTAAGCCCATCGATGCGTGTTTGGGCGTGGAGGGTCCGCCACAGTCCGCGACGGGGCAGGCGACGATGTTCACGGGCGTAAACTGTCCGCAAGCGATGGGACACCATTGCGAGGGCTTTCCGGGTCCGTCGCTCCGCGCGATTATCCAGACGAATAACATCTTTTTGGAACTCAAGAAGCGCGGCAAAAAGGTGCGGTTCGCGGATGCATTCCTTACCGAGAATGTGGACGAGATTGCCGCGCGGCGGTTTAAGAGTGTGACGACGGTTATGGCGCTTACGGCACCTGAGACCATCTCGACACTCGCCGATATACAGTCTGACCACGCGCTGATGCAAGATTTGACGCGCGAGACGATTCAAGACCGCTATCCCGATATCCCAGTTATTACGCCGCAGCGCGCGGCGATGCAACTCTATCAAATTACGGCGCAGAATGACTTTACGCTGTATGAGTTCTTTCAGACGGATGTCTCGGGGCACTCGATGGACTACCTTCGCGCCTGTACGGTATTGCGCACCTATGACGCGTTTTTGACGACGCTCGTGAGGTTTACGGAAGCTGCGGGCATTACGCTTGTGATGACGGCCGACCACGGCAACATTGAGAATATGAGCGAGCGTGGGCACACCCGTAATCCTGTCCCTTTCATTGTATTTGGTCCCAAAGAACGCGCGATTCGTGCGCGGGTAGAGTCTCTCGCGGATGTCACCCCCGCTTTGCTCGCGGCATATGATGGCACTTTAACTTCACCAACACCCTAAATAAGGAGATAAATCATGACAAAGAAAACAGAGAAGCGTACTGAGTTCCAAGCCCCGATTAATGCCTTATGCGAGATTTACGAGGGTCTTGCAGGTAAGCCCGATATTGTCGCGATTGCGTGGGAGCGTGAAGAAGGCAAGGTCTACCGCTATGATTTGCCGATTCCGAAGCGTCTTTGCCCCGAGGCGGTCGCCCATGTGCGCCATGTCGTCGAGCGCATTACGAAGTTCATTGTTTGGGCGGCAGGTGGTTGGAAGCTCTATTTGGCGGGTCCCGACGAAATTGTGAAGCCTATCGCGGCGGCCTACACGAAGAAGGGCGCACGCGCTTTTGATTGGGACTTCTTTACCTCTATTTACGGACGCCCCGTCGAGGCGGTCATTGTGCCGCTTAAGAAGATGCCAGAGATGACGGAAAAGCTTCAGCGCGTTAAGACGGTCTCGGATGGTTGCCGCATTGGTTTTGACCTCGGGGCTTCGGACTTTAAGATTTCCGCGCTCAAGAATGGTGAAGTTGTCTTTTCGAAGGAGTTCCCGTGGGATCCGCGCAATGCGTCCGACCCGAACTACCACTACTCGAAGCTCACGCTGGGGCTCAAGGAAGCGGCGAAGGCTTTGCCGCGTGTGGACGCGATTGGCGGCTCCACGGCGGGGACGCTGGTCGGACAAAAGATGGGTATTGCCTCGTTGTTCCGTGCGGTGAAGGAGAAGAATCCGCAGAAGTTCCCTGAGGCGCAAAATCTCTTCTATCGCATTGAGAAGGATTGGGGCGTTCCGTTCGCGATTTACAATGATGGCGATGTCACGGCTCTAGCGGGAATGATTACGATGGGTCGCAAGGGCATCTTGGGTGTCGCGATGGGCTCTTCGGAAGCGGTGGGCTATGTCGACCCGAAGGGGGCTATGACGGGGCGCATTAGCGAACTCGCGTTTGCACCCGTGGACTTCAATCCGAAAGCACCGCGTGATGAATGGAGTGGTGACGCGGGCGTGGGGGCGATGCTCTTCTCGCAACAGGCGGTGGATTGGCTTGCGCGCGCGGAAGGCTTTGAGTTTGCTGCGTCTATGGCGCTTCCTGAGCGCTTGAAAGTCGTGCAAGCGGCAATGGAGAAGGGTGATGCGCGGGCGTTGCGGGTCTTTATTGAGATTGGTCGCTTCTTGGCGCACGCTATCCCGTGGTATCACGAGTTCTATGACTACTCCAATATGATGGTACTCGGGCGCGTCACTTCAGGACTTGGCGGTGAAGTCATTTTGGAGACGGCACGGACGATGTTGAAGGATGTCTATCCTGAGTGGGCTGAAAAGATTGATGTCTTTATGCCCGACGAGAAAGCGCGGCGTTTGGGGCAGTCCGTCGCCGCCGCGCAGATTCCGCAAATCAAGAAGGGGGCGCGTTAAGTATGAGCGAACGCGATTTTACGGCGGCGGAACTCGCCGCGAAAACTGCCGCGCTCGGCATTGCGGACGCGGTGAGCATTACGCGTTATGGCTCGGGGCACATCAACGACACCTTCAAAGTCGAAACGAAGGGCGGGGCGCGGTATATTTTGCAGCGCATCAACACGACGATATTTAATCCGACAGTGCTCAAACGCACGATTTTGCGTGTCACGGAGTTTCTTAAGAAGAAGAATGTACCTTCCTTGGAAGTCGTTGCTTATGAGAATGAGTGGCGGCTTTATAAGTTCCTTGAGGGTTATGTCTCGCGCGATGTCGTGAGCGAGCCCGCTCAGGCGTATGATGTGGGGCGGGCATTCGCGAAGTTCCAAAATGACCTCGCGGACATTCCCCCGCCGCGCCTTGATGACATTATCCCGAAGTTCCATGACACTCCCGACCGCCTGCGCCAATTGGATGACGCGATTCGGGCGGATGAAAAAGGGCGTGTAAAGGAAGTTGCGGCTGAACTCGCCTTTGTTGAGGCGCGCCGCGCGGCGGCGAGTCGTATTGTTGACCTTATGGCGGCGGGTGAAATACCTGAGCGCGTTACGCATAACGATACGAAAATTAACAATGTCCTCATTGCGCCTGATGGGACGGCCGTTGTCATTGACCTTGATACGGTAATGCCAGGCTCGGCACTCTATGACTTCGGCGATATGGTCCGTACGGCGACGGCCGCGGCGGCAGAGGATGAGAAAGATTTGTCAAAAGTAGGTTCGAAAATCGCGTATTTTGACGCGCTCGCGAAGGGTTATCTCGAAGGCGCGAAGTTCCTCAACGCGGCAGAAAGAGCCAACCTCGTCTTCGCGGGGCAACTCGCTACTTTTGAAGTCGGCGTCCGTTTCTTGACGGACTTCTTAGCCGGCGACACCTATTTCCACACAACCTACCCTGAACACAATTTGGTGCGTGCGCGCAACCAGTTTAGGATGGTTGAATCACTGGAATCGCAAGCCTCGGCGTATGAGGAAATCATAAATAAATACAGTTAAGGATACTGAAATCAAATGAAAAACAAGAAATTGTTTTTGGTGGCCGCGACCGTAATGGGTGCGGCGGGTGTTTTTGCGGAAGCCGCGTCGGGCGGTTCTGCGGATGTTGCGGCGACCTTCACGCCTGAAGAGCTTTCGCTTGCACACAAGATGACGCTTCTCGCGTTGCAGATAGGTCTCATCCTATTCGCCGCGAAAATTGGTGGCGTGGTAGCCTCCCTCTTTAAGCTACCTTCCGTCCTCGGCGAATTGGCGGCTGGTGTTTTGATTGGACCTTGGTGCTTGGGTGGTATTGGTTTTGGCGACGGACTCTTTAAATATGGACTCTTTCGTGGGGCGGAACTCGAACTCATTAAGCAGGCGACGGGCAATGCGCCATTCGCGGTGACACCTGAACTTTACGGAATCTGTACCATCGCGAGTGTCGTCCTTCTGTTCCTCTCGGGCATTGAGACGAACCTGAAGATGTTCTTGAAGTTCGCGTTCGCGGGCTCCCTCGTGGGTGTCGGCGGCGTTGTCGCGAGCTTCCTCTTCGGCGACCTCTGCGCGGTATACTTGTTGCCGAAGTTCCTGCCGGACACCTTCGGCTACCTCGCGGCGGATGCCCAGGTGAGCCTCGTCAAGGCAATTATGGACCCGGCGGCGATGTTCATGGGTATTATGGGCACGGCGACTTCCGTCGGCATTACGGCGCGTATTCTTTCTGAGCGTCGTAAGATGGATACCCCCGAAGGCGTGACGATTATGGCGGGCGCGGTCATTGACGACGTTCTCGGCATTATCGTCCTCGCCATTGGCATGGGCATTATCGCCGCTCAGACTTCGGCGGGAGCCGCCGCGAAGAAGGGCGTCGAATGGTCCGCGATTGGTATGGTCGCCCTTAAGGCGTTCGGAATCTGGCTTGGCGGTACCGTCATTGGTATTGTCCTCGCGCGGCGCATTTCGTGGCTTCTTAAGCTCTTTAAGAGCCCCATCGCCATTGCGACGCTCGCGTTCGGACTCTCCCTCGTCATTGCGGGACTTTTCGAAGCGATGGGTCTTACGCTCATCATTGGTGCGTATGTGATGGGCTTGGCGTTGAGCCGTACGGACCTTAAGTACATCATTCAAGAGAACCTGCAGTCGGTTTACACCTTCCTCGTGCCAATCTTCTTCTGTGTGATGGGTATGATGGTGGACTGTAAGGCGCTCTGCTCGCGTCCCGTCCTTGAGTTTGGTGCGATTTACACGGGACTCGCCGTGCTCGCGAAGGTGATTGGTTGCGCGATTCCCTCCCTCTTCTGTGGCTTTAATGTGCGCGGCGCTTTGCGTGTTGGCGCGGGTATGATTCCGCGTGGCGAAGTCGCGCTTATTATTGCGGGCATTGGTGTTTCCACGATGGTGAATGGCAAGCCGATTTTGAGTCAGGAAGTCTTTGGTATCGGCATTCTGATGACGCTCATCACGACCATCGTCGCGCCGCCCGCCCTCGTCGGACTCTTCGTTTCCCATAAGAGCGGCGTGCGCCATCCGCGTGAAACAACGGCGGATTCGCGTGAAATTAGCTTTGAATTGAGCTCGCCCGATTTGGCGAACCTGATGCTCGATAAACTCGTCTCTGAGTTCCGCTCCGAGGGCTTCTTCACCTGCCGCCTCTCTCAGGAGAACGCGATTTGGGAAGTGACGATGGACGGAATCGAAATCGCGCTTCGCCGCGATGAAAGCCGCATTTGCGTACAGTGCACGCCCGCCGAAGAGGCGATGGTGATGACTGCGTGGATGGAAGTCGCGAGCTGCATGAATGACCTCGTGCGCGAAATTGCTAAGCCCGTCCGTAAGGAGGATGTCGGCAAAATCCTTGAGTCAATCAATGTGACGGAAAAGGGGCATGAGGGCGTGCGGGGCTACCTGCGCCACTTCGTGATGATTCCTGACTTCACGGCTTCCACGAAGGAAGAGGCGATTGCCAAGCTCGTGAGCGAAATTGCCGCGGCGTGCCCGCAACATGTTCCGGACGCGAAAGCGGCTGTTGGCGCTGTTATGCGCCGCGAGGCTTCAATGCCGACGGGTCTTGACCACGGTATTGCTGTTCCGCACGGACGCGATGCTTCCGTCAAGGGTGTCGTTGGCGCGGTGGCGATTGTCTCGCCGACCTGTTCCATCGCCGATTATGAGACGATTGACAATAGCGCGGTGCGGATTCTCGTCCTGACGCTCGCCAATGAGGGTGGGCAGACCCCGTACCTGAAGTTGATGAGCTTCATTTCGCGTGCCCTTCGTGCGAATAAGGGCGCGGAAACGCTGATGGCGTGCCATACGGCGGATGAGATGCGCCAATTCTTCAAGAAGGCGAAGTGATAACGAGTGATACTATCGCGGCAGTTGCGACACCTCCAGGCAAAGGGGGTGTCGCGATTGTTCGTGTATCCGGCATTGCCGCGTGGGAAATCGCGGCCTCGCTTACGGGGCTTGCCCCTGAACCGCGAAAGGTCCATTGGGCACGCTTTAAGCGGGACGGACACCTCCTCGATGAGGGGCTCCTGCTCGCTTTTAAAGCCCCCCACTCTTATACGGGCGAGGATGTCGTAGAGTTCCATTGCCACGGCGGACTCGTCACCCCCAAACGCATTCTTGAAGCCTGCTATGCCCTCGGGGCGCGTCCAGCCGAGCGCGGAGAGTTTACTCGCCGCGCCTTTTTGAATGGACGCCTCTCGTATGAACAGGCGCAGGGTGTTCTAGATATTATTGAAGCACGGACCGTCCGCGCGGCGGACGCGGCACTTTCGAGTCTCGGGGGGCGTACTGCGCGGCACTTGAAGGAACTTTATTCTCAAATCCTCGATGTGGCGGTGCGTGTTGAGTATGCGCTCGATATTGATGAAGGCGAATTGCCTGAAGACTTCTGGGAAAGTATTGTATCCGCTTGTGACGCGTGCGCCAAGAATTGTGCGGCGGAATATGCGAAGGGACGCGAAAAGCGGCTTTTGCGTGAAGGGGTGCTCGTTGTTTTGGCGGGACCACCCAATGCGGGTAAGAGTTCCCTTATGAATGCGCTTTTGGGCGAAGCCCGCGCCATTGTGAGTGATACGCCAGGCACAACTCGCGATACCATAGAGGAAGGACTTTCCGTTGACGGATGGCCCGTGCGCCTCGTGGATACGGCGGGACTGCGCGAAACGACGGACGCGATAGAGGCAGAAGGCGTGCGCCGTACAAACTCCCTTATAGAGAAGGCGGATATTATTCTTAATCTTGACCCCAGCCCGACGGCACCTTGCGGCGCGAATGAGATTCGCCTGCATACGAAATGTGACTTAGGGCGCGGTGAAGGGTTGAATGTCTCGGCGAAGACAGGTGAGGGGCTGGAGGACTTGATCCAAGCCCTCGCGGCGAAAATTGCCGCGCAAGTGGCGGCACAGGATGAGACCGCCCCCGACAGCTTCGAAAATGCGGACGCGGCACTTCTCGCGGCACAAAAGATGTTGGAAGAGGCTCGTAACCATGCTGAAGCCCACGATGCCGTCCTAACGGGCAATACTTTGCGCCGTGCGAGTGAAGTAATCGGTGATTTAACAGGCGCGGTTTACACTTCGGATATGCTTGACCGCCTCTTTTCGCGATTCTGCGTTGGGAAGTAGTCTTGCAATAGAAGCCGCTTTATGATAAAATAGTAGCATTATGAAAAATGTATTTGGTAAGTTGAGTCTTGTGGTTGCCCTTTTGGCGGCACTCGCTTCGTCCGTCTTCGCGGCGGAAAGTGTCCCGAAGTATGTGTTCCTTTTTATCGGCGACGGAATGTCCATCCCGCAACGAATGATTGCCGAGGAGTTCTCGCGCAAGGCGGGACGCGGCAAATTGGCGATGAATGACTTGCCTGTACAGGGTACGACGCGCACCTGTTCCGCGAACTCGCTTGTGACGGACTCTGCGGCGGCGGCAACCTCGATTGCCTGTGGCGTAAAGACGCGCAATGGGTCCGTCGGCGTGGATGCCGAGGGCAAAACCGTCTACTCGTGCGCTACGGCGGCGAAAGAAGCGGGACGCAAGGTTGGCATTTTGACGACGGTCACGATAACTCATGCGACACCGGCTGGATTCTATGCCCACCGCGCCACACGCGGTGATATGGATGGCATTGCGAAAGATTTGGCAGACTCAGGCTTTGATTTCTTCGCGGGTGGCGGACTCAGCGTTACTTCGGAGGTCCCCTACAATTATGCCGCTGAGAAGGGGTACGCGATTATCTCAAATCGCACGGACTTCCTTGCCCTGACGCCCAATTGCGGTAAGATACTGACGCGCTTTAGGAATGATGCCCTGCGTTATTCGATTGACCGCCACGAACCCTGCAATGAACCGACCCTCGCTGAACTTACACAGAAGGCAATTGATGTTCTTACGGGTGACGCAGGCTTCTTTATGATGATTGAGGGTGGTCGCATCGACTGGGCAGGGCACGCCAATGACGCGGCGACGAACTTGCGCGATGTCCTCGCGCTTGATGACGCGGTGAAGGTGGCGCTCAAGTTCCGTGAGGCACATCCCGAGGAGACGCTCATTGTGGTCACTGGCGACCACGAGACAGGCGGACTCTCTATGGGCTTTGCGGATACAGGCTATGCCCTTTATATGGACCGCCTCGCGGGGCAGACGATGAGCACGGATACCTTCGATTCGCGTGTCCGCAAGTTCTTTGAAGGCAATAAAAGCGCGGATTTTGCCGCGATTGAGCCGCTGATTACGTCCGCTTACGGACTCCAATTCACGACCCCCACAAATGCCGCGCCCTCGGCACTTTTGCTGACGGCGAAGGAGAAGGGGGAACTTGAGAAAGCGTTTACGCACGACAAGGAGCTTTACGCCTTTCATGTGAATGAGAATGCTAAGTATGATGGTCCCAAGCGGTATTTGCTGGGCGGAGCTTGCCGCCTCGTGCTTTCTCATAAGTCGGGCATTGGTTGGAGCTCGGGTGCCCATACGGCTATGCCCGTTTTGACGACGGCGATTGGCGTTGGGGCTGAGAAGTTCGCGGGTTTCTATGAGAATACACAAATCGCGCATATTCTCAAGAGCTTCTATGCGCCTCACGAGTAAGTTCCGTAGTCTCGCGGCAACACTCGTTTTTGCCGCGGCGACAATCGCGCTTTGGTTCTTGCCGAGTCTCAATGCGTTCGTGGATGATACGCGCCGCGCCCAAGTCGCCCGCGTCACGGCGGTAGACAATTCGGAACTTTCTCAGCACGGACTCCTCGAGTATGGCACCCAACACCTCACCGTGAATCTCAAAGGCACGAAGTACCGTGCGGAAAATGAGATTCGCTCTCAGATGGAACTTGATAAGAAGTTCGCGGTCGGCGATAAGGCGCTCGTAATTGTTCCGCCAAACGCGACGGCCGAGACCATTCTTACGGCACGCGACCATTGGCGACTCGATTGGGCACTCGTTTTTCTCATTGCTTTCGCGGCGTTTCTCTGCATTTTCGGTGGAATGGTGGGGGCAAAAGCGCTCTTCAGTTTTCTTTTTAGTTGCCTCGTCCTATGGAAAGTGCTCGTCCCGCTCGTTTTGGAAGGCTGGCACGCCTCGACGCTCGTCTTTATTGTGACGGCATTCTTGACGGCGGTCATTATGTATCTTGTCGCGGGATGGACGCGCAAGGGGCTCGCGGCATTTCTGGGGGCGATGCTCGGGGTCGCCGCGTCACTTGCTCTCGCGCACCTCTTCGGCAGGCTCATGTATGTAAATGGCGCGACAATGCCTTATGCGGGGCAACTCATCTACTCGGGGTATCCGAATCTCGATTTGCAGGATATCTTCATTGGCGCGATTGTGCTCGCGTCCTCGGGGGCGGTGATGGACCTCGCGATGGATATTGCCGCTGGGGTCTGTGAGGTAAAGCACCACAATGCCGCGCTCGGCTTTGGGGCGCTCTTGCGGTCGGGGCTGCGTATCGGACGCAGTGTGGTGGGGACTATGACGACGACTTTGCTCCTCGCCTATTCAGGCGGATATCTCACACTTTTGATGGTTTTTGCCGCGCAAGGGACACATCCCGTGGACTTCCTGAACTCGACACTCGTCTCGGCGGAACTCGTTAAAACGCTCGTTGGTAGCTTCGGGCTCGTCCTCGTCGCGCCCTTTACCGCCCTCGTTTCCGCCGCCATATATGGAGCGCGGCAAAAATGTTAAGATAGCCTCTAGATAAAATTAGGGGGTCACAGGCGGGCGATTTTTTGGTATAATGTTAGGTATGAGCGATAAGATAGTTTTGAAAGATGGGAAACTCGTTGTTCCCGCGAACCCAATTATCCCTTTCATTGAGGGTGATGGGATTGGTCCTGACATCACGCGTGCGGCACAATTGGTGCTGAACGCGGCAGTTGCGAAGGCGTATGGTGGCACACGCGAAATCGCGTGGCTCGAAGTCCTCGCGGGCGAAAAAGCCTTTAATAAGACGGGCGAGTGGTTGCCGCAGGCGACGCTGGACGCGTGCCGCGATTACATTGTCTCGATTAAGGGGCCTCTCACGACCCCCGTCGGCGGCGGTATTCGGTCCATTAATGTCGCTATGCGCCAAGAGCTGGATCTCTATGTCTGCTTACGCCCCGTGCGTTACTTCAAGGGCGTGCCGTCTCCTGTGAAGAGGCCTGAGCTTACGGATATGGTCATCTTTCGTGAGAATACGGAAGATATCTACGCGGGCATTGAATGGATGAATGGCACTCCCGAAGTCGAGAAGGTGAAAGCCTTCTTGTTGGGCGAGATGGGGGTAAAGAAGATTCGTTTCCCCAAGACGGCTTCGATTGGCATTAAGCCCGTTTCGCTCGAGGGGACTGAGCGGCTCGTCCGCGCGGCACTCGATTACGCGATTGCCAATGACCGCAAGTCGGTGACGCTCGTCCACAAGGGGAATATCCAGAAGTTCACCGAGGGCGCATTTCGTGATTGGGGCTACGAGCTCGCGACACGCGAGTATGGTGCGCAGCTCATTGAGAAGGGTCCGTGGCGTAGCTTCAAGAATCCGAAGACGGGGCGTGAGATTGTGGTCAAGGACTGCATCTGCGACGCGTTCTTGCAACAGATTCTGACGCGTCCTGCCGAATATGATGTCATTGCGACACTGAACTTGAATGGCGACTATGTCTCGGATGCTCTCGCGGCGACCGTGGGCGGAATCGGCATTGCGCCTGGCGCGAATATCAACTATCAGACGGGTGTCGCGGTCTTTGAGGCGACGCACGGCACTGCGCCGAAGTATGCGGGGCTTGATAAGGTCAACCCCGGTTCGCTCATTCTCTCGGGCGAGATGATGCTTCGCCATATGGGCTGGAATGAGGCGGCGGATCTCGTGGTCGCGGCGATGGATAAGGTGATTGCCGCCAAGACCGTGACCTACGACTTTGCGCGGCAGATGGAGGGCGCGACGGAAGTTAAGTGCTCTGAGTTCGCGGCGGCTTTGGCAAAGGCTATGTAAAAAAGTGTAAGTAAGCACTTGCTAAATCAGCCGTAAAATCGTATAATGTAAGTAGTATAAGAAAGTCTGAGAGGAAAAATAGCAATGAAAAAGTTGTTAATGAGTCTCGTGTTGGCCGCGTCAGTCACTGCGGTTTATGCTGAGGAAGCTACACTCGCCGAGGAAGGCGAGGCGAGTGCCGTTTCGGCGGTGCCCGAAACGCCGCGTGCGGAACCCGCCCTGTGGCCAGCCTTCTTCGCCTTCTGCCAGTGGCCTGAGACACCCGACTTGGTGGGGCTTCGCTTGACGCTCCCGTTCTCTACTAAGCAGGAGAATGTGACGGGTCTTGATGTGGGTCTCTGGGGACGCTCCAAGTACTTCGAGGGCATTCAAATCAATGTTCTTCGTAGCGATGTGAAGGATGAACTCTCGGGCGCTCAGATTGGTATTTACAACTCTGCCGCGCAGGCGGACGCTTTCGGCTTGCAGGTCGGCCTCTGGAATGAGGCGGGGCGGCTGAATGGTGTCCAGTGCGGTCTTATCAATGTCGTCGGCGAAATGGGCGGTATTCAGGTGGGTGTTATTAACCGTGCCGAGGAGTTCTATGGCTTCCAGATTGGCGCGATTAACATCATCCGTGATGCGGAACTTCGCTTCTGTCCCTTCGTCAACATTGGTTTCTAATCACCTATGACCCTGCGTCCATTCGCGGCTATACGGCCGAATGTTGGGGATGCCGCGTCCGTCGCGGCAGTCCCTTATGATGTAGTGAGCACGGCGGAAGCGCGGCAACTCGCTCAGGCGAATCCGAAGAGCTTCTTGCATGTCTCGCGTCCCGAAATTGACCTTCCTGCAGGAACGGACCCGACATCCGATGCCGCGTATGCTCAGGCACGCAAGGCCTTTGACGCGCTTCGTGCCGATGGGACGCTCATTCAGGATGAGACCCCGAAGTTCTATGTCTACCGTCAAAGTGTGAACGGACACTCCCAAACGGGTATTGTCGCGACTTTTGATACGAAAGAGTATCTCTCGGGCGTCCTCAAACAGCACGAGAAGACGCGCAAGGATAAAGAGGATGACCGTACGCGGCACATTGAGATTCTCGGTGCGCATACGGGCCCCGCGTTCTTGACTTACCCCGATGACCCCGCGATTGACGCGCTCGTCATTGAGGCGTGCCACGAAACGCCACTTTACGACTTTACGGCGGAAGATGGTGTGCAACATACGGTTTGGGAGTTCGCGCCCGCCGCGAGTTGCCGTGCGGACGAATTGCAGGAACTTTTCGCGCGTATTCCCGTCGCTTATATTGCGGACGGTCACCACCGAAGTGCCGCGGCCGCGCGTTATGCCGCCGCGCATAACTTCGAGGGCGAAAGTCGCTGGTTCCCCGCCGTCATATTCCCCGCGAGCCAATTGCGGATTCTCCCTTATAACCGCCTCTTGCACGATAGGAATGGACTCTCCGATTACGAGTTCCTTTCGCGTGTCAGCGACCACTTCATGATTGGGTCGAACGCGGGAGCGCGGTCGTGTCGGATGTATGCGAAGGGACAATGGACGACGCTTTCGTGGGATGTCCCCGCCAATGCGACACCCGTAGAAGCGTTGGACGCGAGCTATTTGCAAGAAAAGCTTCTTGCCCCCATTCTCGGGATTGGCGACCCGCGCACCGATAAGCGCATTGCGTTCGTCGGCGGCATTCGGGGCGACGCGGCACTTACTGCGGCGGTCGATTCGGGCGCGGCGGCACTCGCTTTCGCGATGGCTCCCGTCAAAATTGACGAAGTTATGGCTATTGCGGACGCGGGCGAGATTATGCCCCCGAAGTCCACTTGGTTCGAGCCGAAGTTGCGCTCGGGACTCTTTATTCACGCTGTCTAAGTGAATCGCGCGGCTCTATATCTTCGTGAATTAAAAGGCAAGATTCTCGGCGAGAAGCTTTCGGCGGAGCGTGTTGCGGCGGGGTGGGCACTCGGGATGTTTGTGGGGTGCTTTATCCCTTTTGGAATGCAGCTCATTGTCTCGATTCCGCTTTCCGTCGCCTTTCGCGTCTCGCGCATTGGGGCGACGGTGGGGACGCTGATAACGAATCCCGTGACCATCTTTTTCATCTACCCCGTGCAGATTTGGGTCGGGAGCCGCCTCATTGCGTGTCCGTTAACCTGGGAATATCTGCGCGAGGGGGTCGTCGAACGGCTTGCCGAAGCCTCCATTTGGAGTGCAGAAGGCTGGCATATTCTTGCGGGACTTAGCGGACGCGTCCTCGGCGGATTTTTCGCGGGCGGGTTCTTGCTCGCGGCGATTATGACCCCGATTACCTACTTTGTTGTTAAGGGAATCATTGTACAAGCGCGGCGTTTGCGCTCTAATCACAAAAAACGCAGTGAGGGTTCTAATGAAAATTGATACAGTCTGTGTGCAGGGCGGTTGGTCACCCGCGTGTGGCGAACCTCGGCAGGTGCCCGTTTACCAGTCCACGACATTTAAATACGATACGACCCAGCATATGGCGGACCTCTTCGACCTGAAGGCGTCTGGCTACTTCTATACGCGCCTCGCGAACCCGACAAATGACGCGGTGGCGAAGAAAATTGCCGCGCTCGAGGGTGGTGTCGCGGCAATTCTGACGAGCTCGGGACAAGCGGCGAATACATTCGCGATTATGAACCTCTGCGGCGCGGGCGACCATGTCGTGTGCTCCACCCAGATTTATGGCGGAACTTTCAATGCCTTTAATGTCACGCTCCGCAAGCTCGGCATCGACTTCACTTTCGTCGACCCTGACGCGGACGCGAAGACCATTCAGGCGGCGTTTCGTCCTGAGACAAAGTGCGTCTTTGGCGAGACGGTGGCGAATCCGTCGGGGGCTATTCTCGATATTGCCAAGTTCGCGAAGATTGCTCACAAGAATGGCGTACCGCTGATTGTTGATAATACCTTCCCGACACCCGTTTTGTGCCGTCCGTTCAAGTTTGGTTGCGATATTGTCACGCACGCGACGACGAAGTATATGGATGGCCATGCGAGCCAAGTTGGCGGATGCATTGTGGACTCGGGCAACTTTGATTGGGTAGCGCACGCGGCGAAGTTCCCGGGGCTTGTTGAGCCGGACGCTTCCTATCACGGACTGAGCTACGCGAAGAAGTTTGGTAAGCTCGCCTATATCACGAAGTGCACGGCGCACCTTATGCGCGACTTTGGCGCGGTGCCCTCGCCTTTTAACTCTTTCCTGCTGAATCTCGGGCTTGAGTCCCTCCATGTGCGCATTCGCCGCCATGCGGAAAGTGCCCTCAAGGTTGCCAAATGGCTGAAGACGCAGAAGAAGGTGGCGTGGGTCAACTTCGCGGGGCTCCCCGATAGCCCCTACCATAAGCTTCTCAAGAAGCAGTTTGATGGCAATTCGCCTTGTGGCGTGATGACTTTTGGTATCAAGGGCGGACGCTCCGCGTCCATCAAGTTTATGGATAGCCTCAAGCTCATTGGTATCGTCACCCATGTGGCGGACGCTTGGAGTTGCGTGTTGCATCCTGCCTCTCATACTCACCGTCAGTTGACGGACGCCCAATTGAAGGCGGCTGGAATTCCTCCCGATCTCATCCGTCTCTCGATTGGTCTTGAGGATCCCGAGGACTTGATTGCGGACCTCGCCCAGGCGCTTAAAAAGGTCTAATTCATATTTTTGAAGGGTAGACCTTGAAAAATGGCGCATAAATTGGTATAATTTAACGAAATGATTTCTAAGGAGTAAGCGACTATGTCGATGGCTAAAGGTTTTTCTAATGCGTTTCGGATTCCCGAGTTGCGCAAAAAGATTCTGATTACACTCGGACTCGTGTTCGTGTGTCGTCTGATTTCGCAGATCCCGACACCGGGTGTGGACTGGACTGTTCTGAGTGGTATCATCAGCAGCTTCAAAGAAAGCTCGCAGGGTGGCCTTCTGGACTGGTTTGAGGTCTTTACGGGCGGTGCGCTCGGGCAGTGCGCGATTGGCTTCCTTTCAATCTGGCCCTACATCTCGGCGCAGATTGTGATTCAGCTTCTTTCGTCCGTCATCCCAGTTCTTGAGAAGATGAAGAAGGATGGTGAGACGGGTCGTCAACAGCTCGCGCAAATCACGCGTTATTTGACGATTGTGCTCTGCGTCGTGCAGGCGTGGGGTATCGCGACGGCGCTCTCTCATCCTGCGGCGCTCGGCATTGCGCTTCCTGAAGGGCAGTCCATCGTGGTCAACCCGGGTCTTGGCTTTAACCTAATGACGGTTATTGGTATGACGACCGCGTCACTTTTCGTGATGTGGATTGCCGACCAGATTACGACCTTCGGCATTGGCAATGGTGCCTCGCTCATCATTATGATTAACATCACCTCGCGTTTACCCTCGGCGCTCTTCGCCGCGTGGGAACGTTACTTCGGTGTGCAGGGCGCGGCGGGCACGGCGCAGGCGGGTTATGCGGAACTCGTGATCCTCGTCCTCTTCTTCTTGCTCGTCGTGATGGGCACGGTTATGTTGACGCAGGGCGTCCGCAAGGTGACGATTCACTCGACACGGCGCTCGGTCGTGGGTGGCAATAGCTACGGTATGCAGCAGACCTTTATGCCCCTGCGCGTCAATTACACGGGCGTTATGCCAATCATCTTTGCTCAGCCGCTCATTCAGATTCCGTCCGCGATTATCCTGAAGTTCACAAATTCGGCGGATACAGGCTTCCGTGGTGCACTCTATCGCTTCGCGCACGAGCTTTCGGAAATGTCGACTTTGCACCTCTGCGTGTACGCGGGTCTCATCCTTTTCTTCACCTTCTTCTGGGTCGCCACGCAGTTCAATGCGGTGGATATCTCTGAGAACTTGAAGAAGGACGGCAGCTATTTGCCGGGTATTCGCCCTGGACGTAGCACAGCGGAATATTTGGACGCTCTCATGACGAAGATTACCCTCATCGGTGGTGTCGGACTCCTCGTCGTCGCCTTGATTCCTATGTTGCTGATGGGTGGACTCAACATCCCGTGGGCAATTGCGAGCTTCTTTGGCGGCACTTCGCTCCTCATTATCGTCGGTGTCGCGCTCGATACCCTGCGCATTATGGAGTCGCACTTGCTCGTTCGTAAGTATGAGGGCTTCTTGAGCCACGGCTCATTGCGCGGACGCGGCGGTGTTTAATGCTTAAACTGCGCCACTATCTCTCGCACGAGGTTAGTGCCTCGGCGCAATTCGTAAAGTACGCTCTTGTGGGCGTACTTTCGACTTTGATTCAGGTCGTGGCATTCTATGCCCTCGCGGCAACCGTCCTTCGGTGCTTGAAGGCGGACGATTGGGCGGTGCGGCTTTTCGGACTCCCCGCCGCCGATGTGGGGGATACCGAGCGGGCGCTGTTCTTCTTTACGGCGACGGCTCTCGCGTTTCTCATCTCCAATCTCTTTTGTTGGCTCTTTAACCGCCTTTTCGTGTTTACACCCGGTCGCCACGCGTGGTATGTCGAACTCGCGCTTTTTGTGGGGGTCTCAGCCCTCGCGATGGTACTTGCCGCGCTCGTTGGCTCGTGGCTGATTTCGTCCTTCGGGATTATGACTACCCTCGCGGCATTGACGCAAATTGTCTTCTCATTTGCGCTCAACTACCTCGCGCGGCGTTTCTTCATCTTCAAGGGGTGAATCTATGAAATACGCGATAATGAGTGATGTGCACGCGAATCCGGCAGCGCTTGAAACAGTTCTCGCGGACTCCCAAAGCCTCGGATGCGAGAAGTTTATCCTGCTCGGGGATATTACGGGCTACGGATACGATGTGCGCGGTGCGCTCAAGATGGTCCGTAAGTCTTTTGATGTGGTCTTGATGGGCAATCACGATTCGGCGTGTGTCGGGCTTGAGCCACCGTGGGAAGCGATTATGATTTCCAATTATGACCTCGACCGTGAACAACGGAGAATTCTGACGCGTGATGAGGTCGATTGGCTTCGAGAGCTGCCCTACTCATATACGGTTGAGGACGCGGAGTTTGTGCACGGCGACTTCATAAATCCGAAGAAGTGGAATTACATCCTCACCTGTGAATCGGCGGTACGGAACTTTCTCTTTACGACCGAGCGGCTTATGTTTTGCGGGCATACTCATCACGCGGCAATTTGGGAGCAGACAAAGGAGGGGGAGTTCCGTTCGAATGAGGAGAAGTTCTTCGAAACCCACGCCGCCAAGCCCGATTGTTTCACTTTTACACCCAAGAAGGACAGTCGTTATATCATCAATGTCGGTAGCGTGGGATATCCGCGAAACGACCTTTGCATGACCTATGTCACTTGGGATACTGAGACGGACGAAATATCCATCCGCCGCTTACCCTTTGACTTTAAAGGCTATATAACCTCCCTTGTTGCAAACGGCGTCGCCATCCCCCATTGGCTCGAGCCCATCTTACTCACCCTCGCCAAAAAACTCAAACGCTAACC
>CAVCJC010000016.1:0-22626 GCA_963602475.1 Lachnospira hominis (ex Liu et al. 2021)
GGTCTGTTTTCCTGACAGGATTAACAGGCGCGCGTCCACATTTCTAGCGGCAGCGGCCTGATTCGCGTTTGGGACAACAGGCGCGGGCGGCGGTGTCTTGCCCGAGACAACGATAGCAAACCTCATTCTTGAGGGGGCTACCTGCGAAATAAGCGTCGAGGTTCTCGAATGTCGTTGTGGCGATATTTGCGAGTGCCTCGTGGGTCAAAAAGGCTTGATGTGAGGTCACGATGACATTGGGCATAGAAACAAGAAGCGCGAGAACCTTATTTTGCCGTACCGTGGCTGAGCGGTCTTCGTAGAACCATCCGCTTTCTTCTTCGTAGACATCAAGTGCCGCGCCGCCGAGGTGTCCGTTACGCAGTGCCGCGAGGAGTGCGTCACTTTCGACGAGCCCTCCGCGTGAAGTATTGACGAGCAGAACGCCGCGTTTCATTTTGCTAATGCTCGTCGCATTTATCATATGCCGCGTTTCGGGCGTGAGCGGACAATGCAGTGAGATGATATCCGCCTGAGCAAACAATTCGTCCAGCGACACATATTCGAGCGCGGCATTGGGATTGGGGAACGCGTCATAGGCGAGAACACGCATACCAAAGCCCTTGCAAATATCACAGAAGACGCGTCCGATTTTGCCTGTGCCAATCACGCCCACGGTCTTGCCATGGAGGTCGTGCCCCGTTAAGCCCACGAGGGAGAAGTTGAAGTCACGCGTCCGTGCCGCCGCCTTATGGATATGGCGATTGAGCGTCATTAGAAGTGCCGCGGCGTGTTCAGCGACGGCGTAAGGCGAATAAGCAGGAACGCGCACGACCGTAAGCCCCTTCTCATATGCCGCCTTGATGTCAACATTGTTATAGCCCGCACAACGCAGCGCCAAGAGCCGCACATTCCGCGCGATGAGTCCGTCAATAACTGCCGCGTTAATCTCGTCATTCACGAAGGCGCACGCCGCCTCGCACCCCTCCAAAAGCGGAAGCGAAGCCTCCCTCAGGCGTGTCTCGAAGTAACTGAGCTCGTAGCGTCCCGCGTTAAGAGCATCGAAGGACTCCTTATCGTAGGGTTTGGCATCAAAAAAGGCGACTTTCTTCATTGAGGGGTTCCTTTCTTTAGTTGTGCCGCGTGAGAGAACTCACAGCCGCAATAATTCTGACGATAGAGCCCGAGTTCCGCCGCGCGCTGGACGGAAAGTTTAAAGCCTTCTTTCTTCTTAAAGTCCGCCTTGAGAAGACTTGGCGCGGCACTTGCCGAGCCGCCACAGGCTTTGGTTCCCACGCACCACGCGGCATCTTCCCCCGCCGCGAATATACGCGCGCTCGGCTTATGAGGGCTGACGGTCAAAGAAGTCGCGACGGACTCATATCCGTGCGCCGCGGCATATTCAAAGGCACGCGTCAGGCTAAAACGGAAGCATCGGTCGCACCGCCGCCCTTTCTCAGGCTCATTCTCAAAGCCTGCGGCGACCTCCTCTAGCCACCGCGCGTGGTCATAGGGGTCGACCACAAAAGGGACGCTATCGACCTCGGCAAGCTTACGCGCCGCGTCCGCACGCTTCGCGAACTCCTCCGCCGTATCAATGTTGGAATTAGAGTAAAAGAGCGTAACTGCACAGTCCTGAGCCTTCAAGCGCGGCACACAAGCGCACGCACAGGGTCCGCAACAGACATGTAGCAGCACTTTCTTCACTTTGACGGAAACTCCCCTTCCGCAACTTCCTTCACATACGCGGCAAAAGCGCCGCGCACGGTTTCCGCGAGCTGCGCATACTGTTTCACGAAAGACGGAACCTTCTCGTTGAGCCCGAGCAAATCATGCATAACGAGCCACTGGGCATCGCAAACGGGACCCGCGCCAATGCCGACCGTAATAGCGGGAATCGCCGCCGTGATTTCTGCCGCGAGTTCGGCGGGCACGCATTCGAGCGTAACAGCGAAAGCCCCCGCCTCGACAACAGCACGCGCATCTTCAAGGATTCGCGACGCGTCTTCGCGGGTCTTACCTTGCTTCTTGAAGCCTCCGTAAAGATTGACGCTCTGCGGGCACATCCCGACATGCGCCATAACGGGGACTCCTGCCGCGACCATACGCTTAATAAGGTTCGAATAGTAGGCACTGCATTCAAGCTTAACAGCGTCCGCCCCCGCCTTCAGGCAAGCGACGGCATTTTCCATAGCCTTATCGTCTCCGCACTGATAACTCCCGAATGGCATATCGGCAATCACAAGAGCATTCTTCACGACTCGCGCCACGGCTTCGGTCGCACGAAGAGTGTCCGCCATCGTAACGGGCAGGGTCGTTTCATAGCCAAGGACATTGTTCCCGAGCGAATCGCCCACGAGAATGAGCGGCACACCCGCCTCATCCGCAAGCCGCGCGAATGGCGCGTCATAGGCGGTCACACCCGCGAGCTTCTGGTGTCCCTTCGCCGCACGGACGGACGCGAGATTCCATTTCTTTGCCATAATCTAGTAAATCTCCTTTGCTTAATGGATATTGCCGCGAGACGGATGGCTCTTCGCCTTGGGCTTTTCTAGCTTCAAGAAAGTCGCGAACTTGAGTGCCTCGGCAGGAATCTCATCGCCTGTCGTGTCGGGCATATCCTTGAGGTCGGGGGCTTGGGCGTGGGTATGGTGGAAGCGTGTCTCGGGCTTCACAACCTCGCGCAGAGCCTCCTTAAAGGCTTCGAGTCCCTCGCGCGTCTCGCACGAAATCTCGATGGGCGTTACGCCTGTCTCCTTAATGAAACGCGGCAGATTTTCCTTCGCCACCTCGCTATCCATCTTATTGGCGACGACAATGGCGGGGCGCTCCGCGAGCTCAATGGAGTAATCAACAATCTCCTTCTTAAGGACTTCATAGTCCTTCCACGGTTCGCGTCCGTCAGTGCCCGCCATATCTAGCACATAGATGAGCACTTTGGAGCGCTCAAGATGGCGCAAAAAGGCGAGTCCGAGCCCCACACCTTTCGCCGCGCCCTCGATAATGCCAGGCACATCCGCCATACGAATCTTCGCGTAATCTCCGTAGACAATCGTTCCGACGATTGGGTTTATGGTTGTAAACGGATAGCTCGCGATTTTCGGTGTCGCGGCAGACAAAACGGAGAGCAGCGAGCTCTTACCCGCGTTAGGAAAGCCGAGGAGCCCCGCGTCCGCAATTGTCTTAAGCTCGAGCCGCAGGCGTTTTTCTTCGGGTTCGCCGCCAGGCGTATGTTCCGTCGGGGCTTGGTTGACGGCGGTCTTAAAGTGGACATTGCCATAGCCCCCCACGCCGCCCTTCGCGACAATGACGGCTTGACCTGGTTCGGTGATATCCGCGACAAGGAGTCCCGTCTCGACATCATAAACTTCCGTCCCCAAAGGTACGGGCACAACGAGGTCTTTGCCGCGCTTGCCGTACATCTTTTGTCCCTTGCCGCCCTCACCATCTTGGGCATAGCACTTCGGGTCATAATAGAGATTAAGAAGCGAATTGATATGTTCGGACGCTTTAAAGACGACATCGCCGCCGCGCCCGCCGTCCCCGCCATCGGGTCCGCCAAATGCCACGAGGGCCTCGCGGCGCATGGACATCGCGCCATCGCCACCGCGTCCAGAACGCACGAGTACCTCGACTTGGTCTATAAATGTTTTAGCTTTCATCGTGAGAATATTATATCATATTCTGGGGCGAAATTGAAACAAGAAGCGCGTACTACCTCGCGGGCAGTACGCGTTCGCTTAGAATAACCGCGTGGGCTATTAGGCTTCCGCCGCCGGAGCCTGTTCGTCAAGAATGGTGATCTTGAACTTGACATAGACCTCGTGACCGAGATCGATTGTCGCGTCATATTCACCAACTTCACGCAGGGAGTCCTCAATCGAGAGCTGGCTACGCGTAACCTTGACACCGCGATTGGCTTCGATAGCCGCGAGCAAATCAGAAACGCTGATTGCGCCGTAGAGCTTCTTGCCATCGGTGGTAGGCGCCGAGACGGTGAGTTCGAGCTTGGCGAGCTTCTTAGCGACTTCAAGAGCCGCCTTCTTCTCTTCCGCCGCACGAGCCGCACGCTCCGCTTCGAGTTTACGCAGTTTGCGCTTAGCCGCTTCTGTGGCGACCGCCGCGAGACCCTTCGGGAAGAGGCAGTTACGCGCATAGCCAGGCGCAACCTTAACGAGTTGCCCCGCCTTGCCGAGCTTCTTCACGTTGTCCATGAGCATCACTTCAATATGTTGCATCTTGATACTCCTTTCGCTTAGGCCATGAGACCCATATTGCGGGCACGCTTGATGCCCTGACGGATCTGACGCTGCTGCGCGGCCGTCACGCCCGTAATACGCGCGGGCAGAATCTTGCCGTAGTCAGTGATGTAGTACTTAAGCGTCTCGATATCGTTAACATCAATCGAGTCCTTAGCCCCGAGAGACGGACGCTTACGCGCGGCGAATTCTTCACCTGCGGACGAATTAGATTTCTTAAAAGCCATTTTGCTTTTCCTTTAAGAGGGTTTAAGTTGTTAGAACGGAAGGTTATCCGAGTCATTCTCAAGCGATTCGAGCGGTGAGACTGGCGCGGGAATTGCCGTGGAAGCTTCGCTCTCACTCATCGGCGCGCGCTGAGCCTGTGAAGCCAAGCGATCGCCCTGAGGCAAGAACTTAATGGTAGAGGCACGAACTTTCAGTTTCTGATGCCGCACGCCATCCTTCTCCCAAGTATCCATCTGAAGGCGCCCTTCCACGAGGATGGCGCGACCCTTCGAGAGATACTGACCACACAATTCGGCGAGCTTATCCCAGGCATCCACATCAATAAAGACAGGGAACTCCTGAATCAACCCATTGCGGTCTCTACGACGCTCATTCACGGCGAGCCCTAAGCGCGCAACTTTCATACCCGTGGTACCAGTTGAGCGAACATCGGGGTCTCGTGTGAGATTGCCCATCAGAATTACTCTGTTGAATGAAGCCATGATGACTAAACTTCCGTTAACCTATTGTTACGCCTGAGCTGTAGCCGCCTGAGCTGCCTCAGCCGCTTCAGCCGCGGCCTGAGCCGCCGCTTCCTTACGAGCCTGACGCGCCTGACGCGCTTCACGCTCCGCGACGAGCTTCGCCTCGCGGCGTTCGTCGACTGCGAGAATCTGGACGCGGAACACTTCCTCGACGAGCTGATAGCGCTTGACGAGTTCCTCGACCTTGGCGGAATCCATCTCAACACGGACCTTCACATAAACGCCATTCTCCTTCTTGGACATCGCGCGCGCAAATGCACGCTTGCCGAGCGATTCGGAAGAAAGAACCGTACCTTCCAAGCGCGTCACTTCCGCGAGCGCCTTCTCGAGGTTGGCATTGAGAACATCGTCGCGTGTAACGCCAACGAAGATATAAAGGATGTCGTACTTCTTCATTACTTCTTCTCCTCTTTCTTAGCGGAGTCAGCGGCCTTAGCCTCTTCTTCCTTGCCCTTCTTGATGACTTCAGGTGTCGCCGCTGCCGCCGCATCCGCCGCGCCAGCCGCGCTCGGCGTCGCCGCCGCCACATCATCCGGAGCCTTGACGACCGCCACAGCCAATTCGCCGCGCGTCACAATCGTCTGCTTTTCGCCGAGCTGAAGATCGCGCACGAAGAGCGTCTGGTCAAGCCCGAGCCTGGAAACATCGACTTCAAACTTCTCCGCGATATCCGTCGGCAAGCAGTCGACTTCAATCGTGCGCAGAACCTGTTCGAGAACGCCGCCGCCGAGCTTCACGCCGACCGCTTCGCCCACGAGGTACAGCGGCACGGTGACACGGACCTTCTCGGTCAGCGACACTTCGCTGAAATCCACATGGATGGGAGTACCCGCCAGGACGTCGTTCTGCATTTCACGCATGAGCGCCGGAACCTCGGTACCATTCATATCCAGCGTGACCAACAACTGCTTGCTAGCATGACCACGCATCGCCATCATGAAGTCGTGCGCAGGGAGCTTGATGAGCTCGGTGCCACCCTTCTTCATCTTCATTACGCTGCCGGGAATCATACCCGTGCGGCGCAAACGACGGACAGCCCCCGTACCCTGTTCGGTACGAGCTTCCGCTTTAATCTTAATCTGATCCATTTATGTACTTTCTTTGTGATGACCGCCTGCTCTCGCGCCGAATGCGCTACCCTCCGCGGCAAAACAGGTAAGATTATACCAAATTTTATGCCTAAAAAGCAAGTATAATCTTCGCGCTAAATACGCGCGAGAAACTCTTGAAAGACGAGGGGGCAAGGGGTGAGCTCGGGGTGCCAGGCGAGTGCCGTGATGTTGCCTTTACGCACGGCGGTGGGCTCGCCCTTATAAGAGGAGAGGATTTCCACGCCCTCTCCCACTCGCACAATGCGCGGCGCACGGATGAATGTCATGGGCACTTCCCCCACGGCGGCATATTCGCCGCGCGTTTCGAAACTGCCAAGTTGGCGTCCGTACGCATTGCGCTCGACGGTAACAGGCAAGGCCCCGAACCACACCGTCGGGTCATCCTTCAGTTCCTCGGCGAGCAGAATCAGCCCTGCGCAAGTCGCGAATGTGGGGAGCCCCGCCGCGATTTTCGCCTTGAGCGGCTCAAAAAGCCCCAAATCTCTAAGGAGCTTACCCTGCACAGTGGACTCGCCGCCCGGCAAAACGAGTGCATCAAAGGGCGCGGCGATATCCGCGAGTTGACGGACCTCAAACACCTGCGCGCCTACATCTTTGAAGGCGCGCAGATGTTCCGCGAAGGCACCTTGGACCGCCAAGACGCCCACGCGGGAATGGGACGCGGCGGAACTCATTTGCCGCGCTCCTCCATAATCGTCTTAATCTCGTCCGCATTGATGCCGACCATCGCCTCGCCGAGATTCTCGGAAAGCTTAGCAATGAGTTTCGCATCCTGCCAATTGGTGACCGCCTGCACAATTGCCGCCGCCCTCTTCGCGGGGTCGCCACTCTTGAAAATGCCCGAGCCGACGAAAACACCTTCCGCACCAAGTTCCATCATAAGTGCCGCGTCCGCTGGGGTGGCGACACCGCCTGCCGCGAAGTTCACGACGGGGAGCTTGCCCTTCTCGTGCACTTCCCGCAGTAAGTCGAGGGGCACAGCGAGCGCCTTCGCCGCCTCATAGAGTTCGTCCGCGCGAAGAGAGACCACGCGGCGGATTTCGCTTTGCATCTTGCGCATATGGCGAACCGCTTGGACGACATCGCCTGTACCGGGCTCGCCTTTCGTGCGAATCATCGTCGCGCCTTCGCCAATACGCCGCAGGGCTTCGCCCAAATCGCGTGCGCCGCAGACGAACGGAACTTTGAATTGCGTCTTATCGATGTGATAAAGGTCATCCGCTGGCGAAAGAACCTCGCTCTCGTCGATGTAGTCAATCTCAATCGCCTCGAGAATGCGGGCCTCGGCGATGTGTCCAATGCGGCACTTCGCCATGACGGGAATCGAAACCGCCGCCTGAATGCCCTTAATCATCGCGGGGTCACTCATACGGCTCACGCCGCCTGCCGCGCGAATGTCGGCGGGAATGCGCTCGAGGGCCATCACGGCACACGCGCCCGCCGCCTCGGCAATCTTCGCCTGCTCGGGCGTCGTTACATCCATAATCACTCCGCCCTTCAGCATTTGTGCCAAATTGCGGTTCACTTCTTGGCGTTCATTCATACGCTTT
This sequence comes from Lachnospira hominis (ex Liu et al. 2021), assembly GCA_963602475.1. Lineage (GTDB taxonomy): Bacteria > Verrucomicrobiota > Kiritimatiellia > RFP12 > UBA1067 > UBA1067. The sequence goes on from CAVCJC010000016.1 coordinate 7,653, forward strand.
ACTTACCTTCTTTTGCTTGTCGCAACGACGGAAACCTCTTCCGCCGCGCTTTACGGATGAATATTTTACCACTTTTGGCGTGCGCATACAACACACATATTGTATGTCCTACAATGTTTTCACTTACGATTTCTCATTGCCAAGCAAGGCAGAACTTTGCTATAATAATAGTCTCAAAAATGAGCGCAACTGCAATAACCTATCCGAGCAAGGCTGAATCGACTCCAAAAGAGGCGATTTCCGTCAGTTTTTGTGTGTCGGACTCTTTCGTGCAACATCTCGCCGTCGTCTTGGCGAGTATCGTCGCGAACAATGCGTTCGAGTCCTTCACTTTCCACATTCTCCACCGCGACATAACTGCCGCGCACCAGAAGCTTCTCACTGAATGGCACGGCGGCAGCTCTAGCGTGCGCGTCGTCTTCCACGCTGTGGACGCGGCACTTTTCGCGGACTTCCCCATTCCGCCAGAGCTTGAGCACGTCACGCAAGAGATGTACTACCGATTCCTCTTGCCGACGCTCCTCCCCGACGAAAGCCGCACCATCTATTCCGATGTGGATGTCTGTTGCGTGGGGGCGATACGTCCGTTGTGGGAGACGCAACTTGGGGACAACATTCTCGCGGCAGTTTCGGAAGGCGCGGCGGGCGAATACAAGAAGAAGCTCATTGGTCTCGAAGGGAGTGCCCCATACTTCTATTCGGGACTTCTCGTAATGGACCTAGCGAAAATGAGGGCGGAAGGTGCTGTAGAAAAGCTCTTCGCGAATACAGCCAAATATGCTAGCCGCATTGCCTGGCCTGACCAAGATATCATTAACCTCACTTTCTATGGCAGAATCCTCGCGCTTGGCGCGGAGTGGGACGGAATAAATGTGCGTTATTCTCCTTTTAATAAGGTAGTGCGCATTTGGCATTTCGCGGGAGCACTCTTGAAGCCGTGGTGCAACATTTGGAAGAACCGCACCTGGCCGCTCTACCTCAAGTACCTACGCCTCACGCCCTTCCGCAATCGCTCTGCCGCGTTTGTTTGGGGGCACATCAAGGGATTTTTCTGGTTTACCTACACCAAGAAACGCGTGCGCCGCGCCCTGCTTTGCGGCATTCTCGTTTATAAAAAGAAGTTGAAAGGCTAACAAGTATGAAAAAACTCATCGCACTATTCACATTCCTAACTGCCGTGTCCGCCGCTTTCGCTACGGTTGAGCGCATTCAGGCGGAGTTCTTTGATTCGTGGGGGGGCTGGGTAAATGACACCCAGTTTATGGACTCTTACCATTCCTCCTACCTACTCGCCCACGGCATGGGCAAGCCCGTTGCCAATGCGAAGACGAGTTTCACCCTCACTAAGGCGTGCGAAGTCACGATATCCTGCCGCACCAAGAATTGGACCGCCCCCTGGTCGGAACACGCGGCGGGTACTTTTCAGGTGCTCGTGGACGGCGCGGCACTTCCGAAAGTGCTGGGCACGCAAGGCAAGGGCGAGTGGGTGACAGAGCCTGCGGGCACCGTGAAACTCGCCAAGGGAAAGCACACGCTTGAACTGCAAGATTTGACGGGCTTTGACGGACGCTGTGATTGGGTGGAGCTCGAATATGCCGCGCCCGCTGATGCGACTTCGATTAGGACCGTCTCGAACAAGGAACATCACGCCGACCTCGTTGTCGTGGGTGGTGGTATCGCGGGCATTTCGGCGGCAATTTCTGCCGCGCGCCTTGGTCTCAAGGTCGCCCTCGTGCAGGATCGCCCTGTTTTGGGTGGCAACAACTCGAGCGAAGTGCGCGTCCATCTCGGCGGCTGGCAAAATATGCCGCCCTATCCACGGCTCGGCGATACGATTGCGGAGTTTGGTCCAGCCCGCGGCGGCAATGCGCGTCCATTTGGTGTTTATGAGGATGACCGCAAGCTCGCCGTTGTGAAGGCCGAGAAGAATATCGCCCTCTTCCTTAATACGCGCGTAGATGGTGTCACGACAAATGGGGCGGGTCGGATAGTTTCCGTCACAGGACAACACACCCAAAAGCCTGAAACCACCACTTTTTACGGACGCTGGTTCGTGGACGCGACAGGCGATGGCACTGTTGGCTTCCTGGCAGGGGCTGATTGGCGTGAGGGACGCGAAGCGAAGAGCGAGACGGGTGAGGCGTGGGCTCCCGAGAAGGAGGATATGCTCACAATGGGCGCGAGCGTTCAGTGGTATGCGGACAAAACGGCGGACGGCAAGGCTGTCGACTTCCCCCAGCAACCGTGGATGATTCGCTTTAATGACGTGAACGGACATCAAGGTTTGCGCGGCGATTGGAATTGGGAAGCGGGGCTTGGACGCGACCAAATTGCGGAAGCGGAATACATCCGTGACTACGGCTTACTCGTCGCCTTTTCCAACTGGGGCTATGTCAAGAATATCGCGTCCAATCGCACGGAATATGCGAACAAGGAACTCAAGTGGGTCGCCTATATCGCGGGACGACGTGAATCGCGGCGTTTGATGGGCGACTGGGTGCTGAGCGAAAACGACATTGACGCACGCACAAACTTCCCCGATGCTACCTGCGTCGCGACTTGGACAATTGACCTCCATTTCCCCAAGGCCGCCGAGAAGACGAACTTCACGGGAGAGCCCTTCCAAACGGACTCTCTAAACAAGACAATTTGGCCAATCGCGATTCCGTACCGGTGCTACTATTCACGGAATGTTCCCAACCTCTTTATGGCGGGCCGCGATATTTCCGTCACCCACATTGCGCTCGGCACAACCCGCCTTATGCGTACTCATGGGATGATGGGCGAAGTCGTGGGCATGGCGGCTTCGCTCTGCAAGAAGTACGATTGCGACCCGCGCGGCGTTTATGCCCAGCACCTCGATGAGCTCAAGGCGCTTATGACGAAAGGCGTGGGCGATGGCAAGGTGCATCCTCCGCAAATGTACAATCAGCAGCGTTCGCTCGACCCCGACTTCAATCGCCGCGATAACGAAGCCAATCACCAATTGCGCTAAGGATTCCTAATGCAGGCACTCATTAAGCGTTTACACGCGAAGCTAGGCGATTTTTGGTGGTATTCGCTTATGCTTTTCTGTGCCTGCCGAGCGGCGGACCTCATTAACGCTTATATTGGGATTTACCTCGTCCCTTCGCGCGTAGAGCCTACCGAACTGGGTGCGGTTCAGCCCCTCACGCAATTCGCGGCACTTTTTGCCTTGCCCGTCACCATTTTCGCGACAGTCTTTACCCGCGAAGTGACGATTCTTGCTACACAGCGTGAGTTTGGCAAGCTTAAGTCCCTCCTACGCGGCGTTTTCTGTGCGGCGGGGGTATTTCTCATCTTGGCGATTGCCCTCTCACGGCTGTTTATGCCCATCTTCTTAGAGAAGATTCGTATTGTTGAGGGTTCTCTCGGACTCGTCATTCTCGCGTCCGCCTTCATAAGTGCCGCGTCACCCGTCTACACGAATGCGTTACTAGGGCTCAAGAAGTTTAAGGCACTTTCCGTCCTCAACATCTTTGGAGCCCCCTTACGGCTCGTGACGCTACTCATAACAATGCCCTTCCGCGCACTAACAGGCTATTTCGTCGCCCAAAGTGCCGCGCCCGCACTCCATATGGTCGCGAGCGTCTTTTGCCTTCGCCGCGAACTCTCCCATCCAGCCGAGACCTATTGGACGCGCCCCACCCTTCGCCGCTTTGCCCGCCTCTTATTTACAATAGGCATCGCCTACGCCGTGTCATCTGCCACGGGGCTCATCGAGCAACTCGTCATCCGTCAAAGGCTCCCTGATGTAGAGTCCGCCGCCTATTATATGACGACGCGCTTCGCGGAAATTGCGAGCTATGTGACTTGCACGCTGAGTGTCACGCTCTTCCCCTTCACGGCGGAAACTGCCGCGCAGGGACGCGCCACGCGTCCCCTCGTCCTGAAAGCCGCGCTTGCCGCGCTAGTAACTTCCGTCCTACTCGCGCTTTTCTTCTTCTTTGCGGGAGAGCCCATCCTCAAGTGGCTCCCCCACGGCGAACTCTACGCACCCTTCGCCCGCGTGATTCCCCTACTCATCCTTCTTGCCCTCTTTAATGCCATTTTGACATTCCACATAAATACGGAAATCTCGGCGGGGCGCTTCGCCTTCCTCAAGTGGTACATTCCCTGCCATCTCATTTACGCCGCCGCGCTTTACTTTTGTCCGCAAGGGACACCCTTCTCGACGACCAATCTCTACGCCGTCATTGGCTGGCTTCTCTTCGGCGCAACCCTCCGCTTCGCCTTCACCTGCCGCGACCTCATAAAGCAGTAAGCCTTCGCAAACCAGGCACCTCATCGCCCCCCCTACAGCTTTCATTTGTGGTCAAATATTCAATTGCTCTTACCCGCCGTTTATCTCACGCAGAGCCGCAGAGAGAAAGAGAGATTGATATGAGACAAGTGCTTGCCCCAAAGCGTGCTCTCTTCCTCTCTGCGCCTCTGCGTGATAAAAAAACTGCGCCCAAACCTTGCTAATTCTGTTTAAACAGTTTAGCCCAGGAAGACTTTTTGCTCTTCTAGGGCGTGGCGGAGGTCGGAATATACGAGAGCACGCGGCGCAATGCCCTTCTGCGCTGCAAGTGCTGCGGCGATGCCCGCCGCTTGCCCTGTCACAAAGCACGGCGCAATCAAACGGAACGTATCCACCGTATCGGGTGCCCCCAAGCACCGCCCAGCCGCGAGGATATTCTCGCCCCTCTTCGGCACGAGCGAACGATAACTGACCGCCATGCCATTATGTGGACCGCAATTGCCGCACCAGCCGATGACCTCGTGTTCATTCTGGTGCGCCGCCTCTGCCGCGCGGTCAACGATGAGTTCCGCTTCCAAAAGCCGCGTGGCGCGTGGACCAATCATTGAGCAAATGTTCGCAACATAGACCTCTTCCCAGCCTTTCGTCTTGCGCATTTCCATCGCGTGTTCCCACCAAAAACGGCGATGCAAGACTTCCGCCTTCGAGAGATCGCGTACGCTGAGTCCGTCGCCTTGCGGACCCAGCCGACCGCCCCACCAAACGGAACCATTGCCTTCATTACTGCGCGTGGGCCAGGGTTTGCCGAGTCCGTCATACGCGAGTGGCGCGTTCCTAGGCGGCCTCTTCGCCTTCACACGGTCAATATTGCCGTAGCGTGCCACACTGCCGATTCCGTGGGTAATCTGACGGAACCCACATCCAGCCGCGAAGAAGATGTCTCCATCGCCTGTACAATCGACGACTTGCCGCGCGAGAATGGCTTGAGGTCCTTGCTTCGATTGAAAGACGACCCCGAGCACCTTGTCGCCATCTTGAATGACATCAATACCTGTCGCATGGAAGAATGTCTCAACTTTTGCTTCCTCGCACATTCTATCCATGAGATACTTCGCTCCCTCAGGGTCAATGGTCGGTTGCCAATGGCGGCGTTTATTCTCAGGGTCTTCCTGAGTGGACGCAATAGCACCCATCGCCCGTGCACGCCGCATAAACTCCTCGCAAATGCCGCGTGTGACGAGTTGCCAATCGCCGCTCGCTTGCCGCACGCCTGTCGCCAGCACAATGAGCACCATCCCATTCGTAAAAAGTCCGCCCAAAGACCCAGCGGACTCCACCAGCGCGACTTTGGCACCCGCCCTGCCCGCCGCGACTGCGGCGGCAAAGCCGGCGGGGCCTCCGCCCACGACCACGACATCCGTCTCATAGAAGCGCGGCACTTCGCGTGCGGGCATAATGACCTTACCATCCTTCAAGTAGCAACTGGGTACATCCTCAATCGTATGGGGAATCGGGTAAATACGCTGACCAAACCACACATTAGCTGGATCGCCCACCGCGCCAGGTGGTAGCGTCTTATTGGTCGCAATAAACTCATCCGCCTTGAGCGCCCCAGCGGCACTTGCCGCGCTCAAAAGCCCCAACTTCTTCAAAAACTCTCTCTTAGTTAGTTGCATATCATTTCCTCATTTCTATATCTATAGTATACCATATTTTTGCCGAAGATTGGAGTCTTTCTTCTAGAAAAAACTGCCCACTTTAAGATTTGAACGGTACTTAAAGTGGGCAATCTCACAATAATAGTCTTAAACAGCCGCGTTAGCGGGCTCTTTGGAGGAGGTCGAGGGTCTCATAAATTGCCGCGCAGAGGCTCTTAATGGACTTAACTTCCTTCGCATCGAAGCTCTTCGGGAAGAACTTGCGTGTTGCCGCGAGCACATCCTGGTCGACGACCGTGTCGAGCACCGTCTTTTGGAAGTTTTTCACGACCTTTTCAACCAGAGTTTCGCGCTTCTCCACTGGCGTTTTCGCATACTTCTCGTTCAAGAACGAGAGTACCGTATAAAGCGACTTATAAAACACCTTCAAATCCTGGAAGTACGCGAGCGCCTCCTCAAGGCTAAAAGTTGTGGCCTTATCGAGGGTTTTACTCGCCTTAAGCGCGGCAACCTGCTTCTTTGCCTTCACAAGTTCCTTATCGAGGCTCTCATATTTCTTCTTGAGTGCCGCGACTTTCGACGCTGGATACAGCTTAACCCAACGCTGAAGAATCAGGTCCGAGATTGTGGAAGTATCATAAACTTTGCATTTCACTACCATATTACACCTCTTTTCTACTTAGTCGTTGTCGCGCTCTTCATCCGAGTTGCCATGCCAATTACAATTGGAGCTCCAGCGTTCAATCGCAGGGTCCGCCGTGTTCATATCCAGAATCTCCCAGTCCTCTTCAAAGGTGGAAGTTGTATACTTGGGGCACGAATTAGAAACAGGGCGCGTCGCCTTCTTCAACTTCATACACACCCCAGAAGAGCCCTCGGCAGAAGGTTGCATATAATAGCGGCAATTTATGCAAGTGTGAAGGCCGTGTGTATCTTGCCAGTTGGTGAAGATGTCTTCCGCACGCGAATAGGCGATCTCTGCCTTGCTCGGCGGCTTGGTTTCGTCAAGCTCATCCGTCTCGCGCGTATTTGCAACTTTCTTTTCCTCCTCACCATACGCTTTTGCCGTTTTCTCGACATCCGCAAGGAGCTTCTTGAAGGTAGCTTTCTCCTTCTTTGTCAGCGACTTATCCCAGCGCAAGAAGTCAAAGAGTTCTGCATCGTTGTCATTCTTTGCCGCGGCATGCGCTTCTTTTTTGACCATTACAGGGATATCTTTCAGCTTGGGCACATCAAAATAGAGTGCCTTGCCAGTATCAATATCCAGCGTCACGGACGCTTTAGTCGGTTTTTTAGGTTTCTTCATTACTGTATTACCTCCGTTTGGTTAGTAAATTATAGAACTGGGTTAAAACTCCGTCTCGGGCAGGGGGTCGGCTGCCGATGAACGCAAGAGGAGACTCGGGTTCTCGCGGATTTCAGCCGAGAACTCTTTCAAAGCCTCGCTCGTCGCTTCCAAGTTGCTCAGAATCTGGCTAATGCGTCCGCGCTCCTCCATCAATATCTCATTCACATTCATCAGAACGGACGCAGAATTATCGACGGCGGACGAGAGATTCGTCCAAAACCCAACGAAGTCCATGCGGTCAATTTGGTTCATCACGCGTGTGGCAGAGTCCGAAAAACTCTCAAGCATCGAGGGAGCAGGCGGAATGCAGAGCGTCTTGGGCGTCCACGAAAGTGCCGCGGCGGGGACGGGTGTCTTCGGGAAGTTTATTTCCAAACGCGAGAGCCCCGTAATGCCGCTCGCAGAAATTGTGGCGCGCAAGCCCTTCTGCACAAGCCGCGCGACCAATTCCTCAGGGTCGCCCGCGTCAGGACCGCCAAACACGCGGCGGTCGAGTTTAAGCTTAATAAGTATCCTTAAACGGTCATTCGCCGAAGCCTCAGGGTAAGTTCCGCCCACAAAGGAGATGCTCTTCACCGTGCCCGCCTTTACGCCGCGAAAGTTGACCTCACTCCCAACACTCAGCCCCGTAACAGGGATGTCCGAGTAAGTCTCCGCCTCAAACTCATTGCGGCTATTACCTATGCCCGCGACATAAATAAGAACGCCGAGAAGCGCAACCGCACCAAAAACGAGCGCGAAACCCGTCCGTGCATAACCCGAGGAATTAGCCTCATTTCCCATTTTCTTCGCCTCCATTCAAAAAGCGCCGCGCAAAGGCGTCCGTGGACTTCTCGCGCAATTCGCGCGGATCGCCTAGCGCAACAAGCCCCCGCCGCGCCTTATCAAAAAGTGCACAGCGGTCAGCAATCCGAAAGATACTCGCAAGCTCGTGCGTGACAATCACGAAAGTCGTCCCCTTCTCACGCCGCAGGCGCAAAATCAATTGGTCGAGCGCAAAAGCCGTTATGGGGTCAAGCCCCGCGCTCGGCTCATCCAGAAAGAGAATCTTCGGCTCAAGCGCTAAGGCGCGGGCAATCGCAACGCGCTTCTTCATCCCGCCTGAGATTTCGGACGGCATCTTTTCTGCCGCGTCCGCGAGCTCCACTTCCGCCAGCAACTGCCGCGCTTTTTCAGACCGCGCCCGCCGCGAGAGTTTCGTAAAGGCCTCCAGCGGCAACATTACATTCTCTAGACAAGTCATCGAACCAAAAAGCGCCCCACTCTGGTAAGAAACCCCAATTTGCCGATAAAGGGACGCGGCAGTTCTCGCACTCCATTCGCTCCCGCAAATCGTGAGTTGCCCCGCCAAAATCGGGTTAAGCCCTATCATATGCTTCAAAATCGTGGACTTCCCGCATCCAGAACCGCCCAAAAGGATGAAGATTTCGCCTTCCTTTACATCAAATGTGACATCGTGAAGGATAACATTCCTCGGATACCCCGCGTCAACATGCTCTAAGGAGATAATCGCCTCTTTCGCCATCTCACACCCCCCAAGCATAACACACAACGGCGAAGAGTCCGTCCGCAATCGCAATTGCGACTATGCCCCCCACCACCGCCGTCGTCGCGGCAACACCCACGCCATCCGCCGTGGAACGCGTCCGTAAGCCCGCACCACATCCGATAAGTCCAATGAGCAAACCGAAAATACAGGCTTTAACGAGTCCGAAGACGACCGGGAAGAGCGAAACCGCGTCCCCCGCCCGATTCCAAAAGACGACATTCGGGACATTCATCGGCCCCAAAACGAGTGCACCACCTATAAGCCCCGCGAGTTCAGAAAAGACAGTGAGAATAGGCATCGCCAAAATCGCCGCCCAAACACGCGTAACCACAAGGAACTTCACAGGCGGGAGCCCCATCGTTTTAAGTGCGTCGAGTTCCTCGTCCACTTTCATAGTCCCTATCTCAGCGGCAAAAGCACTGCCCGAGCGTCCAGCAAGAACAATCGCCGTCACGAGCGGACCCAGCTCCCGAAAGAGGGAAATCGTGAGTAAATCGGCGACATAGACTTCCGCACCAAAAGTGCGCAAGGCGGCGGCACTCTCAAAGGCGAGAATAACCCCCAAAAGGAAGCCAATCCCCGTCGTCACAGGCAAGCCATCAAATGCCGCGCGAGCAAAGGCACGCGACCAGTCCCGAAAACGAAATTGCCACGGATGCACCAGCGTATCCAAAAACGCCGTGAACGCCTCACCTAAAAAGGCAAAGTTCTCCCGAAGCGCGGCATTTCGCAGTGCCGCCGTTTCGCCTATTTTTCGGAACGGATCCCTCATTTAGCCAATTCGTCCAAAGCCTTGCTCAGTGCCTCTGAATACGCACGCGAAAATGACGCGGTAAAGTCCTTTTGTGTAGCCACAGATGCCGCGCTCTTAACAGTTCGCACGAGTTCGCGTCCCTCAACTAAAGTTACCGAGAGGGAAACTTCGGCGGAACATTCATTCTCTTTGCGACAATCAAGTGCGAGGGTATCGACAACAATTTCCAGAACCTGCGTTGATTTTACAGGCGAGTTCGCCAAGGCAACCGCGCGGCACTTACCACTCCTAAGCAAAATATCGCGCGTCGGGGTTCGCAAAAGCGTCGAAGGCGACGCGGCAAATACATTGCGTGGATCAAAGGCGAGGGAGCCGTCCGCGCGCCGCACAGCAAGGCGCAACCCATCATAAGGCGCGGCGACTTCCAGTCGAGCCACCCGTACGACATCCCAAATCGGACTTTTCGCGGCAACTTCTACGCCCGCCTCAGGCACTTGAATAGTCCACCGCCGAGGCTCAGGCACCCGCCCACCCAAACACCCCGCAAGGCAAACCAAGCCTAAGAGTAGCATACTTCTAGTCAAAAACTTCTTCATAATCATCTAATTTTTAGAGATTTATGCTATTGCAAACCAATTATATCCGCGACTCGAGCAGACTTCTACGACATAAGTTTCTATCGGACAGTGCCAATACGGACGACGCGTTAACGATTCGCGATAGTGTTTCGCTTGCTCAACCGTTTCCTCATCAGGTGTTGTACGCCCGAGCAAGTTATGCTTTTCGACCTCACTTGCCGTAAAATACTTAAACTCAATAAGGCAAGCGGGCTTATTGAAGCCGACCTTAGGAATAGCAAGAAAGTCGCACCGCCCCTCAGATGTGTTATACTCCGTCTCAATCGAATAATACATCGGGAGCACATCCCACGTGCGCGAAGCGAAGGTTGTACGGAAGAAATTCTCATTCATCTTATCAAATGCCTGAGCTGGAATCCGCGCCTTCACGTAGAATTGCCAATAAGCCTCAAATAGCGCATGCCAAGTGCCTTTATATAGTGCAAGTTCTTTTGCCGCGCCCACAAATGCACGCCGCGCCTCATCCGCGTTCTTAAACCTACCTAGTTCGTCATAATAATCGACGAGCATATTCTTAATCGTTAGATTAGGAACGCCTAGTGTAAATGGGTCAACAAATGTAAGAATGCCAAGGTAATAAAGCGCATAAGGGAAGAAAGACTTTGAGAAGAATGCCGCGCGCCCAAACTTCGCGGCAAGGTCACTACGCGAAGCATCTTCACCTTCTCCACGCTCTATATAGCGCCTAATAGAAGCGAGAGCTTGTGCCGCGCCGCCAGACAAAAGACGTATCCAAGCAACATCTGTACGGACATTTGAGTCGATTGGCAACATGGTCTGCACGCCACCATTCGTAACAAAGTTATACAAATACCAATTACAGATAGTTGAATTGTAAAGGTTTTCTGAGCCAGGCAGGAAATGGTAGCCGTCGTAAAAAGCTTTTAAGTCCGTTAAAACAGCCTCGAAGTTCGCACGATCAAATCCCCTGTCGGTATAGATTTCATCCACATATTTGCGCACTTGTTCATCCGTAAAGCCGACCAACCCTAATAGCTCAGGGTTCAAACTCACAATCGTGCCCACATTGTAGCCACTTGAAAGGTCGTCAAGCGTAATCGGCAAAACGCCTGTGAAGTAGGTGCGCCCAACAGAATTGTCGGCGAGGCCTGCCTTAAATGATTTAAAGTAAGACTTAAAGAAAGACTCGCGCGAGGCTAAACCCTCATTGTCGTGCCCACAAAGTGCATCATAGTCCGCATCACGGCGCGAAACAACGAGTTCGTTTGTGAAGTTGTCATATTCGTCAATAATGACATAAAGTGGCGGAAGCTTATTATCAAGAATAACTTGCCGCACCTTATCAATCAATGCGGAAGGTGTCTCAGCCGTCAACACGCTTGACCAATCGGCGAGGTGCGCGTATTTAATCGTGAAACTCTCAACATCGCCCTTAATCTTTTGGAAGAAGTCACGCTTAATCTCCTCTAGTGTACCCACCGTAATCGTCGAGAAGTCAGACTTTAACACAAGAAATGAGTTCGCTAGCGGCGTAGGATTCTTGCCAATATCAAACCGCCCAAAGAGTTCCGTAAACTGGTCTTTGCGGTTAATATCGTAATAATATTCGAGCATCGAGCAGACGACGGACTTGCCGAACCGCTTCGGACGCAAGAACACTGGAGTCGTACACTCCTCAAGTGCACGGATATATGCCGTGTTGTCTACAACATAGCATTCACGGACAAGCCGTTCCCAATTGATGACACCGTATGGAATTCTTCTTTTCATCTGCTTGTATTATACCATATTACGCGGCTAAGAGGCAACTAAAGTCTTTAGTTTTTAGTTTTGGGGGCGAAAGAGCCATAACGGACAATCCCGAGGTACTCTTTCCAGAAGGTGGCATTCCAGTTAAAGGCATCCACACTCGGATAGAACTCCCTCGCCTCAACAGGCACCGCAGGACGCGACATAAAGTCACTCGCGGCAGGCACAACTTCCAGCTCAGGCGCATAGCGTCGGCAGAGAATCTCCGCGCGGCGCATATGCCACGCGCTCGTAACAACAAGAACCTTCGGATGCGCCTTCTCAGGGAACTTCTCCCTCAAAAGTCGCAGGGTAAACTTGATGTTCTCTTCCGTATTCCGTGCTTCATTCTCAATAAGAATCGCCTCCTCTGGCACGCCCAAGTCACGTAAAAAGGGAACGTCCGCCTCTTCCGCGCCTGTCCCCGAAGGGATGACATACGGTGCCCGCCCCGCCTTATAAAGCCGCGCTGCCTGCCAATTGCGCGAGGCGGACTGCATAAGGTGCGGAAAAAGCCACTGCCCCTCCACATACGAAACCCCGCCCCCGAGAAGAACGATGGCGTCCGCAGTCGGATACTCCTCGGGCTTCATAAACCGTTGTTCTTCATAGCGCGATTCGAGTCCGTTTGCTAACGGACGCGACATAATCGACAAACTCCAGGCGACGAGCCACACGAAGCTCAGCGCAATAAATAGCCGCGCAAACCGCCGCCAAATAAAGGCAAGCACGAGTAGTACCAGCACAAATGTTAACGGATTTAGCAACAACCAAGCAATTTTATTAAGGTAGTACATATTCTTTAACCTTCTTTACTGTTCAATAACGGACCTCATCCGCGCCACCCAGTCCGCAAGCCGCGCGGCGGTGTCGCATTCCACAATAAGCCGCAGGTACGGCTCGGTGTTAGACTTACGCACGTTGAACCAGCCCTCCTTATATTCGACGCGGAGTCCGTCCATCGTCTCGCGGCTAAGCTCTTGGGGCAACGCCTTCTCGGCGAACGCGAGCAGGCGGGCAATTGCCGCGTCCTTATCCGCCACTTTGAAGTTGAGCTCCCCCGAATTAGCATAGCGCGTAGAGATAGGCGCGACGAGTTCAGAGAAAGTAAGCCCTTTCGCCTTCGCTTCCGCAATCTCACGCAAAACGCGCGTCGCGGCAAGCACCCCCGAGTCGCATCCGACAAACTCCCTAAAGTAGTAGTGTCCCGCGAGTTCACCCCCACAAAGTGCACCGACTTTGCGCAAAATCGGCTTCGCGAAGGCGTGCCCCACAGGCACCATCACAGGTTCAAAGCCCAACTCTTTCAGTGTCTCAATACTACCGCGGGAAGTACGCACATCATGGATAATCCGTGTCGGCTTCTCAGGCACCGCCGCCGCGACAGTCGCCTTTGCCACAAGGGGTACGAGATAATCGGGCTGGACAAAGTTGCCCTTCTCATCCACGAACATCGCACGGTCGGCATCGCCATCAAAGATAATGCCACAATCAAGCTTATTCTCTCTCACAAACGCGGCAATTTGCTCGCGGGCTTCCGCCTTCAGGGGGTTCGGACTGTGTGCGGGGAAGTTTCCGTCAGGTACCGCATTCAAAAGTGCCGCGTTCGGGAAAAGCTCTTTCGCAAGAAGCGAAACCGCCCCATTCGAACAGTCTACCGCGAACCGCAATCCCTCCAAATTAGGCACGCGCTCTTTCTGCCAAGCAATGTAGCGCGGCAAAGCGTCCGTAAGGGACTTCACGACGGGGAACGGACGCCCCTCGTCATAGGTTGCCGTATCTGCCGCGACGAGTTTCTCAACCTCATTGAGTCCGTCGGCATACCCCACAGGTAGGGCTGTCTTTTTGGAGACCTTAAGTCCATTATCGCTCGGCGGATTATGCGAAGCGGTCACCATTACCGAGCCATCAAAGTCCTCTTTCGCCGTGAAGAAATAAACCATCGGGGTCGTGCAGTGCCCGAGGTCCGTGACTTCCGCCCCCGCCTCAACAAGTCCAGTGATGAGTGCCTTCTGCACCGCGTCACTTGTGAGGCGAAAGTCGCGCCCAACAAGCCAACGCTTGCCGCCCACGACTTTGGGCAAGGCGCGCCCAACCCGATAGACCGTCTCAAGCGAGAAGTCGACGCCAAAAGTGCCGCGCATATCATAAGCCTTAAAAAAACTCATTCCTTCTCTCCTTATTGCAAATCAGGACGCCGCGCCGCCGTCAAACGCCGCGATTCCGCCTCACGCCACGCGGCAATCTTCGCGTGGTCGCCACTCAAAAGCACCTCCGGAACTCTCATCCCACGAAACTCTGGCGGATGCGTATATTGCGGAGGCTCCAGAAGCCCCGCGCGTCCAAAACTCTCGTCCGCCGTTGCCGCGCTTCCTCCACCCAAAACGCCCGGCAGAAGCCGCACAATCGAGTCCGTCATCGCCGCCGCCGCGAGCTCTCCGCCTGTCATCACAAAGTCGCCCAGCGAAAATAGGTCCGTCGCCAAGGTCTCAATGCGAGAATCAAAGCCCTCATAATGTCCGCACATAAATATGAGGTGCTCCTCACCCGCGAGTTCCTCCGCCACACGCTGAGTGAAGGGACGCCCCGCCGGACTCGTCATAATCACCCGCGGCACAACGGAACTCCCCGCGCGGCACTTCTCCACCGCCTCAAACCACGGACCGCACATCATCAGCATACCAGGTCCGCCACCATAAGGTTTATCGTCCACTTTGCGGTGCTTATCGTGGGCAAAGTCGCGCAAATCAATGAGATTAATCTCGCAAGCCCCCTTACGGACCGCTCGCGCGACAATACTCTCATTCAGAAACCCCGCGAACATACGCGGCTGAACGCTTATGATATCGACCTTCATTTAGGCAAATATTATACCATATTTTGCTCCACACGTGGGACTGAATCTGTGCCTTGCATAGCTAAGCAGTGGTTTTTAGCCAGGATTTACAGGATTCACATCGCTTGTGCCTGACAACATGCGGCACGGCGGGCGGCAACCGTGCTAACCCGCCCTG
>CAVCJC010000017.1:0-22612 GCA_963602475.1 Lachnospira hominis (ex Liu et al. 2021)
GCCAGTCCCTTGGCCGCCGTTCAGACGGGGCGGAAGGGACTCCGCCCCCTACCCCACAGCCCCGAAGGGGCTATCTAAAATTGCGGTCCTCGCCTATGAGGGGTTATTCCCACTCGATGGTGGCGGGGGGTTTGGACGAGATATCGTAGACGACACGGTTGATGCCACGCACTTCATTGATGATGCGATTGGACATCGTCGCAAGCGTCTCATACGGCAAATGCGTCCAGTCCGCTGTCATCGCGTCTATGGAGTTGACGGAACGAATGGCGCATGTATACTCATAGGTGCGCTGGTCGCCCATGACACCCACGGACTTCACCGGCAACAAGACGGCGAAAGTTTGCCAGATGGTTTTATAATCAGGCAACTTCTTCACTTCCTCTTGCACGCGCAAATCGGCTTGTTGAAGAAGCTTGACCTTTTCTTCCGTCACCTCGCCCAAAATGCGCACGCCAAGTCCTGGACCTGGGAATGGCTGACGGTCGAGGAGTTCGCTATCCATCCCGAGGACGCGTCCGACGGCACGCACTTCGTCCTTAAAGAGGTCACGGAGAGGCTCCACCAGCTCAAACTTGAGGTCTGGGGGGAGTCCGCCCACATTGTGGTGACTCTTAATGGTTTGGGAGGGTCCCTTCAGGGCGTGGGAACTCTCAATGACATCCGGATAAATCGTGCCTTGGCCGAGGAACTTGCAATTCTTGTACTTGCGGGCACAGTCCGCGAAAACATTGATGAACTCGCGTCCGATAATCTTGCGCTTCTGCTCAGGGTCGCTCACGCCCTTGAGCGCGGCATAAAAGTGCTGTGCCGCGTGCGCAACATAGAGGTCGAGCCCCAACTTCGCGTGGAACATCTCCTCGACCTGCTTATCTTCGTTGTAACGGAGAAGTCCGTTATCCACGAAAATGCAGTGCAAGCGCGGACCAATCGCGCGATGGAGGAGCACGGCGACGACGGAAGAATCGACGCCTCCCGAAAGCCCAAGGACGACTTCCTCATCGCCCACCTGCTTCTTAATCTTTTCAACCGTCTCATCAATCCAGCTCGAGAGCTGCCAGTCCGCCTTACAATTACAGACTTTGAAGAGGAAGTTGCCGAGAATCTCGTTGCCGAACTGGGTATGGACCACTTCTGGATGAAACTGAATCGCGTAAAAGCGGCGTTTCTCATCGCGAATGGCGGCGAACGGACAATTCGCGCTCGTGGCGGAGACTTGGAAGCCCTCAGGAATTGCCGCGACGCGGTCGCCGTGACTCATCCATACGACAAACTTCTCGGGGAGCCCTGAGAAAAGGATGTTGCCCGCGACAGTTTCCATCTCTGTCTTGCCATATTCGCGCGATTCACCTGGCGCGACCTTACCGCCGAGCATTTGGCTCATCAGCTGCATACCGTAGCAGACACCGAGAACAGGAATGCCGAGATTAAAGATTTCGGGGTCGATGCCGGGAGCCCCTTCCTCAAAGACACTATTAGGTCCGCCCGAGAGAATGATGCCCGCCGGCAGATTCTCACGCAACTTCGCCGCCGTCGTATCAAAGCGGATAATTTCCGAATAAACCTGCTGTTCGCGAATACGCCGCGCAATTAGCTGGGTATACTGGGAACCATAATCTAGAATCGCAATCCACTGCCTGCTCATACTCGTTGTTTCCTTTTGAAATTGTTACCAACTCATCCGTGTCGGGATGCCCGAAGCGGACATCTCGCGCTTAATTTCGGCGAGGGTGAACTCGCCACTATGAATCATCCCCGCGACAATTGCCGCGTCCGCCTTGCCGTCACGGAAGGCTTCCACAAGATGTTCGGGCTTACCCGCGCCACCCGAGGCGACGACAGGCACGCCGACGGCCTCAGCAATAAGCCGCGTAATTGTCAGCTCAAAGCCCGCGCGGGTTCCATCCGCATCCACCGAATTGACGACGATTTCGCCCGCACCCAAATCTGCCGCGCGTTTCGCCCATTCTACCGCGTCCATACCCGTGAACTCACGGAATCCCCGCGTCGTAATCTCGTATCCGCTCGGACACTTCTCGCTACGGACGGGGTCCATCCCAAGGACGACGCACTGCCGCCCAAATGCCGCGGCTCCCTCGGCGATGATTTGCGGGTTGCGTACCGCGAGCGAGTTAACGGAAATCTTTTCCGCCCCAGCCAAAATGACGCGCTCCATATCCGCGACGGACGAAATGCCGCCTCCGACGGCGAACGGAATGCGCACGGCTTTAGCAACTGCCGCGACCATCCCAATATCAATCGGGCGGCGCTCGGCGGAAGCGGTTATGTCGTAAACGACAAGTTCATCCGCGCCGCCATTCGAATAGGCGACAGCCATTTCGACGGGGTCGCCCAAATCGACGTTGTTCTTGAACTTAACGCCCTTCGTGACGCGTCCGTTTCGGACATCTAGGCAAGGGATGACGCGCTTCGTTAGCATGAGAGAAACTCCTTCAGAAGCTCAAGCCCCGCACGCCCCGATTTCTCAGGATGGAATTGATAAGCGACCAAATTACCCTTGCGAACCGCGCTCGTGAAAGTAATGCCCGCGTACTCAGTCGTCCCAACCGTGTACGCGCCCTTCTCGGCGTAGTAGGAATGGACGAAATAGTAATCGGTTTTGCCATTCACCTGATTCCAACCAATTTCCGGCACTTTAAAGCCCGCGACATCGGGGAAACGACGCACCTTGCCCGGCAAAACACCGAGCAAATCGACGCCGCCATCTTCCTCGCTATGCTCGAAAAGAATCTGCATCCCGAGGCAAATGCCGAGGAAGGGCTTGCCTGAATTTGCCGCGCTACGCACGACTTCCGTAAGCCCAAGTTCGGCGAGGTTCGCCATCGCGCTTTTTGCCGCGCCGACACCCGGGAAAACCACGCGATCTGCCGCGCTAATGACGGCGGGGTCGCGGGTGACCGTCGCTTCCGCGCCAATCGCGGCAAATGCGAGTTTGACACTCGTGAGATTACCCGCCTTATAGTCGATAATCGCGGTCATAGACTAAGAGATTAGGCTTCCAATTCCTTCTTAAGGAGCGAGACAAAGTCAGGAATCTTCATTGCGCCCAAATCGCCTGCCGAGCGAGAGCGGACGGAAATCTGTTCCGCCGCCTCATCACGCGGACCGACGACCACTTGATAGGGCACCTTTTGCATCGTCGCCTCACGAATCTTCGCGCCAAGCTTATCGGGGGAGGCATCCACATCGACACGCAAACCTTCCGCCCGCAATGCCGCCTGCACCTTCTTCGCGTAATCAAGCGCCTTATCAGAAATCGGCAGAATGCGCACTTGCTCAGGTGCGAGCCACAGCGGGAATGCCCCCGCGTAGTGCTCAATGAGAATGCCAAAGAAGCGTTCAATCGAGCCGAGAAGCGCACGGTGCACCATATACGGCTGGTGCTCCTTGCCGTCCGCCCCGACATAAGTCAGATTAAACCGCTCAGGCAAGTTGAAGTCGAACTGCACCGTACCGAGCTGCCACGGACGCCCCAAAGCATCCTTAATCTTCATATCAATCTTGGGTCCGTAGAATGCGCCGCCGCCTTCGTCGACCTCGTAGTCCATACCTTCCTGCTCGAGAGCCTGGCGAAGGGATTCCGTCGCCTGTTCCCACCGCGCGGGATCACCCACCGCCTTCGCGGGCTTTGTGGAGAGGTACGCCTGAATATCGTGGAAGCCAAACTTGCCAAGCATCTTCTTCGCGAACTCGACCGTATCCTTAATTTCCTGCACAATTTGCTCGGGCGTGCAGAAGATGTGGGCATCGTCCTGAGTAAAGCCGCGCACACGAAAGAGTCCGTGACGGACGCCATCCTTCTCATAGCGGTAGACCGTGCCAAGTTCGGCGAGGCGCATCGGCAAATCGCGATAGCTACGCTTCTTGAACTGGTAAATCTGAATATGGAACGGGCAGTTCATGGGCTTGACGTAATACTCTTCGATATACGCGTCATTGCCCGAACCTTCCTGCACCTTCATGCAGGGGAACATACCGTCCTTATAAAACCCGAGGTGTCCCGAGGTCTGCCAGAGGACGGAGCGTCCGACATGGGGGGTATAGACAATCTCGTAGCCCGCCTCGTAGTGTTTCTTACGCCAATATTCCTCAATCGCGACACGAATGCGCGCGCCCTTCGGGAGCCAATGCGCGAGGCCTGGTCCAACCTGCTCGGTAATGGTGAAAAGCTCGAGTTGCTTACCGAGAACGCGGTGGTCGCGCTTCTTCGCCTCTTCTTCGCGGGCAATCATCGCGTCCAGTTCCGTCTGGTCTTTCGCGACAATACCATAAACGCGCTGAAGCATTTTATTCTTCTCGTCGCCGCGATAGTAGCTACCCGCCACGCGGGTAAGTTTCACCACGCCAATTTGCTTCGCGTGCTCCACGTGAGGCCCGCGGCACATTTCGATGTAGTCGCCGACAGAATAGGTGGAAATCGCCTCGCCCTCAGGAATGTCGGCGAGACGCTCGAGTTTATACTTCTGCCCAGCCAAAAGCTTCGCGCACTCTTCGCGGGAGACGACCTTCTTCACGAAAGGCTCGTCCAGCGCAATCAGCCGCGCGATTTCCGCCTCAATCTTGGGGAAGTCCTCGGGGGAAAGGCGGTGCGGCAAGTCAAAATCATAGTAAAACCCGTCGTCCGTCGCAGGCCCGATATCGACCTGGACATCCTCAAACAAATTCACAATTGCCCGCGCCATCATGTGGGCGGCGCTGTGACGTCTTTCTTGATCAGTTACTTCGCTCATAGAACTCCTTCATCTGAAGCAAATATTATACCATATTTTGGGGCACTTGGCGCATACGATTTTCATTTTATCTTAAACGGCAGAATTAGCCGAAATGTCGTGTGCGCCCCTTGTTCGGACTCAACTCCCACCGAGCCGCCATGCAAAAGCGCGATGTGCTTTACAATGGCGAGCCCCAGCCCCGTGCCGCCCAAACTGCGGCTACGCGCCTTATCCACGCGATAAAAGCGCTCGAAGATGTGCGACAAATGCGCGGCGGGAATGCCAATACCAAAGTCCGTAACCGAAAGCTCAAGCTTATCGCGCTTAATCTCGGAGGCAAGCTCAATACAGTCCGACCCCGAATAGCGCAAGGCATTCTCAATGAGGTTCACAAGAGCCTGCTCGAGAAGGTCCGCGTCGCCGCGCAAGGTGATGTTCGCCTGTTTCGTCCAATTGAGGGTGACCCCCTTCTCTTTCGCACGCGGCACTTCAAGCGTCATTACATTCGTGAGCACATCCTTAATCGCGACATCCGAGAAGTCGCGTGGGTCGCGCTCGGTCTGCTCACTCTCGATACGCGCCAAAGAAAGGACATCTTTCGCGAGGGCACTCAGCCGCGAAGCCTGACTACGGATAATTCGCCGCAAGTCCGCCCGCTCCTCCTCCGAAAGCGCGGCACTTTCGTCCATCATCTCCACAGCCCCGAGAATCGCGGTTAGGGGCGTGCGCAATTCGTGGGTCACATTCGAGGTAAAGTCGCGGCGGAACGCTTCATTGGCGCGGGCGGCGGCTAACTGCACCGCCTGCAATTCGACGCGATTGGCTAAACGCCGCGTCAGGTAAAAGATGAGGAAAACGGCGCACGCGCCGACAATCGCGGCGGCGAGGAGTCCGTTCCGCGCGAGTCGCACAGGATGCGAGACTTCGTCATAGGGAATCGCGAGGCGCACGATATATTCGCCCGAACGACGTGCGCAGTAGAGCCAGTACGAGCCGAGGGTATCCGAATGGCGCAAAATCGTGCCGTCCTCGCCTGTGAGAGCCTTATGAATCTCGGTGCGGTTGGCGTGATTGAGCTTCGCGTTATCGGTATCCACCAGAATATCGCCCGCGGCATTTACGATTGTAACGCGTACGCCCGCCGCACGACGCGCGCGACAATACGCCTCGATGGAGGCTATATCCTTCTTCTCGAGGAGGGGGGCGAGCACGCTCAGCGCGGCTTCGGTCTTATCACGGATATCATTTTCCGCCATATGTTCGACGGCGGAACGGAAGTTCGCGGTTTGGACGAGTAGGGCGATGCCAAAGACAATGAGCCCGAGAAGTGCCGCGCTCGCGACATACCAACTTCTGCGGGACTCAGTCATCTAAAGGCATCCTCTCTTTATTCTGCCGCGTGACGGCGCATCTGCCGCGTTTGGGGTGGGTCAATCACCTCGACGGCCGCCGTCGGATTCGCCTTAGCCGAAGCGCGGCGAATCATCCACATTTGGACGATGCTCAGAACCTGCGAGACGGTCCAGTAGAGGGAGAGCGCGGATGGGAACGAATAGAACATGACGAGCATCATCACGGGCATAATGACCATCATCATCCGTTGCTGACTCTTATCGCCCGTCGAAGGCGTGAGGGCACTCTGAAGCGCCATTGTCGCCGCCATCAAGATAGGCAGGATGTTGAGTCCGCCAAAGGGGAACCAAGACGCGAAGAGTCCCTCGGGCTCGGAGAGGTCGGGAATCCAGAGGAAGCCCGCGTAACGCAACTCAACTGCCGCGCGGAGCACATTAAAGAGCGCGATGAAGACGGGGATTTGCACCAGCATCGGCAAGCACGAGCTCATTGGGTTCACCTGGCGATCTTTGTAAAGCTGCCAAGTCTCTTGCTGCAGGCGCTTCGGATTATCCTTGTACTTCGCTTGCAAATCTTTCATCAGCGGCTGGATTTCTTGCATCTTCTTCATACCGACCGTCGACTTATGGGTGAGCGGCCAGAAGATGAGGCGCACGAGGATGGTGAGGAGGATAATCGCGATACCGAAGCTCGGGATGACCCCATGGAACACATTCAGCACCCAAACGAGCGGATAGCACACCCAGCGCCACATACCGAACTCCATCACATCCTTCATCCCCATATCCCAGAGGAGGGACTGCTTCTTGGGTCCGACATAGAAGGTGCTGGTGCGGACGGTCGCGCCCACATCATAAGCGGCACGCGCCGAAATGCGCTCGGGACGATAATTTGCCGCGTGGGCATCGCGGGTAATCGTGGACTCAAAGCCGACATTGGTGAGCGTCGAATCGACGAGTGCCGTCACAAAGAAGCGGTCCTTGAGAGCAATCCACTTCTGCTCGCCTGGGAACGGAACTTTCGCCGCGAGCGGGAGCCCCGCCGCCTTGCTACTGCCGCCACAGCCCATGGAGCTGCCGACGAGATAGGGCTTGAGGGGCGAGTCGCTATCGCCGTGGTGGATAACCGTGCCGCCCTTCTCATTCATTGCCCAGCTGTCGACGGAAAGCAAGTCGTTCTTGCTACTGCCCATCGCCATAGAGCCCACCGTGAGATAAGTACGAGATTGGGGAATCGTAGCGAAGTGCTCCTCGAGTTGGATTTTGTAGCCCGGGAGAAGCGTGTATTTACGCGTCAGCGCGGCATTTACGAAGACCACCTCATTAGAAGAAACATTCCGCACTTCATATGCCGCGTTCGGCGCGAGATTGGCGACGCCCTCAATTGTCCCTAGCGGAGCGGACGCGAAGTTGAAGACGAGCGCGGGGTTTTCTGCCGAAACCGCGCCTTTATTGCGGGCATAGTCCTTAAGAGTCGCTTCCTTGATGACGGCACCCCACGAAGAGAAGCTCAGTTTGAGTTCCGCATTCTCGAGCGTCACCATCTTCTCAGGAACGGACGGCTTTTCGGGCGCGGCAGGTTTCGCCGCGACAGGCGCGGGGGCGGGAGCCGCCACGGGCTGTGCTTGTTGCGACGCGGCGGGCGTTGTCGCCACTTGCGCAACGGGGGCGGACGCGGCACTTTCGCGTGCCTTCTTCGCGTCACGCATGCTTTGGAAGATATAAACCGCGAGCACTACACCGAGTACTACGCAGATAAGTTTCTCTTTCTTGTTCATTGTTCTATCACTTTCGTAAAATCATTGCGCCACCGACCCAGCGGTGGGACGGGGTCGTAACCCTGTGCGCCAAACGGATGACACCGCAGAATGCGCCACAACCCCAAGAGCGTGCCCTTCACCGCGCCATGTACGCGTAGGGCTTCTATCATATAATTCGAGCAACTCGGCTCAAAGCGACAATTGCCCCCCAAAAGAGGACCTAATGTCACTTGATAGCCACGCACGGCGAGAATTAGGAGCGCGCGCATAGCTTTCGCATCTCCTCCATTACCTCGCCGCACTTCTTATCACGAATTGCCGCGCGAGCAATAAAGACCCAGAGAACCCCCTCGGGCATCTCTTGGGACTTTACAAGTAACCTATACGCTTCGCGCATAAGACGCTTGGCGCGATTGCGGTCAACCGCGTCATGAAAGGTGCGTTTAGAAACAACGACGCCAGCCATTTGGCTCGCGTCGTCCGTCTTGAGTGACCACGCCACCACTAGACGCCCCCGATGAGAGCGTCCCCGGTCGAAGACACTTTTGTACTTCGCCCCGGGTAGCCGCGTGGTCATCGCTTACCTCAGACCTGAGTTAAACGTTTACGACCCTTCGCACGGCGCGAGGCAAGCACCTTGCGTCCGCCTTTCGTCGCTTTACGCGCACGATAGCCAATTTTCCGTTTCCGTTTGATCTTCGACGGTTGCCATGTCATCTTCATAATAGACTGATCCTTTCAACTGGTATGAAATACACTGGTCTAATATTTTATCATAAATGCACCTGAAAATGCAAGCACTATTTGAGAGAGGGGCGATTTTTGTTGATTTGGGATGCGGGACGGGAGTCTACTACTACCCAACTAGAACCCCCAAGGCGTAAGAGGGCCCGAAAACTACCCGATTTCTTGGGTTTGGACACTACCAACCGCCCGCCAATCCTTCGCGGGCAATGAAAAATACTACCCGATTCTTCTTGCATTTCAAGCCGAAATATGAGATAATAGAAGGCAAGTTTACTGACAATGCGCTTTTTGGTAACACTACTCGCGGCGAGCCTCGTTCTCGCAACCTGTGCTGCGGACCCTACAGGGGAAGAGTCCGCCTTGCCCGTTTTGCGCCTAGACCAAGTCGAGACCTACTACAATATCCATCGGCAAAAGACGGACGACCTACGCTTTATTACAGAGGCGGATGTTGTCGCGGTGTCGGGTGATAGGGCGGTCTTGAGCGATGATGATACCGATGTCTACACGCTGAATCCGTCCGGTAGCCCCAACCCCAACTGGAAGCGCGGCGAAAGAGTGCGTGCCGTCTGCTCGGTGAAGCCCAACCCCTACGCGCCCGACGAGAACTGCATTACCGTACATTCCCATACGAACCTCTTCGCGGCGCGTGCCCCAAAGATTGTCACACTCGAAATTGAAGACATAAACGCGGGCTTCACAGATATGCGCGAGGTCATTACGCGCGGCGTGATAACGGATGTCTTTCGTGACAAGACCAACCCCCTTTACATCTATCTTATGCTTTCCTCGGGCGAGAATGACATTACGCTCACCGTGCAGAATCCGACGGACGCCACCTTCAAGAAGGCGTTTGCGCTCATTGATTCCGCCGTGCGTGTGAAGGGACTCTGCGTCCTGGGTAGTAATGGCACCCACCGTTTCATTGGTCGCAGTATAGATCTCGCATCCCTCGATGACATAATCGTTCTCAAAGCGGCAACGAATGTCTATGCCCAGCCGCTCCCCTCCACCGCACGCTTTCCGCTCATGCGTCAGCGGCAATTCCCGCATCGCCTGTCGACGCGCGGCACAATTATTGCCGCGTGGAGTCCCCAAAACGCACTCTTTCGGACGGACGATGGGCGGTGCTTACGCCTACATCTCTCGGCGCGCAGTCGCATGCCCCAACCTGGCAAGCGCGTCGAAGTGCGCGGCTTTTTGCGTGTGAACACCTTCTTCGCGGGACTCTACAACGCGACCACCCGCCGAATTGACGCGATTGAACAACCTCCCGAAGAGCCGCTTACCCTGCCCCTGCGCAAGCTCATCTATGACAATGCGGGACGCGTCGCCATTAACCCGACGCTTGACGGACGGCTCATTACCCTTGAAGGCATCGTTCTCGACTCTCTCTCGACCACCCCACACCAAGCGCGGTGCGTCATTGAGCAAGAGGGCGAGCGTGTTGTGGTTCAACTCGGCGACTTATCCATCCCTAAGACAGGCAGTAAAGTGCGTGTAACGGGGGCTTGCCGCGTCACTTTTGAAGAATATGGCAAATATTTGACGCGCCCCCTTTCCATTGAAGTCGTCACCCGTAAGGCGGAAGATGTTGTCCTTCTCGCGGGGCCTCCCTATTGGACGGCGGAGAGGCTCAAATATATCGTCCTTTTCTCTATCTTAGGCATTTGCGCCTTTATCTTACTCTGCATCAGCCTCGCCCGCCTCGCTAAACGCCGCGGACGCGAACTCGCGCAAAATGAACTTAAGCTCATCGCGGCGGCTCTCAAGGCGGATGAACGCTCCCGTTTGGGTGTCGAACTTCACGATTCCATAGCCCAGAGTGTCCTTGCCGTGACTTTACAACTCGATACGGTCACCCTCCTGACCGAGTCGGACCCACCCGCCGCCAAGAAACAGCTGACCGTCGCCTCACGCATGCTTAAGGCGTGCCTAAAAGACATCCGTACTTGCATTTGGGATCTCCATAACCAAACCTTTGAGACAGAGGATATGAATGAGGCGATTGTGAAGACGCTGACACCGGCCTTGAGCGGGGCCGAACTTCATTGTGACTTCCAAGTGCCGCGCGAGAGGCTTTCGGACAATCTCACCCACGCCATTCTTTGCATTATGCGCGAACTCGCGGCTAATGGCGTGCGCCACGGCAAGGCGCGGAACATTACCATCGTGGGGTCGCTCGCGGGTGACAAGCTAACTTTCACTGTAACGGACGATGGCGAGGGCTTCACGCCTGAGTCGGCTCCTGGCAGTGCCGAGGGACACTTCGGCATTCAGGGCATCCGTGAACGCCTGCGGCACTTCCAAGGCACGCTCGTCCTCACTTCTGCACCTAGACAAGGGACGCACAGTGTCATTGAACTCACTTTACCACAACCTCAAATAACTAATAAAAAGGAACGGTAATTAATGAATAAAGCTAAATTAAGCATCCTCATCGTGGATGACCACGCGATTGTTCGCATGGGCCTCAAGTCACTCCTGAACTCCGTCGAGGAGTTCGAAGTCATCGGTGAAGCGGCGGACGGCACAGAAGCTGTTCAACTCGCTCGGACTCTTCACCCCGACATCATCATCCTCGACATCCTTATGCCGAACACCAACGGCGTCGAGGCGGCGAAGCTCATTCGCAAGATTACGCGTCGTCCGCGTATCGTCGTTCTCACGACCAGCACCTCGGCACGCGAACTCAACCAGATTCGTGACGCGGGCGCTAAGGCTCTCGTGATGAAGGGTGCCTCGAATGAGGAGTTCATCCAGGCTATCAAGACGGTCTCGGAAGGCGGCACCTACATCTCCCAAGAGGCGCAGGCTCTCATCGCGGCGAATCCGAAGGTCGTCAAGCTCACCGAGCGTCAGCTCGAGGTTCTCAAGCATGTCGCGCACGGTCTTACCAATGCTGAAATTGGCAAGCTCTGTGGCGTTACCGCGAACTGCGTGAAGATTCACATCTCCACAATCTTCAAGAAGTTGAATGCCGCGAATCGTGCGGAACTCGTCAAGATCGCGATGCGCGAGCACCTCGTTACGCCGAACTAAGGCTTAACTTCTTTTTTGGAATACAAGCACTTCCGCTACTTTAGTAGTGGAAGTGTTCTGTTTTTGGGAACCAAGCACCTTGCGAATAAAGGCAGTCGCCATTCACATAGGTCTCGCGCACATCCGAGCCCTGAACGGCATAGACAATCAAATCCTCGAGATTCGCGCGATAGAAAAGGCGCTCTTTATTTATGTCAATCACGCACAAGTCCGCCTTCTTGCCTACCGCGAGTTCCCCCGTATCCTGCCGCCCCAAGGCGTGCGCACCATTGATTGTCGCCATATCAAGGACATCCCACGCGGACATCACCGTTGGGTCGCCCAGCCTACCTTTATGAATGAGCGCGGCAATGTGCATTTCCTCAAACATATTAAGGTTATCATTCGACGCACAGCCATCCGTGCCGAGCGCCACCTTCACGCCCGCCGCCAGTGCCTCGGGAATGCGTGCAAAGCCGCTCCCAAGCTTCATATTGCTAGACGGATTATGCACCAAGGTAACATTCTTCTCACGCATAATCGCGAAGTCCGCGTCCGTGCAATAAACACAATGTGCCGCGTACCCACCATAATCGAAGAGTCCGAGGTCGGCGAGATAAGCAACCGGGGTCTTGCCGTGCCGCGCGAGGCACTCTTTATGTTCCGCCTCCGTTTCAGAGATATGCACATGTAGCGGACGCTTGAGTTCCCTATTCGCTTCTGCCAAAGCGCGGCAGAACTTCTCATTCGTTAGGTACTCGGAATGGATGCAAATATCGGCGACGACGCGTCCGTTGGGCCACTCTTTTACGAAGTCAATGCACTCCTTAAAGCGATTGGGGGGATTATCATCCGAAAAAGCGAGCCCCACGCGGCAAATATTCGCTTTCATTCCGAAAGCCTCCAGTACCGCGCCGCCTTTATCTGGGAAGTCATACATATCGGCTACGCAAGTCGTGCCTGACGCGAGCATCTCCTGCACGCCATTTTGCATGCCGCGCATAATATCGCGGGGTGTCAACTTGGCTTCGCGTGGGAATATCGCCTCCTCTAGCCACCGCTTCAGAGGCAAGCCGCTCCCCACACCCCGCAGAAGCGTCATTGCCGTATGCCCATGGCAATTGACTAGCCCAGGCATAACTACGGCGAGCGGTTTATCTACGAAATATTCTTTAATCGCGGCAATTTCTTCACCTTTTATCGTGAGGGAACCTGTTCCTACCCGATGACCAGGTAGAATCATCGCGACATTCTCGAAGGTCTTATCCATTGTTAGAGCCAGCTGGGCGGAAGTGCCGCGAGGACGGTATCGACGACTTCTTCGAGCGTGAGGTCGCTCGAGTCAATCTCATAAACGCCGTCCGCCTTGCGAAGCGGAGCATAGACGCGATTGGAGTCAATCTCATCGCGGGCGAGGAGGGAGGCTTTTACGGCTTCCGTCGTCTGATTGGCAATGCCCTTCTCAACTTCTTCCTTCTGACGGCGCTCGGCACGCGCCTCCGGGCTCGCCGTCAAATAAAAGCGTGCGGGCGTATCGGGAAAGACCACCGTCGTAATGTCGCGCCCCTCAACCACTAAGTTGCCAAAACGCGTCAAACCCCGCAGGATTTCCGTAATTTTGTCGCGCACTTCCTTGACCGTCGCCACTTGGGAGGCGTGAGCATTGATTTCAGGTGTGCGAATCCGCTTGCCGGGCTCGACACCGTCCACGGACCACACAATTGCCCCCTTCTCAGGCGTGGCATCAATCTGGACATCTGCCGCGCACGCGGCCACTTCGGCAGGATTATTCGTGTTAATGCCGTGCTCGAGGCATTGCCAAGTCATTATGCGATAAAGCGCCCCGCTATCCACATGCAAAAAGCGCAGGAAGTTCCCAACGCGCCGCGAAACACTGCTTTTCCCAGCACCACTGGGTCCATCAATTGCAATTACTTTGGATTCGGTATTAGCCATTACTGAGCCTCCTTCTTAGGTGCGTCCGTACGGACCGCTGGATTTAGGTAAATAGGTAAAGGTTCTTTTACAAGTAGCTTGGGGTTCGCGAGAAAGGCGTGCGCCAAGTTCTCCGCGAGAGGGGTAACCGCGCCTTTATAGACATCTTCAAACTTCTCTTTGAGAAGTACCCCAATACGCTTATCATCGGGCGAGACGACATCCACCCCGAGCGGTACGCGCTTCGGCAAAGTCTCGATATCCGTCTCAAAGATGGAGGTCACAAGATTCGCGCCCTCGAAAAGTGCCACCCAGTACTGTCCACGGCGGGCATCCCCCACCACAGCAAGCGGCTCTTGCGCACTCACTTTCGCGAAGGCGCACGCCGAGGGGAGTCCCAACACTTCGCAGTCCGCCCCCAGCGAAAAGCCTTGCGCAAATGCGAGTGCCGCGCGAATACCCGCGAAAGAACCTGGCCCCGTGCCCACAACTATCCGCTCAGGCGCGGCAACGCCATTCGCTTTCATAAAGTCACGAACTTTGACTACCCACTCGCCACTGCGCCCGTCCAATCCTTCCAAGACGCACGCGGCACTCACTTTCTCATCCTCCACGAGGGCAACGGACTGCACCTCGGTCGAACGATCTACAACTAGGGTCTTCATTTCTTGTCGCCTTCTTTCTTTACGCGAAAGTACGCTTCTTGTCCGTAAGGGAAATTACTCGGAATATAATTCTTCACCCGCTCCCGCGTCAGGGAATAGCTGCGTGAATAATGCGCGAAAATCCACGGACAGTCCTCCACAAGTATCCGCTGACACTCCTGCCAATAGCGGACGCGCTCTGCGCCATTCGTCGTCGCCATTGCCGCGTCAAATGCCGCGTCGTAAGCGGGGTTTATGTAGTAGGAATGATTCGCGCCTGGACTGACATTGCGGGAATGGAAGAGTTGCAGAAAGTTTTCCGCGTCGGGATAGTCTCCGTTCCAACCGAGCATACACATTTGAGTGCGCCCCTCGTTAACCGCCTTAAGAAAGGCTTCCCATGTATAGAACTTAAGTTCCAAATTAACACCAATCTTCTCAAAGAAGTTCGCGACAAGTTCCCCCGCCTCACGCGTATCTTGAGTCGGACGCCCCACCGCGAGCGACAACACGAGTCGCCGCCCCGTCTCAGGGTCAATACCATCCTTGTATCCCGCTTCCGCAATCAACTGCCGCGCTTTCTCAAGGTTGTAGGCGTAGGGATTGGGGTCAAGAAGCCGCCCTTCTACACCTGGGGGGACGGGTCCGTTCGCGGGAATAGCCCGATTATTGAAGAACGCGCACCAAGTCTTCGCGTCAAAGGCGCAAGTGAGTGCCTGCCGAAGTTTCTTGTTCCCCCCAAGCACCTTATCACGCATATTAAAGCCGATGTAGCGTATATCTATGGACTCAATGCTATGCAAGGTCACACCCTGCGCTTTAAGACGTGGGTCAATCTCGCCATCCGCCCCAACGACGACATCCCAATTGTCGCGGGAAATCTCCCCAAGAAAGTCTAAGTCCCCGTTCAGGAACATAAGCCACTGTGTGGACGGGTCGTCTACCACAAGATACCGAACGGTATCAAAAGGCTCTAAATCACTACTTTCGGCACCACATTCTTTCCAGCCCCGCCACGACGGATTCTTCGTAAAGACCATCTCGTGATTCTTGGTCCATTTAGTTAGGCGGTAGGGGCCCGTCCCTTCATGATTCGCGTCAGGAATCGCCGCTGTGCTGAGTGCCATCATCCAAGGGAACACAAACTGCCGCGTTTTGAGCGTTATCACGAGTTTTTCATCACTTACCGCTTCTATGGACTCCACATTCTTAAGCGTCCAGCCTCCCGCCGAAGCCGCCGCAGGGTCACGCACCTTCTCAAGTTGCCGCTTAATATCCGTCGCCGTGAGCGGAGCCTCCTTCACCATACGAAAGGTGTAGGTAAGCCCATCCGCACTCACCTCGGGCAATTCACAGAGTCCAGACACAAGTTTATACGGCCGCGCCGCATAATCGATATTAAGCGGAGTTTCATAGACGAGCTGAATCGCCTTTGAATCGTATACGGCTTGGGCATCGGCGGGCTCCATAGAATTGACCCGCTCCAAAGTGCGCGTAAAAGTCGCCGCGATGAGGCAACTCATAAGTGCCGCGCCTAACATTTGCGGACCTCCAACTTGAGCGAAAACCGCGCGGGTGCTCCCGGTAGCGCGGCAAGGAGCCGCTTCATAGACGCCAATTTCGGACGTATCACAAACGAAGTTGGCGCATTGGGGACAGCCAAATAAAGCGTATTATTCTCGAAGCGAATGGGCTTCGCCCGCACATTCGGGAAGAGAGTCGCCCATTTGTCGACTATCTGAGCGAAAAATGGGTTGCCCTCGCGATACAGCCCCATAAACGCCGCTTGTACAGCGTCAGGGAAGGAACGGAACCGGCCACGCGATTCTGGCTGGGAAGGCTGCCAGTTAACTCCGTTCTCAAATGCCATTACTTTGCTTCCGTTGCCTTTTTCTGCAACCACGCTTCTATGAACGGCTGGATATTGCCGTCCATAACGCCGTTGACATCACTCGTTTCGTACTGCGTACGCAAATCCTTGACCATTGTATACGGACAGAACACATACGAACGAATCTGCGAACCCCATCCGTTCTCGCTCTTCGCGCCGTAGAAGCGGTCCATTTCGGCCTTCTTCTGGTCTTCGTAGTACTCATATAGCTGGGCACGCAACATATTCATCGCTTTTTCTTTGTTCATATGTTGCGACCGCTCTTTTTGGCACGCGACGACGATTCCCGTCGGGAGGTGGGTTAAGCGCACCGCTGAGTCGGTTTTATTCACATGCTGACCACCCGCGCCGCCTGAGCGGTAGGTGTCGATGCGCAAATCTTCGTCCTTAATCTCAACATCAATGTCATCATTGATTTCCGCCACGGTTTCCATCGAGGCGAATGAGGTTTGGCGACGCTTATTCGCGTCAAAAGGTGAAATACGCACGAGTCGGTGAATGCCGCGCTCCGCCTTGAGCATACCAAAAGCGTACGGACCCTCCACCCTGAAGTAGACATCCTTATACCCCGCCTCTTCACCAAGCTGGGAATCGTATTCTTCGACTTTCCAACCTTGGCTTTCGGCATAGCGCTGGTACATACGGTAGAGCATCGAGACCCAATCACAAGCCTCGGTACCGCCCTGCCCAGCGTGGAGCTTCACAAAGACATTGCACGCGTCAAACTTGCCGCCCAAGAGAGACTGTAGGCGAATCTTGTCAAAGAAAGAGTCCGCCTTGGCGCACTCCTCAAGCGTCTCCTTAAGCGCCGTCTGTT
Organism: Lachnospira hominis (ex Liu et al. 2021); assembly: GCA_963602475.1. Classification (GTDB taxonomy): domain Bacteria; phylum Verrucomicrobiota; class Kiritimatiellia; order RFP12; family UBA1067; genus UBA1067. The sequence goes on from CAVCJC010000017.1 coordinate 16,901, forward strand.
TTGCCGCGCCCTCTTCCATTTCCGCGAGCTCCAGCAGCACCCCCGCGTCCTCAATGGACTTTAGGAGCGCGTCATAAGGCACGATATACGCGCGTTCGGCATTCGTCGCGGCAATTACTTCGCGGGCTTTCGTGGCATTATTCCAGAAGTCGCCCTGCGCTTGCTGTGCTTCAAGTTCGGCCATGCGGGTTCGCCGCGCATCAATCTTGATGTAAGCGGCCATTTCGTCCGCCCGCTTCTTCAAGTCCTCAATGCGCGAGCGAACCTCTTCGCTCTCAAGAAGTTTTTCTTTTGCTTCTTCAGCCATAGCCCGAACCGCTTACTTCGACGAAATACGGTCGTTGTATTCGCCAGATTCCGTGTTGATACGGATGAGGTCGCCCTCATTGATGAAAAGCGGCACCGCGAGCGTATACCCGCCCTCGACCGTCGCGGGCTTCGTCACCTTGCCCGAGGCCGTATTGCCCTTCACGCCCGGCTCAACCTTCGTCACGCGGCGCTCGACGAGCTGAGGCAAGTCGACACCAATGACCTTATCATTAAAGAAGAGTGCCTTGACTTCCATTTCGTCCATCAAGAAGTACTTCTTGTCGCCCATAACATCGTAGCTGACACGAATTTCTTCGAAGTTGTCGTCCGTAAACACAAACGCCTGCCCATCGTCATACGAATAGGTGACGGACATCTGTGTGAGGTCGGGTTTTTCGAACTTATCGCCCGAACGGTAGCTCTTCGACATACCGCCGCCCGTCATCATATTGCGCAGCTTGCAGTTGTAGATCGCCTGCCCTTTGCCTGGCTTCGAGAAGTCGAACTCGGTGATTTCCCAAGGTTCGCCATCAATCAAGAGCTTAACACCTTTGTGGAGTTCGCCCGCGCCAATTACTTCGCCCATTTTATGTTCTCCTTATTGAAACGTTTCTTTTAGTTAGTTGAAATCTTCTTATAGATACGGCCACTTGAAGAGTGCACCCGCCCAAGTGAGTCCCGCGCCAAAACCCGCGAGAGCGATAGTATCGCCATCTTTCAGCGTCCCTTCCCGCACCGCCTTATCAAGGCAAAGCGGAATCGACGCGCCCGAGGTATTGCCCACGGTCTCGAGGTTCATATAGAACTTCTCAATCGGTAGCTCCATACGCCGCGCGACAGCCTCCAAAATGCGTTCGTTGGCTTGATGCGCATAAATACGCGCCAAATCCGCAGGCTTCATCCCCGCCTTCTCGCAAAGTCCAGAAACAATCTCATCGAGCTTCTTCACGGCGAAGTTGAATACCGCGCGTCCCTGCATCTTCATATAGGCAATCTCGCGCTGACGCGGGGTCGTCTTAATCGGGTCAGGGCAATCCGGCAGGCGATGTCCGCCCTCAAGCGTAATGAACTCCGCGCCCGCACCATCCGCACCCAAGAGGAGGGACTTCGACGGCACCGCGCCATTTTCCTCGGCAACGAGAACTGCCGCGCCCGCGCCATCACCAAAAAGCATCGAAACCGTGCGGTCGCTCCAGTCCACTGTACGCGAAAGAATTTCCGCGCCAATGACAAGCGCCTTCTCGCCAGGATGCGCCAAAAGCCAGCACCGCGCCATCTCCAAGGAGTAGACAAACCCCGAACACGCGGCAGAAAGGTCATACGCCGCGGCATTCTTCGCGCCAAGCTTCTCTTGGATAATGCACGCTGTCGAAGGGAAGTTACCATAATCAGGCGAGGATGTCGCGACAACTATAAGCCCAAGTTCGCTCGCGGCAATTCCCGCCGCCTCGAGTGCCTTCGCCGCCGCTTTCGCACCTAAATCGCTCGTCGCCTCATCATTGGCGGCAAAGTGCCGCGAATGGATTCCCGTGTGGGAGAAAATCCACTCATCGGACGAGTTCATATACGCGGCAATGTCATCATTGGTGACAACACGCTCGGGCAAATACGAACCCGTCCCCGCTATACGAATTGAACAACTCATTAACGCCTCCTGACCGTTACTTCAATAACATTAACTTGGTTACGCAACTGCAAGATGACCTGCTGAATGACCTTCTCAGTCGCCAAAACATCAATCTTCATGCGCGAAACCGTGCCATCCTCGGTCGGCCCCACATTCAGCGTCTGAATGTTATAGCCGCGCCCCGAAATGAGCCCGACAATCCGCGCGAGAACACCGGGACGGTTCTCCACAAAGCAATTTAGACGGTAAATATCTTCTTTCATAGCGTATTCCGCCCCTCCTCTCAATCAAAAATCGTGTTTTCAACGGTCATACCGCCAGGAATCATCGGGTAGACATTCGCACGCGGCTCAACAATGACTTCCACAACGGTCGTCTTCTTCGAGTTGACGGCCTTGCGAATCGTGCTTTCCAACTTCGCAGGGTCAATGACGCGGTAACCTTCCGCACCATGCGCCTGCGCGAGTTTCACAAAGTCGGGCAAATAGTCGTAAGTGAGCGCCTTTTCATCGAGTTGCTCATTCGCGCACCGTCCCTTCGGGGACAAAATCGACCCAACATAGTTCTTATTGTAGACAATCTCTTGCCACTGACGAACCATCCCAAGGCAGGCATTATTGATGACAACGAGCGTAATCGGCAGCTTATGCTCCACGGCGACCACCATCTCCTCAAAAGTCATCTGAGCCCCGCCATCCCCGCACACCGAGACAACCTTCGCCTCAGGACGCGCCAGTGCCGCGCCAATCGCCGCGGGAATGCCAAAGCCCATCGTGCCCATACCGCCCGACGACAAGAAGTGACGCGGAATCGAGTGACGGAAATATTGTGCCGCCCACATCTGGTTTTGACCGACATCCGTCACAATCAGCGCCTCGCCATCCGTCGCCTTATCAATCGCCTCGATAACGGCTTGCGGCATAATAACACCCTTATGCATCGGCTTGTAGCCAGCGGGGTGCGCCTTATGAAAACCATTAATCTCCTTAATCCATTCAGCGTGGTCCGCCGCCTTCACACGCGAAAGAACGGTCGTCAAAACATCCTTGATATCCGCGACAATACCCAAATCAACACCCACATTCTTGCCGATGGAAGATGGGTCGCAGTCGACATGGACAATCTTCGCATTGCGTGCATACGCCGAGAGCTTGCCCGTGACGCGGTCCGAGAAGCGCGTACCCAAGGCGAGCAACAGGTCGCAACCCGCAATGGCGCGGTTAGCCGTCCATTCGCCGTGCATGCCCGCCAAATGCAAGGCGAGCGGATCGTGCTCATCAAAGGAACCAATGCCCATCAGCGTCGTCGCGACAGGAATATTCGCACGATGCGCGAGCGCCGCCAAATCAGCCGCCGCGCCACTCGAAATCACGCCGCCACCCGCGAAGAGGACAGGCTTTTTCGCCTCATTTATCAACTTCGCGAGGCGATTCATCTGACTCGTCGTCGCCGAAGATTCGGGGTGATACGCACGAAGAGAGACGCGCTCAGGATACTGCGCCGCCGTCATGCCGCGCTGGCAGTCCTTCGGAATATCAATGACGACTGGACCTGGCTTGCCGTGTGTCGCAATATAAAACGCCTGCGCCACAATCTCAGGTATCTCATCCGCCGAATGGACGAGGAAGTTGTGCTTACTCACCGCGCGGGTAATGCCCGTCGTATCCGCCTCCTGAAAGGCGTCCGTACCAATGAGCGAAAGCGGAACCTGCCCCGAGATGAGCACCATCGGGATGCCGTCCATATAGGCGGTCGCGAGGCCCGTCACCGTATTGGTCGCGCCAGGCCCCGAGGTCACGAGGCACACGCCGGGTTTGCCCGTGGCACGCGCGTAGCCATCCGCCATATGGGCACAGCCCTGCTCGTGGCGCCCCAAGATGAATTGGAACTTCGCCTTGTCGAGCTGGTCAAAAATGTCGAGCACCTGCCCGCCTGGATACCCAAAGAGCACCTCCGTACCCGCCTTCTCGAGCGATTCCACGAGCGCCTGCGCACCCGATCTCATACCTATCTTATCCTTTTTAGCCATCATACGACTTTTTTACCTCTTCAAACTTCTTTAGTAAATGAACAACATCTCACGATACTTCGGTAGCGGCCACTTGGCATCGTCCACCAAATGTTCGAGTTTATCTACCGTCTTACGCAAATCGTCCATCTTCGCGAGAATAGCGACATCGCTACCCTTAGAAAGGGCCTTCTCAAGCCGCTCACACTTCATATGCATATCATCAAGCCCCGCGCCCAATTTGCGCGAGAGTGCCGTGAGCCCGCGAATGCCCACGCGAAGCCCATCCTTCCGCGCCTGAGCAATGGCTGTCGCGAGGCGACTAAACTCATCCGCCACCACTGGACGAATCATCGCCCGCGCAATATCAAGGGCGACGCGCCCTTCAATGCTCACGCGGCGGTCATACGCCTCAGTCGCGATTTCGTGCCGCGAAACCATCTCCTCAGCACTAAAGACACCATACTTCGAGAAGAGCGCCTTATTCTTCGCGTCCAAAAGCGGAGCTATCGCGGCAGGCGTATCGCGCAAGTTAATGAGCCCCCGCGCCGCCGCTTCCTTCGGCCACTCAGCCGAGTAACCATCGCCCGAGAATAAAACGCGGCGATGCTTACTGAAAATGACCCTCAAAAGACTCTGCAAGTTCGCGTTGAGGCTACCACCGCGCGAATCAAGCTCATCACAAATATAATCGAGCGACTCCGCCACAATCGTGTTCAAAACGAGCATACTCGCCGCACAGTTTTGAGAGGAACCAGGCGCACGGAACTCAAACTTATTGCCTGTGAAGGCGAATGGCGAGGTGCGATTGCGGTCCGTCGTATCTCGCGGCAGAGCAGGGAGCGCATCAACCCCAATCTTCATGCACGTGCGCCGCGAGGCAACGGAACCCTTCGCCGCACGCGGACCCGCCTCAATATCATCAATCACCGCCGAAAGCTCATCACCCAAGAAGACGGAAGTTATCGCGGGCGGTGCTTCGTTCGCCCCTAAGCGGTGGTCATTGCCCGCACCCGCCGTCGCAGTACGCAGCATATCCGCATGCAAATCCACCGCCCGCACAATTGCCGCGAGCATTGTCAAGAAGATGGCGTTGTCGCGCGGGTTATCGCCAGGCGAGAGCAAGTTCTTGCCATTGTAGGCGACGGACCAATTGCAGTGCTTGCCCGAACCATTCACCCCCGCGAACGGTTTTTCATGAAGGAGGCAGACAAGGCCATTCTTTTCCGCCGTCTGCCGCAGGACTTCCATAATAAGCATATTATGGTCAACAGCGAGATTCAAGTCCTCAAAGACAGGCGCAAGTTCAAATTGAGCGGGCGCGACCTCATTGTGCCGCGTTTTCGCGGGAATCCCCAGCCGCCACAATTGCTCCTCGACTTCCGTCATAAACGAAATGATACGCGGTCTTATCGAGCCATAGTAGTGGTCATCAAGCTGTTGGTGCTTGGCAGGTGGCGCACCATAAACCGTCCGCCCCGTCTGTAAGAGGTCAGGACGCTTCAAATAGAACGCACGGTCAATAAGGAAGTATTCCTGCTCCGCCCCCAGCGTAATCGACACATGCGCTTTCGGCTTCTTGAAGCGACGCATGAGCCGCTCAACGGACCTCGTCATCGCCTGAATGGACCTGAGGAGCGGCGTTTTCATATCCAGTGCCGCGCCCGTATATGCACAAAAGGCAGTCGGGATGCACAGCGTCGCGCCATTCGAATGCCGCTTAATGAAGGCTGGCGAAGTCGGATCCCACGCCGTATAGCCCCGCGCT
>CAVCJC010000018.1:0-22014 GCA_963602475.1 Lachnospira hominis (ex Liu et al. 2021)
AGACGACACTTTCGCCGCGCGAAAAGAGCCTCATCCTCGCAGGCGGCCTCCTCGCTTCACTCTCGGCGAAGTAATTCTTTCCGCCCTACCATTTGGCGCGGCGGGCAAGGGACTGCCCGCCCTACCAATCCGAGCCAATCCTGTAAATCCTGTTAATCCCGTCTAAAAGGAGCGCAAGGAGGTGCGGGGGGGGTGGTTTCAATAAAATTGCGATGTTGATAACAATTTTTACGCAAGCGGGGCGAATTATGGTATAATATTAGGGAAATATGTCAGAAGAAGAGGCTAGATTGCGCATTGATGTTGCGCGACTTGACCCCGCGGGTGAGGAACTCGTGGGTGAAGTTGACATCATCGACCTTGACGAAGAGTTCGTAAAACCCTTCGGCGGGGTGCGCTATCGTTTGAAGGCTCAGCTCTTTGGCAATGAGCTTCTGGTGCGTGGACATCTTGAACAAGACTTCACGCTCGTTTGCAGTCGGTGCGACAAGGACTTTGACACGACTATCTCGACGGATGAGTTTACATTCTCGAGCGAAGTCGCGGCCAATACGGAATATGTCGATTTGACGGCGGACGCACGGGAGGCTCTAATACTCAATTTACCGACATACCCTCTTTGCGATGAGGCGTGCCCGGGGTTGCCCCAAAAGAAGGCAGTCCTTGGCGACAATCGCTGGAGCGCATTGGATGGGTTGAAGGTTAGCTGAACACTAGTGTTGAAAAAATAGGAGAATAGAAAAATGGCAAGTCCTAAGAATCGTGTTTCGAAGATGCGCAAGCGTCAGCGCGTGGCTTCTCTTGAGAAGCCCATTCTCGCGCAGGTCTCAGCATGCCCTGAGTGCGGCGCGGCAAAGCGTGCGCACCGTGCGTGCCCGAAGTGCGGTACCTACAAGGGTCGTAAGGTTGTCGCGGCGGCCGAGTAATCTCGGTTTCGCGATAAACTTGGTTAAACGGAGCTTCCCTTTATGGTGAGGGTCGCGTTGGACGCGATGGGGGGCGATTTCGCCCCCAAGCAAATTGTCGTTGGTGCCGTCGAGGCTGCCTGCGATATTGAGGATGTTAAGATTCTCCTCGTCGGCAATCTTGCCGCGATTCAGGGAGTCGTCGAAAAGTTCTCAAAAGATCGTAAGAGCCTCTTTCAGCGTGCCATAGAAAAAGGTACGCTCGAAATTGTCCCAGCCTCGGATGAGATTGAGATGGACGAAGTGCCTGTTGAGGCGGTTCGTCGCAAAAAAGATTGCTCTATCAATGTAGCCATGCGGCTTGTCAAGGAGAAGCGGGCAGATGTGTTCGTTTCGGCTGGCAACTCGGGGGCTGTGGCGACGAGTGCAATTATCAATCTTGGGCGCATACCTGGCGTAAAGCGTCCCGCAATCGCGATGGTGCTACCGACGCGCTCTCCCGACCGCCCCCTGCTCCTTTTGGATGCAGGCGCGAATATGGACTGCCACCCCGAGTGGCTGGTGCAATTCGCGATTATGGGCAATGTCTATTCCGAAAAGGTGCTGAAGCGTGAGAAACCCGCGATTGGACTTCTCTCGATTGGCACTGAGGATTGCAAGGGCAATGCGCTCGTACATGAGACCTACCCGATTTTGAAGTCCGTTAAGGGCCTCAACTTCGTGGGCAACATTGAGGGACACGACATTTGTGGCGGCGAAGTAGATGTCGCGGTCGCGGATGGCTTTGTCGGCAATGTTGTTCTGAAGACGGCGGAGTCTGTGGCGCACGCGGTGGGCGGCTGGCTCAAGGCGGAACTCAAGAAGAGTTTCTTCAGAATGTGCTGTGCGTTCCTCTTAAAAGGGGCGTTTAAGGCGCTTAAGAAGCAACTTGACCCTGAAGTCTATGGGGGCGCACCCCTCTTGGGCGTGCCGGGGGCGGTCATCATCACCCACGGCAACTCCACTCACAAGGCCATTTATTACGCCGTTAAAGCCGGCGTCGCTGCGGCGACCAACGACGTGTCGGGGCTTATCGAAAAAGCGATCGCCACACACGCCGAGGACGCTAAGCAGTCATGAGCGATTACAATTTTTCCGCCATAGAAAAGAAGTGGCAGAAGTACTGGCTCGAAAATAAGACCTTTAAGACAGAGAACGATAAGGAAGGACCTAAGTTCTACTGTCTTGATATGTTCCCGTATCCGTCAGGTGCGGGACTCCATGTCGGTCACCCCGAGGGCTATACGGCGACGGATATCCTTTGCCGCTATAAGCGTATGAAGGGGTTCAATGTGCTCCATCCGATGGGATGGGACGCGTTTGGACTGCCCGCCGAGCAGTATGCGGTTGAAACGGGGACACATCCCGCCATCACGACAAAGAAGAATGTCGACCGCTTTCGTGAGCAGATTCGGTCCCTCGGCTTTTCCTATGATTGGGACCGCGAAGTCAATACGACCGACCCTAAGTACTACAAATGGACTCAGTGGATTTTTGAGCAGCTCTATAAGAAAGGGCTCGCCTATGTCGCGGAAGTTCCCGTGAACTGGTGCCCCGCGCTAGGGACGGTGCTCGCGAATGAGGAAGTCATTGACGGAAGATCCGAGCGCGGCAATCATCCCGTGGAGCGTCGTCCGATGCGCCAGTGGATGTTGAAAATTACCGACTATGCCGAAAAGCTTCTCGCTGACCTCGATACCCTCGATTGGCCTGAGGGCATTAAGGAGATGCAGCGCAACTGGATTGGTAAGTCCACAGGTGCCCTCGTAGACTTTGGGACGACCGTGGGCGAGAAAATCACCGTCTACACGACGCGGTGCGATACGCTCTTTGGCGCGACTTATATGGTTCTTTCGCCTGAGCACGCGCTTGTTGCGAAGTGGCTCAAGGCGGGCGTACTTAAAAACGCGGCAGATGTCACGGCATATCAGAAGAAAGCCGCGTCCAAGAGCGATTTGGAGCGGACGGAACTCAACAAAGAGAAGACAGGCGTCCGTCTTGAGGGTGTCGCGGGTATCAACCCTGTAAACGGAAGTGAACTGCCGATTTTCATCTCGGACTATGTTCTCGCGAGCTACGGAACGGGCGCGATTATGGCGGTTCCGGCGCACGATGAGCGCGACTTTGACTTCGCGAAAGTCTTTAATCTGCCAATTGTGCAGGTGGTTGCTCCAGCGGAAAGCGCCGCCGCGAAGACGGCTTCGCCTGACCCAGTTCCGTATACGGGCGACGCGGCATTTACGGATATTGCCTCGGGTGTGATGGTTTCGTCTGGCTTCTTGACGGGCTTGAGTGTCGCCGAGGCGCGTCCGAAGATGATTGCGTGGCTTGAAGAGAAGGGTGTCGGCAAGGCTAAGACGCAGTATAAGCTGCGTGACTGGCTCTTCTCGCGTCAGCGTTATTGGGGAGAGCCGTTCCCTGTGATTCATTGGGAAGATGGCACCAATTCGCTCGTTCCAGAGGAAGATTTGCCGCTTACCTTGCCTGAACTCGCGGACTATAAGCCGACGGGTACGGGTGAGCCGCCGCTTTCGAAAGCGACGGACTGGGTAAATGTCGTTGACCCTGTGACGGGCAAGAAGGGCAAGCGCGAGACGAATACAATGCCGCAATGGGCAGGTAGTTGCTGGTATTACTTGCGCTACATCGACCCCCACAACGACAAGGTCTTCGCTGACCCCGAACTTTTGAAGAAGTGGTTGCCGGTCGACCTCTATGTAGGCGGCGCGGAACACGCGGTTTTGCACCTCCTTTATGCGCGTTTTTGGCATAAGGTTTTGTTTGACCTCGGGCTTGTGCCGACCTCTGAGCCGTTCCATCGCCTTGTCAACCAGGGTATGATTCTCGGTATGGCGTACCGCACGAAGCGCGGCGTTCTTGTCCCAATGGATAAGATTGAATGGCGCGATGGCAAGCCTTACGGCGCGGAAGAAGGCGGCGAGATGGAAGAACTCTCGGAGTCGCCCGCCAAGATGTCCAAGTCACTCCGTAATGTGGTGAATCCTGACGATGTCATTCACGATTATGGCGCGGACTCCCTGCGTCTCTACGAGATGTTTATGGGTCCGTTGCAGGCGGTTAAGCCGTGGTCGACGAAGGGTGTCGAGGGGGTGTTCCGTTTCCTGAAGCGGGCTAACCGCTTTGTCACCGAGACCCCGATTGTGGAGCGTCCCCTCAGCGCGGCAGAGGCGAAGAGCCTGAACGCGATGATTAAGAAGGTAGGCGAAGACCTTGAGACGCTCTCGTTCAATACGGGCATTTCGGCGATGATGGTCTTCATCAATGAAGCGGAAGGCTTCGCGAAGGCGGGCGGCGTGCCGCGTGAGTATCTCGAGAAGTTTGTTCTCTGCCTCTCGCCTTTTGCACCGCACCTCGGCGAAGAACTTTGGTCGTTTTTGGGGCATCCGAATACGCTCGCCTATGAGCCGTGGCCCAATTATGACGCGAAGGCACTCGTGGAGAACGAAATCGAGATTCCTGTGCAGGTTCTCGGTAAGCTTCGCGGACGCGTCACGATTCCAGCGGACGCAACCCCTGCCCAGATGGAAGAGGCGGCGAAGGCGAATGCGGATGTCGCGAAGTTCCTCGAGGGCAAGACAATCGTCAAGGTCATTGCCGTCCCCAAGCGGATGGTTAACTTCGTCGTGAGGTAAGTATAGATGGCGACGGTTAAGTTTCTGAAAGTGTTCGGTTCGTGGCGCAATGTCGCGGACGCGGCACGGACAACGATCCGTAAGGAGGAAGGGGAGGGCGAGCCTTCCCCGCGCTGGAAGAAGCGCATCCTCCTCGCAGAACATTCGCCCATCCGTAAACTCGCTTTCAATTGGAAGTGGGAGGATTTGCCGTACTGGGTAAGCGTGCATTTTGTGCGGCATAAGTTCGGAATTGAGCACTTTGTTTCCACCCAGCGCACGGACCGCACAGGCGACGCGCGGGAGAGTAAGCGCCAAGATGCGCCCGTCGTTCATGAGTGCTTCGCCAATGCTCAGGCGGTGATGACCATCTCGCGCAAGCGGCTTTGTATGCAGGCGAGCCCCGAGACACGGGCGGCTTGGAAGCTTGTCGTGGACGAAATTGGCAAGGTCGAGCCAGAAGTTGCCGCGTGTTGCGTCCCTGAGTGCGTTTATCGTGGTTTTTGTCCTGAGTTCAAGTGCTGTGGCTATTGCAAGACCCCTGCGTATGCCGTAGCCCTTGAGAAATATCGCGCCACACCCCCCGCACCCGAAAAGAAATGATTGCGCAACGGCTAGAGGCATGGTTTCGGCGCGCAAAGCGTCCCATGCCCTGGCGGCAAAAGCCGGGGGCATACGCGTGTTGGCTTTCGGAAATTATGATGCAGCAGACTACATATGCGCAAGTTCTGCCGTATTATGAACGCTTTTTAGCAACTTTCCCTACGGTTGAAGCTCTCGCCAAAGCGAAGGAAGAGCGTGTTCTAAAGGCGTGGGAAGGGCTCGGATATTATGCGCGGGCACGGAACCTCCACGCGGCGGCGAAAGAAATTGCCGCGCGCGGCACTTGGCCCAAAACTGCCGCAGAGTGGGCGAAAGTGAAGGGGGTTGGACCCTACACCGCCGCGGCACTTGCGAGTGTCCTCTCGGGGGAGCGCGTTCCTGTCGTGGACGGCAATGTGGCGCGGGTATTTGCACGCTTTTGGCTACTTGAGGATGATTTTCGTAAATTACCCGCGCGGCAGAAGTTGGCTCAGCGCTTGCAAAAAGAGATAAATGCCGCGAAGAGCGCGGGCGACTTCAACCAGGCGATGATGGAACTTGGGGCTCTCATTTGCACCCCCCACTCCCCCCAATGCGGGAAGTGTCCGCTTCATTCCGAGTGCCGCGCTTATGCGAAAGGTGTGGCGGAGGAGTATCCGTTAAAAGCCGCGCCTAAGGCTGTGCCCACGCGCAAGGCGCGGGTGGTGGTTATAGAGGATGGCAAGGGACGCGTCCTGCTCGTCAAAAACCAGGAGAGCGGACTTCTAAAGGGACTCTGGGATTTGCCAACGCTGGAGGACGTGGGTGTACACACCCAAACATTTTCCCACTTTAAGCAAGAGCTTTCCGTTTCGCGTGTGGTCCGTAAGGATGCCGCGTTCAAAGACCCGAGATCCGTGCCGCTCACGACTTCCGCTCGCAAGATTTTATTAACAACTAAGAAAGGCAACTAACTATGCTCAAAAAAGTACTTAGTCTCGCGTTTTTGGCGATGTTTGCGGGGGTAACGCTCGCCGCTGAAGAGGTGAAGCCGACTCCGCCCTTAAAGGTGCTGATTATTGGCAATAGCTTCTCTATTTGTGTAACACGGTTTACACCGCAGATTGTGAAGGCGGCGGGCAAGGAAATTGATATTGCGTCCCTTTACATTGGCGGATGCCCCCTCGAAGCGCACTGGAAGAATGTGAAAAAGGCGGGCGACCCCAAGTTTTTGCCTTATCGCTATGACCGCGTCACGGTGACGAATGGGGTTATTACATCTACTCGTGCACAAACGAATGTCCTTCAGGTGCTTACCGCCGAGAAGTGGGATGTTGTTACCCTCCAGCAAGCGAGCCACGCGAGTTGGAAGCCCGCGAGCTACCATCCGTGGGGCGACAATCTCGTTGCCAAGATTCGCGAAGTTGCGCCTCAGGCGAAGATTCTTGTGCAGGAGACGTGGAGCTATCCGTCGTGGGATAAGCGGCTTGCGAAGTTTGGCTTTGACGGACCCGAGATGTACCGCCGTCTGCATAGCGCCTACACGGACTTCGCGAAGTCTTACGGACTGGAGATTATCCCGACGGGCACAGCGGTGGAGATTTTGCCCGACCGCGAACGCCTCTTCAACAAGCCCGACTTCCATCTGAATCGCAAGGGTGAATATTTGCAGGGACTCATCTGGGCGCAGAAGTTGCTGGGGATTGATCCGCTCACGGTCACCTATTATCCCGAGAAGGAAGTAAATGCCGCGTTCGCGGAAGAATTGCGCCAAACGGCGTCCAAAGCGCTTAAGTTGGCGAAAGAGGGCAAGTAATGCGGGCAATTGTCGCCTTAGGATCGAACATTGAGCCACGGCAAGCGTATCTTGACCGTGCTTACGCGGCACTTTTGGCACTGCCGAGGGTGCGACTCGTCGCCAAGAGTTCCGTATTCGAGACGGACCCCGTGGGGGCGCCCCCCGAATACGCCGCGCAGAAGTTCCTTAATGCGGCGGCAATTTTTGAAGTCGGGATGCCCGTCGAGAAGTTCGCCGAAGAAATGCACCGCATTGAAGCGCAACTTGGCCGGGTACGGACGGTGAAGAATGGTCCGCGCACAATTGACCTCGATCTTATCGACTTTGGCGGCAAAGTTATTGATACACCTGAACTCACCTTGCCCCATCCGCGTGCGGTGGAGCGGGACTTTGTGAAGAAACCGCTTGCGGAAATAGGTGTAAATCTCGCTGAGACAGTGATTCTCGCGGCGGGGGACTTCCCGCGTGTAGATTCCCTCGCGTGGCTTACACTTGTCGCGGCTAAGCGCGTCGTTTGTTGTGATAGCGCGGCGGATACTTATCGCCAAAAGCGTCATAAAGAGCCTGATCTCGTCGTTGGCGATATGGACTCCGTTCGCGGCACTTTTGAGCAAGCGATGTGGGTGCAGGGCGATGACACAAATGACCTTGAGAAGGCGATTGCCGCCTGCAGACAACATGGCTGGCAAGATTGCGTCGTCCTTGGGGCGACGGGTAAGCGCGAGGATCATACGATTAGCAACATTTTCCGTGCTCTCGACGCGGGCGTGCCGATTGTGACGGATAATGGATGCTTTGTCCCCATCGAGAAAAGTGCCGCGTTTCAGCTTCCGCTGGATACGGGAGTCTCGATTTTCGCGACGAAATGGGGCACGCGGATGCGTTCCGAGGGACTCCGCTGGCCGTTGCGCGGCGTGCGGTTTAATTCCATCTACCGTGCGACACTGAATCGCACTTGCGAGGAGCGCGTTACGTTAAAGACAAATAAGAGGGTTTACTTCTATATTTCGGCAATATGAGTAATTCGCGGGCAGTAGGTTTCTTTGATTCGGGTCTTGGCGGACTTTGCATCCTCAAGGCGTTTCAGAAGCTTTGCCCCAATGAGTCCACGGTTTACCTCGCCGACTCGGCGCACTGTCCGTATGGGAATCGTCCCGTGGAAGAGATTCGTGCGCTCGCCTTTGAGAATACGCGAAAGCTTTTCACCTATGGTTGTAAGATGATTGTCGTTGCGTGCAATACGGCGACCGCCGCCGCGATTGATGATTTGCGCAAGACTTATCCCGCCATTCCTTTCATTGGTATTGAGCCCGCCGTGAAACCTGCCGCCAAAGGTTCGCGTACAGGGATTATTGGGGTACTCGCGACGGCGGGAACATTTAATGGTCGCCTCTACCGTGAGACCACCTCGCACTTTGCGCAGGATGTGACCATCCTTGCCACGGTGGCGGACGAGTTTGTGACGCTGGTCGAGCGCGGCGAAACCTCTGGAGCGACGGCAGAAGCGGTGGTGCGTGCGAAAGTAGAGCCGCTCCTCGCGGCGGGTGCGGACTACATTGTGCTCGGTTGCACCCATTTTCCCCACCTGAAACGGCTTATTCAGAAGGTCGCGGCGGGGCGTGCGACGATACTCGACCCCTCGTTAGCTGTGGCGCGGCAGGCACAAAGAGTCCTACTTGTGCGGAAACTTGCCGCGAGCGCCAAGCATGAGGCGCAGCACATCTTTCTCTCAAACCCATTGCATTTATGACGCAGAAATGATAGAATAGTCTTATGAACAAACTACTAACCTCAATTGTGGTCGCCGCCAGCTTAGCGGCACCTTTCGCGCGGGCCGCCGTTTCAGTGACGGGTCCGAAGTCCTTCGGCACACTCCAAGATGGGCGTGAGACCCATATTTGGCGTATAGATAGTGGCAACGGGCTCATCCTCGATGTCTCGGACTATGGCGGACGCTTGGTGCGCGCCTATGCCCCCGACCGCTTCGGGAATCTCGCGGATGTCACGCTCGGCTGGAACACTGCCGCCGAATATGAGGCGAACGGTTTCTCGATGGGCACGCTCATCGGACGCTTCGCGAACCGCATTGCCCACGGCAAGTTCACGCTTGATGGGGTTCCCTATCAGCTCGCCGTGAATGAGGCGAAAGATAAGCGCCATTGTAACCTTCACTCGGGCCCGAAGGGCTGGGATACACAGATTTGGAAGGTGCAACCGTATTCCGCTGAGCAGGAAGCGGGGCTGGTGCTCGCTTATATCTCAAAGGATGGCGAAATGGGCTTCCCGGGCACGGTGACAGCGACGATTACCTACCGCGTCACCACCGATAATCGCTGGATTATTGATTATGAGGCGACGACCGATAAACCGACTGTCCTTAACCTCACCCACCATACCTACTGGAATCTCGCGGGTGAATCGAGCGGGGATGTCCGTTCGCAGCAAATCCAGATTTTCGCCGATATGTATACTCAGACGGATGCTGGACTAATCCCGACCGCCAATGCGCCTGTTGAAGGCACGGGACTCGACTTCCGTCAAATGCGCCCCATCAACGCGTGGGCCAACCGTATGGCGGAAGAAAAGGCATTTGCGCCGATGGATAATTGGTATGACCACAACTTCGTGTTGCGCGGCAAAATTGGCGAGTTGCATCCTGCCGCGACGATGTATGACCCTATCTCGGGGCGCGTTCTCGAGATTCAGACGACCGAGCCTGGTATGCAGATGTATGGTGCTCAGAATATGACGAGCGATTTGCCGGCGAAAGCGGCGGGCAAGATGCTGTGTCCGTTCGCGGGTGTGGCGCTTGAGACCCAGCACTATCCCGACTCGCCGAATCATCCTGAGTTCCCAACAACGGTGCTGCGTCCAGGCGAGACCTTCAAGAGCCGCACGCAATATCGCTTTACAACAAAATAAACGGAGTTCTGCTACTATGAATTACCAAGAGGCAACAAAGAAACTCAAGGCGTGCGGACAAGAGCACCTCTTGAATTATTGGAAGAAACTTTCCGATAAGGAGCGCAAGGCACTCCTCGCACAAATCGCGAAAATTGAGCCCCAGAATGTGGCACGGTGCCAAGCCGCGCTCAAGGCGGGTGCGGACGCTGTAGACAATTCGAAAGGCGTTGCCCCGAAGGTGGATGTCCTCAAGGGCGCGGCACTTAAGCGTGCTATCGCGGCAGGCGAAAAGGAATTGGAGAAGGGACGCGTCGCGGCACTTCTCGTCGCGGGTGGACAGGGCTCGCGCCTTGGCTTTGAGGGTCCCAAGGGATGCTACCCCATCGGACCCATCACCGATATGCCGCTCTTCTACTTCCATGCCCGCAAGATTCTCGCGCGTGAGATTCGCTATAATACGACGATTCCGTTCTATATTATGACGAGCGAGGCGAATAATGCCGCGACCGTTAAGTGTTTCGAGGATAATGACTATTTTGGTCTCAACCCCGACGATGTCTTCTTCTTCACTCAGGGCATGTGGCCCGGCATGGCGAAGGATGGCGAAATCATCCTTGATGCGCCAGGACACATCTTTATGAGCCCTGACGGACACGGCGGACTTCTCGCGGCACTTGACCGCTCGGGGGCACTCGATGATATGAAGGAGCGTGGCATTACGAGCGTCTTCTACTTCCAAGTCGATAATCCGCTCGTGGAAATTGCCGACCCCGCATTCATTGGCTATCATGTTTTGAAGGACTCTGACTACTCGCTCAAGCTTTGCGCGAAGGCGGATCCCTTCGAGAAGGTGGGCGTGCCGATGAAGTTTGGCTCGACTTATCGTATGGTGGAATACTCCGAAATGACTAAGGAGCAGTGCCTGCGCAAGACGGGTAAGGGCGAACTCTACTTCAAGTATGGCTCACCCGCGATTCATGTCTTCGACCGCGACTTCTTGGCGCGTGAAGCGAAGGAAGCTATGCCGCTCCACCTCGCCTTTAAGAAGATTCCGTTCGTGAATGAGAAGGGCAAGGTCGTGAAGCCGACGGAACCCAACGGCTACAAGTTCGAGAAGTTCATCTTTGATGTGCTCCCGAAGGCAAAAACTGCCGCGTTTCTCGCGTTTGACCCGAAGGACGAGTTCTCGCCCGTCAAGAATGCGGAAGGCAAGGACTCCCCCGCTACCTGCCGCGCGGATATGCAGGCGAAGTGGCGGCGGATGATGTCCGAAGCGGGCATGTCCTGCGAGGGCCCAGTCGAAATCGACCCCGTTTACGCTTTGGACGCGGAAGACCTGAAAAATCTCGGGCTTCTTCTTTGTGCGGACTAAGCTCTAGTGGGTGCTAATGGCGGAGCGGCTTTTCAAGCTTGTATCCCCGTTTAAACCCACGGGCGACCAACCTGAGGCCATCGATAAACTCTACGAGGGTCTCAGGAAGGGTGATAATCGCCTAATTTTGCAGGGCGTGACAGGTAGCGGAAAGACCTTCACGCTCGCAAATCTTATCGCCCGCTGGAATCGTCCCACACTCGTCCTTTCTCATAATAAGACGCTTGCCGCGCAGTTATTCACGGAACTTAAGGAGTTTTTCCCCGAAAACTCCGTGAATTACTTCATTTCCTACTACGACTACTACCAGCCCGAGGCGTACATCCCCCAAACCGACACCTACATCGAGAAGGATGCGGCAATCAATGAGGAAATCGAACGCTACCGCCTCGCCGCGACGAATGCGCTTATTGCCCGTAAGGATGTTATAATTGTCGCATCCGTGAGCTGTATTTACGGCCTCGGCGAGTCCGAGGACTATCGCGACCTCGCCGTCAAAATAAAGGTGGGCGAGTCGCTTTCACGCGAGAAGCTGCTCCATCGCCTTGTTGAGGGACAGTATACGCGCAATGACTTCGCCTTTGAGCCTGGCGTATTTCGCGTGCGCGGCGATGTCGTCGACATTTTCCCTGCCTACGAAACCCAAGCCTTGCGCGTCGAGTTCTTTGGGGACGAAGTGGACTCTATTCGTATGCTCGACCCCGTGACTGGCAAGGCGGGCGTGAGTATGCCTGCCGCCGTGGTGACCCCCGCCAAGCAATTTGTTCTGGGCAAGGATAAGATGGAAGCCGCCTTCGAGCGCATCCAAGCCGAACTCAAGGAGCGGCTCGAGTATTTCGCCAAGAACAATAAGCTTTTGGAAGCCCAACGCTTGCGGGAACGCACCGAGTACGATATTGAGATGATGCGCGAGCTTGGGTACTGCAACGGAATCGAGAATTATTCGCGTCCCTTAACAGGTCGTGCGCCTGGTAGTGCCCCCGAGTGCCTGCTCGACTATTTCCCCGATGACTTTTTGACCATCATTGACGAGAGCCATGTGTCGATTCCGCAAGTTCGCGCGATGTACAATGGGGACCAAGCCCGCAAGCAGAAACTTATCGACTATGGCTTTCGCTTGCCGAGCGCGAAGGATAATCGTCCGTTGACTTTCGAGGAGTTCAACTCGAAAACGCGGCAGATTATCTATTGTTCGGCGACGCCTGGCGACTATGAATACACCGAGGCACAGGAAGTCGCCGAGCAAGTGATACGTCCGACGGGACTACTCGACCCCGAAATCGAGGTGCGATCGCTCGCCACCCAAATTGATGACCTCATTGGGGAAATCCGCAAGGTCGCGGCGGCGGGTGACCGCGTTTTTGTGACGACGCTCACGAAGAAGAGCGCCGAAGATTTGACTCATTACCTGCACGAAACAGGCATCCGTGTTGAATATTTGCATAGCGGAATCGATGCGATTGAGCGCGTGGAGATTCTCCATCGCCTTCGGGCAGGCGAATTCGATGTGCTCGTCGGCATCAATCTGCTGCGCGAGGGACTAGACTTGCCCGAGGTGTCGCTTGTCGCGATCCTTGACGCGGATAAAGAAGGCTTCTTGCGTTCCGTAACCTCGCTCGTGCAAACGGCGGGACGCGCCGCGCGGCATGTGGGCGGACGCGTCATTCTCTATGCCGACCACGAGACGCTCGCGATGCACGAGCTTATTCGTATTACATCGGCTCACCGCGAGAAGCAGATTGCCTACAATAAAGCCCATCACATTGTGCCGCGCTCGGTGAAAAGGGCAAGAACCGAGACAACTTACCTCTTTAAAGCGGCGAAGACGAAAGCCGTCACGTCCGAATCCAGCGCGGCACTTTCAACGGAAGAACTTCTCGCCGAAATGACGCGCGAAATGCTGGAGGCGGCGGACAATCTCGAGTTCGAACGCGCCGCGTATTTGCGCGACCAAATCAAAAATCTTAAGAAGAGTACAACCAATGAAGGAAGTAATCCTACAAAAGGGACGCGAAAAAAGCGTCCAGCGTCGACATCCGTGGATATTCTCGGGGGCAATCGCAAAGGCGGACGCCGCCGCACCCGGTGAAATAGTCACGGTTAAGGGCGCGAAAGGCGAGACGCTGGGGAAGGGGGTTTATTCGCCCGCCTCGCAAATACGCGTCCGTATGCTGAGCTTTGGCGGGGATTTGGATGTCGCCGTACTTCTGAACGCGGCACTTGCGCGGCGAATCCTCGTCCCGAAAGCGGGCACGCGACTCGTGAATGCCGAGAATGACGGGCTCCCCGGTATTGTTGTGGACGACTATGATGGCTACCTCATTTGCCAACTCACCTCCGCTTGGGCGGAAGTTAAGAAACAAGATCTGAGCGCGGCACTTATGCAGAAAGTTCCGAACGCGAAAGGTGTGGCAGTCCGCAATGACCTAGAGGTCCGTCGCAAAGAGGGACTCCCCACCGAACCCCGCTTCGAGGTTGTGTGTGGCGAAGAGCCGCCCGAACAGATCGAGATTGAGGAAAATGGAATCCGTTATCTCGTTGATGTGCGAAACGGACACAAGACGGGTTTTTATCTTGACCAGCGTGAAGCGCGGCAGATGGTGGGCGCGTGCGCCAAGGGGTGCACCGTACTGAATTGCTTTTGCTATACAGGCGGCTTCGGACATGCCGCCGCGAAAGCGGGCGCGGCAAAAGTGACGCAGGTGGATGTCTCGGCGGAAGCCCTCGGTGTCGCCTCCCAAATTGCCGCGCTCAATAACCTCGCCGATAAAGAAGAGTTTGTCGAGGCGGATGTCTTTCAATATCTGCGCAATTGCCGCGATGCAGGGCGCAAGTTCGACTTGATTGTCTTAGATCCGCCCAAGTTCGCGGAAACGAAGGCCCAAGCCCTCAAAGCCGCGCGTGGCTATAAGGATATTAACCTCCTCGCAATGAAACTCCTCGCGCCACGCGGCACTTTGGCGACATTCTCTTGCTCGGGCGCAATGACTCCCGAGTTCTTCGATACAATTCTTCGGGAAGCGGCGACGGATGCCCATCGCGACTTTCAGATTGTTGCCCGCACCCGCCAAGCGGCGGACCATCCCGTTTCCTTGACCTTCCCTGAGGGACTCTATCTGAAGGGCGTAATTCTGAGGGCGTGCTCATGAATAGATTGCTAGTCAATTCTTGCACGCTCTTCGATACGGTGCCCGAGCTTGATAAAGAGTGCCGCAACCATATGAAAGTATGGCGGCTGAAGGACGGCGAAGAAGTCGAACTCTTTGATGGTGATGGCGCTAAACGCACCTTTAAGTTCTGCGCGAAGACGGGAGAACTCAGGGCTTGTGGCGAGGTCTCTTTCATCCCACGGCCTCTGCGCAAGCTCATACTCTTCGCGTGCATAACTAAGGGTTCACGGTGGGATTGGACGCTTGAGAAGGCGACGGAACTTGGAGTGACGCATATCTACCCCGTTATTTCGGAACGGACAATTGTCCGTCTTTCGCCCGACGAGTACGCGGCAAAAGTGGCGCGGTGGGAACGCATTATTCAAGATGCGGCGCGGCAGAGTGGGGCGGTGTGGCTTCCGCGCATTGAAGAGCCGATGAAGTTGATGGAAACACTCGACCTTCTTAAGAAGACGCATTGTTTCGTCGGGGCACTCACCGACGACCAGCCCGTTAAGCCTCTCCTGACTGCCGCGACCCAAGCCGTGGGTAAAAATGCCGCGCTAACACCGCTCGCTTTGTTCGTGGGTCCCGAAGGGGACTTCACGCCTGACGAGCTCGCGGCACTCCTCAAGAACGGAATCCCTGTTAGCCTAGGTCCAACCATCTTGCGGGCTGAAACTGCCGCGATTTATGGCCTCAGCGTCCTCGCCGCCTTTATTTATATATGCGATGCAGAGCTTTCGGAGGCTTTAGCGGCCCAAAGGGTGCCGTAAACAATTTTCACAAAAGTGAAAATTCCGCTTGACATACCTACCGGTATGTATGTTATAATATACGACATCAATTTTGGTAGAAGAAGGTTTATATGTCGCGTAAGGTCAAAGAAGAAGCAGAAAAGACGCGCGCAAGGGTTCTTGCGAGCGCCCTCGCCCTGTTCACAAAACAGGGCTATGAGCGCACGACCTTTACGGACATCGCCGCGCGGCTGAAGATGACGAAGGGTGCCGTATACTGGCACTTCGAGTCAAAGGAAGTGCTTCTCGTCGCGCTCGTCAATGAGGGTATTGAGAGATTTCAGAAAGACCTCATCGCGGCACTTCCGACGGAAAACGACCTCACATTCCGCGCGGTGGCAGAGATGATGATTGGTACGGCACTCGACATTGTGAGCGACCCGCGCCGCGCGGCATTCTTCCGTTTCATGCGTAGCCAAGTGAAGTGGTCCGAGACTTCTATGGCTAGGGTTCGCGAGAATCTCATCAACAATGAGACTTTCGGACCCAAACAGGCTTTTCAGCGCGGTCTTGAGAATGACCGTAAGGCGGGACGGATTCGTCCCGAGGTTAATACGGACGAAATTGCGTCTGTCTCCATCGCGTGTTGGGATGGTCTTATCAATGCACGGCTTGGTAGGTTCCTGACCTGCGACTTGGAGTCTACCCTGCGGCACACCTACGAGGCGGTCTGGAAGCACATTGCTCTTTAAACTCTAATTTACAAAAGTAAGAAAGAAAGTACAAAAATGGAAACTAAGAAAAAAGAAGAGGCGACGGAAAGCCGCGCAGCATCAATCGCGGCGACCGTCATTTTGGCAGTAGTCTGCGTAGCGGGTGGCTGGATTGCAGCCGACATCTATGCGCGCATAACAAACTCCAATAAGTCGAAAGGCGTTATGCCAGAGGCTGAGGAGACAGTGGCAACGATGGTTGTGACGAATCTGCCCTACAACTTGCCCGAGCAATTCGTGGCGCACGCCGAAGCCTTGCAAGAAGTGGATCTCTTGCCACAAGTCGATGGCTATGTGAAGGAAATCCTCTTCAAAGAAGGTGATATGGTCAAGGAGGGACAAGTCCTCTATCGCCTCGATGATGAGCGTTATCAAGCGGTCGTCAATCAGCGTAAGGCCGACTTGGAAGCGGCGGAAGCCGAGGCGCGGCGTGCTGAGCGTTATTGGGAGCGTATGCGTAAGGCGGATGCCCGTGGTATTACCCAACTTGAGCGCGATAATGCCGAGGCGGGCGCAGACACCGCGAAGGCGAGCGTCCTTCAGGCGAAGGCGAATCTCGTCGTAGCTGAATACGATTGCAAGAAAGCGCAGGTCGTCGCGCCTATCACGGGGCAGATTGGTAAGACTTCCGCCCACGTCGGTGATTATGTCGCGCCTTCGAAGGGAGCCCTCGCACGGATTGTCCAAGTCGACCCCATCCGCGTCAGTTTCCCATTGACGGACCGCACCTATGTGACATGGCGCCAATCTCAGGAGAAGGGGATTTCTGATGCGGGCTATCGTATGCGCCTCGTACTCCCGAATGGCACGATTTATGATGGCGAGGGCACATTTGACTTTGATGATAACCAAATGTCCCTCACGACGGCGACCATTATGATGCGTCTTCGCTTCCCGAACAAAAATCGCATTCTTGTCCCGAATAGCTATGTGACGCTGATTACGGATATGAAAGAACCTCCCAAATACCCGACCGTCCAGCAGTCGGCGGTGGTCGACCTTGCGCAGGGTGGTCTCGGCGTCTATGTCGTGAAGGCGGATGGCACCGTTGAGGCGCGCGCCGTGAAGACTTTGCCAGTCCATGAAGGCATGGTGGCTATTTCTGAAGGACTCAAGGTGGGCGAGACCGTCGTCACCTCGGGTACACGCAAGTTGCGCGATGGCGCGAAAGTTCGCCTCGAGACTCCTACTTCTAACGAAGAGAATGACCCCAACTACAAGCCGCGCGAGGATTAAGTCGCGTATGTCGCAAGATGTAGTTTCTAGGAGCAAGATTTGAAATGAAACTTACAATTAGAGCCTCAATTGATAAAATAAAGACCTTCTCAAGGGTCTTTGTGGAGCGTCCACGTTTCGCGATGGTTATCGCGCTGGTGCTCACGATGGCGGGCGCGCTCGCGATTAGCAAGTTGCCAGTCGCGCAGTACCCTCAGCTTACCCCGCCGCAGATTACGGTCACCTACAACTATCCAGGCGCGAATGCACGCGAAGTGCAAAATACTATCGCGACCCCGATGGAGGACGAAATCAACGGCGTGGACGACATGTTGTATATGGAAAGTAGCTGTACGGATGACGGCAACTACCAGCTCAATGTGTCCTTCGATGTCGAATCTAACCGCGATATGGACCTCGTCAAGGTCCAGAACCGTATGTCGCAGGCGGAACCTAAGTTGCCAACCGAAGCGAAACAGCTCGGCGGACGCGTCCGTGCACAGTCCACGGACTTCCTTGGCTTCTTTGCGCTCCGTTCGCCTAATGGCACGCGCTCGCGTTTGGAACTTTCGAACTACGCCTACGGCATTCTTCAGCCCGCGCTTTTGCGTGTGGCGGGTATTGGTGACGCGACGATTTACGGACCTAAGCTCGCGATTCGTGTGTGGCTCGACCCCGCGCGTATGGCGGCGCAGGGGATGAACTCCGAGGAGGTCATTTCCGCCATTTCCGCCCAGAATATTCAAGCTTCGCTTGGCGCGGTGGGTGCTTCCCCGACCGAGAAGCACGGTGGCTTTACCTACACCTTGCTCGCTAAGGGACGCCTTATGACGGCGGAAGAGTTTAACGAAATCGTCGTGCGCCGCGATGACAATGGCGGTATTGTTAAACTGAAAGATATTGCCCGCACCGAGATTGGTGAGCAGAACTATATGTTCAGCGGCACTTACAACGACCAAACTTCCGTCTCAATTGGCCTTCAGCAAAAGCCAGGCGCGAACGCAATCGCGACTATGAATGAGGCGCAGGCCGTTCTTAAGGATCTCGCGAAGGACTTCCCTGATGATATGGAAATCATCCTCGGCTATGACGCGACGGACTATGTGCGCCGTTGTATCAAAGAAATTGTCGAGACGCTCATCATTACCTTCGTGCTCGTCGTGCTCGTTTGCTACCTCTTCTTGCAGGACTGGCGCGCGACGCTGATTCCGTGCTTGACGATTCCTGTCTCAATTTGCTCCACCTTCATTGTTATGGCGGCGCTAGGGTACTCCATCAATATCTTAACGCTATTTGGTCTCGTCCTTTCCATCGGCGTTGTGGTCGATGACTGTATCGTCGTCGTCGAGCGCGTGCAGTACTTGATTGAATCACGCGGACTCAATGCGAAAGAAGCGACCATCCAAGCGATGAGCGATGTGACGAGCGCCGTTATCGCGACAACCCTCGTTCTTTTGGGCGTGTTCGTGCCAATTGGCTTTATGAGCGGCATTACGGGACGCATTTACCAGCAGTTCTCCGTGACGCTCTCGGCGGCGGTCTGCTTCTCGACCGTCTGCGCCTTGACGCTCGCCCCTGCGCTCTGCTCGCTCCTCCTCCACGAGGCGCGGCCGTATAAGCGCGGACCTTTCGCGTGGTTTAACTGGTGCATTGAGCACTTCAAGGGCTTCTTCGTTTCTTGCGCACGGTGGCTCGCGAGCCGCATCTTCCTCACGCTGATGCTCCTCTTGCTTACCATCTTCTTGACGGTTCAGGCGTTTATGACGACCTCGACCTCGTTCTTGCCAGAAGAAGACCAGCGTGTAATCTTCTGTTCACTTGAATTGCCTGAGGGTTCAACGCGGCAGCGTTCGGAGGATGTCGTGTCGCGCGCGGCAAAGCTCTTGTTCGCTGAGATTCCTGAAGTCAATTCGGTCTTGGCGGTCTCGGGTATTTCAATGATTGGCGGACGCGGCGAAAACATGAATATGCTCATCGTCGACCTGCTTCCTTGGGAACAGCGTACACGCCCCGAGCAAGCCGTCCAGCCGCTGATGAAGCGCTTCCAAGAAGTGCTCGCCACAATTCCTGAGCCGTCCGTTAAGGTGTTTGTGCCGCCGGCAATTCCAGGTCTCGGCGATAACTCGGCTATTGACTTGCGCCTCGAATCGAAGGGCGATACCGACCCGATGCGCCTCTATTCCATCATGGGCGAGGTGCTGCGTAAGCTCAACCGCTTGCCGTCCGTTATGGCGGCGTTCTCGGGCTACACAGCCGATACGCCCCACCTGCGCTTCAACCTCGACCGCGATAAGGCGGAAATGTTTGGCGTGCCCGTCTCGTCCGTCTATTCGACGCTCCAGAACTACCTCGGTTCGCGTTATGTGAACGATGTGAACTTGGGTACTCAGGTGAACCGCGTTACGGTGCAGTCCGATTGGAGCGGACGCGCCACGCCAGAGGCCATTGAACGGCTTTATGTGCGTTCCGATAAGGGCGGGATGGTGCCAATCGGCGCGCTCGGCACGATTACGCGTGAGATTGGTCCGCGTATCGTGAGCCGCTACAACATGTTCGTTTCGGCGAAGGTGAATGTGATGCCTAAGCCTGGTGTCGCGTCTGGCGCGGTGATTGACGATATTAAGGAAGTCCTCGCCGAGACCCTGCCCGATGACTATGGCTACGAATGGTCGGGCATTACCTACCAGGAACAGCGCAACTCGGGTGCGGCCGCGCCGCTACTCATCCTCGCCGTCCTCTTCGGCTATCTCTTCCTCGTGGCGCAGTACGAATCGTGGACCATTCCTCTGCCCGTGATGCTCTCCATCTTCGTCGCGGTCTTTGGTGCCCTCGTCGGCTTGCGCTTCTGGGGCATTATGGCGACGGGAGCACCCTATTCGCTCTCAATTTACGCGCAGCTCGGACTCGTCCTTCTGATTGGACTCGCCTCCAAGAACGCGATTTTGATTGTCGAATTCGCGAAGGATAAGCGCGAGAAAGAGAATTACACCATCGTCGAAGCGGCGGCTTCCGCGGCGGGTGAACGTTTGAGGGCACTCCTCATGACGGCGCTCACCACGCTCCTCGGCACATTGCCGATGATGGTCGCCACGGGCGCGGGTGCCGCGAGCCGTAACCACCTCGGTACAACCGAGTTCTGGGGCATGGCGTTCTCGGTCGGCTTCGGTATCTTGCTGGTGCCAGGCCTCTACGCGCTCTTCCAGACTTGGCGTGAAAACGCGAAGCGCTTCTTCGCTTACCTTTCTGCAAAGGCAGCGCGGCGCCGCGAACTTAAGGATCGGAGTTCAAAATGAGAAAAGTTCAAGTTATTTCCTGTTCAGCCCTCGCGGCGGCCGTAATCGCCGCGGGTTGCGCCTCGCTTCCTTCCGTCGGACCCGATTACAAGGAACCGAATTACACAATCCCTGAGTTGCCCTTGCCGGACGCAGGGGCTCCCACGACGAATAAGACAGCAATCGGCGAGTTCGAGCCCGCGACAGCCGATGCCGACTCGCGCGCAATTCTTTCCACGAACGATATTCGCCAGTGGTGGACACGCTTCGATGACCCCGTTTTGTCGGGGCTCGTCGATGAGGCGGTCACGAATAACCTCTCGTTCTTGAAGGCGGCTACACGCCTCGAGGCGAGCCGTTGGGAATTGCTCGGTTCATACGCGGCGTATTTGCCGAAAATCTCCCTGCAGGGCTCGGCGACACGCGGCGATTATCACCGCTATACTTCCGCCGGAAACTCCAATTGGCGTTCGACGGGCGATAAGTTCGTGCATAGCGACCTCTTCCGCGGCGGATTCGATGCCTCGTGGGAAATCGATATCTTCGGCGGCAGCCGTCGCGCGACGGAAGAAGCGTGGGCACGCGCCGAGGCGGCAGGTTGGTCGCTCGCCGATGCGTGGGTTTCGCTCACAGCGGAGGTCGGTCGCCAGTATATCGAGCTGCGTACAACCCAGCAACGCATTGCCGTGGCGCGTACAAATCTCGTTTTGCAAACTGAGACCTACGACATTCTGCGCTCGCGCCTCGATTCGGGTATCGGCGATGAACTCGCCGTGAGCCAGTCGAAGTACATCGTCGACCAAACGCACGCGACAATTCCGCCGCTTCTTGCTCAGGAAGAATCGCTCCTCAATTCGCTCGCCGTCTTGACGGGCGCGATGCCAGGTAGCCTCCATGATGCCCTCAAGGAGTGCCCCGAGCGTGATTGGCTCATCTCCCCCACGCGCCTCGCGGCAGTGCCAACGGACCGCATTCGTGCGCGTCCTGATGTGCGCGTCGCCGAACGCCAACTCGCGGCACAAGTCGCGCATGTCGGTGTCGCGAAAGCTCAGTGGTATCCGCGTCTCTTCATTAACGGAACAATTGGACTAGAGTCCGTCAAGATTCAGAAGTTCCTGAATAAGGGCGACTTCTATGGCTCAATCGGACCTTCCTTCAGCTGGCCCATCTTCCAAGGCGGTAACATTTACGCGAATGTGAAGGCGGAAGAAGCCCGCATGGACGAAGCCTTCCTGAATTACGAAGAGACCCTGCAGAAGGCGTACGGTGAGGTCCGTGACGCTTACGCGGCGTATACTCAGGAGTATCACCGCTATGAGGCACTGCGCGGCGCTGTAAAAGCGGCGGAAGAAGCCGTTACCATCTCGAAGGACCTCTATCGCAACGGACTTCGTGACTTCACAGCCGTCATTGATGCCCAACGTTCGCTCTTGACCTTGGCGGAACAATTCGTCATCAGTCGCGGACAAATCTCCACGGACATCATTGCGCTCTATAAAGCCCTCGGCGGCGGCCTCGAAGAAACCATCCTCGCTCAGGAGTAGAGGCACGAAGGCACAGAGAAGAGGAGGGCGGCAAGCCGCCATAATCTTTTGTTGTTGATTTTAGCCGTGTAGAGTTGTAGAATTGTAGAAGAAGGTGGGCGGCTTGGGCGGGG
>CAVCJC010000019.1:0-20929 GCA_963602475.1 Lachnospira hominis (ex Liu et al. 2021)
CAACGCCTTACTTCCACAGCACCTTCCAAACGCCGCGCGTGCCATCTTTGCGCTCAACAACACCTTTGGCTTTCAGTGCTGAGAGCTGTTTATTAAGCGTATTCTTTCGAATGCTCAACATTTCCGCCATTTTTCGAATAGAAATCTTCGGGTCTTTCTTTAGAATGCCGCAAATTCTGCGTTGCTCCTCTGGTAGGGACAATAGAAGATTGTCCCCCCTATTGTCCCCCCTATTGTCCCCCCTATTGTCCCCCCTATTGTCCCCCCTATTACCCCCTACATTACCCCCCATATTACCCCCCACCTTTTTTGCGGGGGTGCGCTTCACGATGAGGCGGAGGGAATTGCCAAAATCTTCTACTTCAAGGGAAGGAAAGCCTGCTTCTTCCAAAGAACGCTGTACTCGCAAGAGACCACTGCCCCAATTTTCAATGAGGAACATATACGCAAATGCGGCGGGGCGCAAGGGACTGCGCCCTCTACCACTCCTCTGTGTCTCTGTGCCTCTGTGTTAAAAGCCTAAAACGTCGGGTTCGGGGGCTGCCCATTGCTGCACGGACGAGGCAAGACACTTAGTTGATAGGGCTTTCATTACTGACCTTGACCTCTATTCTTGACCTACTTGGTTGCGAAGCGGCGTTCTTCGTCGCGGTTGAGGACTTCCACATAGTAGGGGGCGTGTTCGCCGCGGCAGAAGAGTCCGTGTACCGCGCCGGGGCCTTCAGAGGCTATGACATCTTCGATGAGGTGCACCATCTCGTCCGTTATGCGTAGCCCTGGCAAGAAGACAGGTATGCCTGGCGGATACGGTACGACGAATTGGGAGGCGATGCGTCCGACACTCTGGGCGAGGGTGACAAGCTCGCCGTCACAAAGTGCCGCGGCGTGAGGCAAAACGACGGGTTGTGCCGCGACCGCGTCATTTATGGTCGGACGAATAAGCGGAGGCTCTTTGGGGCGACCGATAAGTTCCCGATTCAGGCGGCAGACACGGAACAAGTCCTCGAAGTTCTCCTCCTGAGTGCCAATTGTGACGAGAAAGAGGATGGTTGTCGCGGACGACTTCTCCCACTGGATGCGTGCCTTACGAAGCGCCTTGCGAAATGCCGCGCAAGCCTCCTTGCTCTTAAGCATAAGCACAATCTTCAACGGGTCTTTCGCGTAGCCCGCCTCGGACCATCCGTCGCCGCCCGCGATTTCCGAGAGCGTGGCGAACGCCTCATTCTCGGGGATGCCACACTCCGCCGCCACACGGGCACGGAACGCTGTGACCCAGCGCAGACGCTCATCAAGAAGCCGCATGCCCTCAAGGCGCATTTGCACCCCCGCGATATCGAGAGTCGCGAGAAACGGATAATGCGGCGAGGTAGAGTGCCAATAACGGAGCATTTCCCTGAGGTCGTGAACAAACTTCTCGTATGAACCGTGTCCGTGCAACGCAAAGCGGCGGCGAAGCCAACGGAACTTGGGCGAGGAATCTTCCTCAAGTAGCCGTTTAAAGCCTGTCGAGACATGAATCATTGAGGCCTGCGAGAATGCCGCCATTGTCTTATGAGTGGACTGCACCGCGAAGTGGGCGCCGTGATAGCCATTTACGGCATTATAACGCTGAATATCGCCTGTTGCCGTAGCCCCATGGGTGTAATACGGATGAAAACTCAGGTAGCCCGCCCACGCTTCATCCGCATAGAAGAGAATGCCGCGCTCCTCACAAATGCGAGCAACTTCCCAAACGGGATACAATACGCCCTCATAAGTGCAGGTCGTTAAGATGAGAAGCTTGGGGGCGACAGGGTAGTTATCTAGCTCACGGACGATATCCGTCAACTTCACAGGCCCCCACACGCCGAGCCGCGCATTCCAATGGGACGGCAGATAATGGGGTACCGCGCCCGACATGACAATCGCGTGATGAACAGACTTATGGCAGTTTCTATCCACAAAAACGGTCTCACCCGGCTTCAACAAGGTCATAAGCATCGCCTTGTTGGAGGTGGAGGTTCCGTTTGTCACATAGCAACTGAGAGCCGTGCCAAAGATTTCCGAGGAGAGCTTCTGGGCTTCCGAGAGCGGCGTGCGGGCTTCAGGACTCGAGAGGTCGCCGAGGGACTCCACCGAGACCGAGAGGTCAGAGCGGAAAATCATTGAGCCAAACGCCTCATAGTATCCGCGCAAAAACGGAGATGTCGCGAAGGCATTGCCCCCCGAATGACCTGGCGTATGCCAATTGGTGCCCGCCTTAACTTGCACATACTGCTTCAGCGCATACCAAAAGCGCGGCATCCAGAAGGACTTGAAGAGGTGCACAAGGCGGTCGTGATTACGAGCAGGCTCTTCGAAGATACAAGCAGGCTTCTTCGCCCACCGCCGCTGGGGCACCGCCACGATTTCGTGCCCCGGGTAAGTAATGACGACACGCGGCAGAGTCGGCAGAAATATCTTCAGCCACGCCCGAAGGGTGAGCGCGCCAATGTGCGCCCCGAAGAACTCGTCGTCCATCATGAGCAGGCAAAGTTCCTGTCCGCAGTCCGTAAGCCCATTACGGCAACAACCGCCATTAAATACCGCGCGCGGCAGTTCGTCAGGCGAGGCTACCGTCTTAAGCCGCAACGGAGGATACTCCAGCGGCATACGGACATTATACGCTTCGCCGCAAAACTCGCGGAAAGCGTCCGAAAGCCCATATTCAACAATCGGCATCCGCCGCGCATCATCGTCGACGGGCTTATGAATCCAAATAACTGAAAGCGATCTCATTATTTCCCAGCGAGTAGTTGGTGGAGGCGTGTGGTGGAGGTGGTGGCGACTTGGGTGAAGAGGCTGGTGCCATGGGCATCCATAGCGACGACACCACGAAAGTCGCGCATATCGAAGTGCCAGACGGCTTCTGCCGCGCCAAACTCTTTGAGGAGCGATACCCCCGCGACACGCGTCACGGACGCGGCACTTAGCGCGGCGGCACCTCCGACGGCTTGAATGTAGATACACCCATACTTTTTCATTGCCGCGAGGGTTACCGCGTCCATTCCGCCCTTGCCAATGATGACACGCACACCACTTTTCGCAATAAAGGCGGGTTCATACGGATTCTCCCTCACACTCGTGGTGGGACCCGCCGCAACCACACGCCATCCCTCGCCCTCAGGCAAAATAACAGGTCCGCAGTGGTAAAGGGCACCGTCCGTAAAGTCGACGGGCAATTTACCTCCGTCGACAAAGTACTTATGGAACTTATCGCGTCCAGTATAGACGCGACCCGAGAGCGAAACGGCATCGCCCGCTTTGAGGGCGCGTACTTTTTCTTCCGTAAAAGGGAACTTAAGCTCAATCATTGTCCAGTGCCCCTTTCTCAAATCTTAAGTGTCCGTCGCCGCGCCGCCCAGCACATATAGGCGACCGTGACAAAGAAGCTCGCGGGAACACGGGGACGCGCGGCAATTTTGAGTCCGAGTAGCGTCGTTTTGCCGCCAAGCCCCATAGGGCCTACGCCCAGCGAGTTCGCTTCCTTTAAGAGTTTTGCTTCCAGCTTCGCGAGCGCGGCACTTTCAGACTTATCGCCCAAGTCTCTGAGGAGTTGCTCTTTCGCCGTGGCAAAGCCTGTCGCGCGGTCACCGCCAATACAAACCCCGAGAATGCCAGGCGCGCAACCATAGCCCTGTGCCTTCTGGACGGCATCGAGAATGCACGCTCTCACGCCTTTCAAATCGCGCCCCGCTCCAAGTGTTGCGTCGGGAAGCGAATATTGCCGCGACATATTCTCTGAGCCGCCCCCTTTCATCAGCAAGGTCACACCCACGTGCTCGCCATAATGAATGACGGGAGCTCCCTCAGCGCAATTATCATCATATGAAGCCCCCGATACCGCGTCCAAGCAATTCTTGCGCAAATAGCCCTTGGCGGTCGCGGCGGCGACTGCGGCGGAAATGACGCGGGGGGTGACGCGGCGGCGCAACTTCTCGTCCACAAAGAAGGTGAGAGTGCCCGTATCTTGGCACATAGGCGTCCCCTGTCGGCGGGCGAGCGCCACATTATCAAGAATCGTCTTGAGTACAACTTGCGCTGAACTGCCTTTCGCCTCACGACGCAAAGCCCTACTCAGCGCCGCTTCCACATCGGATGAAAGCGAGGAACTCGTCTCACGGATTAGTTCCGTTATCTTCTCAATCAAAGTCATAAGAGTATTATACCATTTTTAGCGCACTTAGTTCTTATATTCTTCTTCAGCCGCGTGGAAGGCGGCACGGACATCCTCCGCCGATTCTGCCGCGTCCAATCGCTCGAGCAGGTCCGAGCCATGAGACAAAATAGCGAGACGGGCAAGAATATGCAGGTGCTCCTCGTGGTCTGTCGCACAAATGACGAAAAAGTGCCGCGTGGCACCTCCGTCGGGTGCCCCAAAGAAGACAGGGCGTATGGCGCGTCCATAAGCGAGGAATGTGCGCTCGAAGAAGTAAGGGTCGTGGCGGTGCGGATGCAGAAATGCCGCGCCTTCGCCCACAGCCGTCGAGGCCGCCTCCTCGCGTGCCTGAAGCGCGGCGAAGAGTCCCTCCACATCATAGACGAACCCAGATTTTACTGCCAAATCCGCCATATCCCGAATCATTCCTGCCTTAGTTTTCGCGGGTACGGCAAGGTCTATCGCGTCCGTGACCAAGAGGTCCGTCAATTCCAGAAGGTCCTTACACTTACGCCGCGCATCATTCATTTCGCGATGGCTGAGCGCGAGTTCCTTGTCGCTTTCGACGAGAAGATTGCGCTGCGCCCACTCAAGGACATCCCCCGAGGCAAAGAACCAGTCGTCGCCCCGCTTTTGCGCGGCAATTTCGCCGCGCTGTGCACAGTGCTTGAGTTCATTAGCGTCCACATGTGCCGCGGCGGCGGCCTGGGCGAGATTGAGCATTCGATGTTCCATTAACTCCTTCCGCGACGCGGGGTTCCTTTGCAGATACGGATAAGTTCCGTAAAAATCAGCTTGTCTGCCGCGCCCGAGGAAGTGACAATCTTCTCCCTTAGGAGCATAAGCCTCTCGCGGGCGCGGCGCAATTCGATGAGCGACCACTTCGCGGCAAATCCGCACATCTTACGGAAAACGAAAGGATGAAACGCCTTCTCGAGGGGACTGGGCACGCTCGCTTCCTGCGCCGCCTTGAGTTCGAGAAGCTGACGGATATATTTCTCGGCGACCGTCGTCATAAAGACGGCAAAGCCATTCTCGGACTCAAACCGCCGCAGGGCCTCAATAAGCGCGGCGGTATCGCGTGCGCCAAGGGCGTCCGTCACCGCCCACGAGGAGGACTCAATGCCGACACCGGGCGAGGAAATCTCGGCGACATCCGCCGCTGTGGCGGTTTTTGCCTCCGGCTCGAGATAATCGCGCAATTTACGGACCTCTTGCAGAAGGGAGCGCGTATCATTACCGACCCGCGCGACAAAGGCTTCCGCCGCGCCAGGCGCGAAACTAAAGCCTTCCTCCTTGGCGAACTCCTGCACCCGCTCGAGGGCGGTCTTTTGTTTGGCGAAGTCCTTCTTCTCTTCCTCAAAGACCACGAACTCAGCGCCCGCTGCTTTAAGGCGTTTCGCGAAAATACTCGTCTTAAGGAGGCTCGGAGCCGTCAGAATGAAACTTTGGTTGGCTGGCACGGGCGCGGCGGCGAGTTGTTCGGCGAAAGTCTCGAGGGCAGTCTTCACTTCCTCAGAAATCTTATCTTCCGTGCCGCCCTCGTCATCGCCTTTTAGGCGTGCGCCTGGCAGAAACTTCACACTGCGCCACCAAGTTATCTTCTCTGGCTCGAAAAAAGGAGGCGTAAAGTAGCTCTCGTGTGCCTTCTGGAGGGACGCGAGTTGGTCGCCCGCGTTCGTCGCCGTCGAGGCATCAATCACTTCGACGCAGGGGCAAGTACCCTTGCGCTTCTTCGCGGCTTCGTTGACGAGAAAGTCGTCCTTACCGATGATTACGCTGATAGTTCCCATAGACGAGGAAGGCAATACCTAAGATTAACATGCCAATTGAAATGGTTTGACCAATGGAAAGCACCCCGAAGTGTGCGCGGGGGTCGTCCCGCAGAAACTCAATGCCGAAGCGAAGAAGTCCATACAGTATCAGGTAAGTGCCCGCTGTCAATTGCCGCGCGCGGCGGTAGACGAGGAGCGTAATCGCGAAGAGAATAAATAGCCCCGCCGCCTCAAAGAGTTGGGTAGGGAGTACGGGCAAAGAGCAGACGGCATTCGGCGGCAAAACCCCTTCGTGAACTTGCGTATACCACGCGGGAGAATGCACAGGGAATACCACCGCGAGCGCGGCAGTAGACTGACGCCCAAAGCAACAGCCAAAGAAGAAGCAGCCAATGCGTCCGAAGGCGTGCCCGAGGGGAATGACGGC
The DNA here is from genome assembly GCA_963602475.1 of Lachnospira hominis (ex Liu et al. 2021). Lineage (GTDB taxonomy): Bacteria > Verrucomicrobiota > Kiritimatiellia > RFP12 > UBA1067 > UBA1067. Next base: position 6,380 of record CAVCJC010000019.1, read on the forward strand.
GGCGAAGAGGTTCGCGAGGTCAAAGGCTTTCTCGTGTCTTGCGCGGCACCAAACAAAGAAAGTAATGATGGCGAGGATGAGTCCGCCATAAAAGACGAGTCCCCCTTCCCAGACACGAAACGCCGCGAGGGGTTGCGCGGCGAACTCTGTCCGCCAATTCTCGATGACATAAGCGAGGCGACTGCCCGCCACACCCGCGAGCATAAGCCCGAGAAGCAGGTTTGAGAGGTCCTTGCGTCCCGAGAGCCACTCAATCACCTTCCAGCTCAGCAGAAAGCCGAGTGCCATACAGAAGCCGTAGGTCTTGAGATGCAGAAAGCCTAAGTTGATGAGATCAGGGTACATACGCTAGTTATTCGATTTGCAGAGGTTGATGAGCGCGCGAATGCCGCTCCAGAGAAGCTCGCCCGTTCCGATGTAGGCGGCGAAAATATCCCGCACGAGGAAGCCGCCGAGCGTGGAGAAGGCGAGTTCCGTCGTCGCCGCGAGCCACGCGAGGACAATGAGCACATTCACGATGAAGATGAAAGTCCACGAGAAGAGGCGTCCGTAGAGTTTGACATCGGGCTGGGCTTGGGAGAGCGTCTCCAGCGTGAAGAGGATATGGAACGCCCAAGTAAAGCCAATCATAAAGAGCCAAAGGGGAATGACGGGCAAGGGACGCAAGAAGGCGTAAGTAACGAGCGCGGCAATTATGACGAGGAAAGTGTAGAATGGAAAGAAGTACGGCGCGAGCGTAATGAGGAGATTCGACTTCGTGAGCTTCACGCTGCCGCCCGACTCGCTAACTTTGAGGTCCGAAGGCATCGCCCCAAAGAGGAGTCCCCAAAGCGCGTGCGTGAGTTCGTGACCGAGCACATAAGTGCGCACAGGGCGCGGCAGAGCCATCCACGCGAAGATGAAGACAAGGACTCCCCCGAGGAGCGAGAAGGTGCCGACCGAGAAGCCGCCACTCGTCGCGGCAATCGCGTGCACGAAAGTCTTGCCCACGCCCCAACAGGCGGGCAATAGCAGAAGCCCAATCAAGAAACGGAGGAAGCGTTGCATTTAGTCATCCTCGAATATGAAGACGAGCTCGCCCGGGAAAACGCGGTGCGCACGCTTGCGGGCGATGGACTCGACGAAGTCACGATCGGTCTTGAAGCGCCGACGCTGTTCAACGAGCGCGGCGATTTCGCGGTCTCTCTCGGCGATGCGCGCCTTGAGTTCCGCCTCTTGTTGCCTAAGGGCACACGAGCGCTGATAGACGGGATAAATGATTACACCGCCCCCAATGAGGGCGACAGTAACCAGTACCATCGTCATCCAGCGCCAGAACTTTAATCTTGCTGATTCATCCATTGCACTAACATTATACTATATTTTTTAACATTTGGGGTTGACTTTTTATCAAAAAATTGAGATACTATAAGGTAGCGAATCTGGCACGCTAGGCTCTCGCCCCGAGAACCAGCCAGAGAAAGTGAGCAAAAAATGAAAAGTAAGTGCACGAAAAAGTGTGTGGCGGCAGAGAAAGCCGTCAAGAAAACCGCGAAATCTGGCGGCTGTAAGGCTGTGCAGAGCGCGGCGAAGAAGCCCGTCACATTCACGGTTCACGCCGACAAGGGCAAGGCCGTTTATGTCGCGGGGTGCTTCAATAAGTGGGATCCCACCGCCAAGAAGATGGCGTACAAGGCGCGGCAAGGTCTCTACACCGCGACCGTCAACCTCGCGCCGGGCGAATATCAATACAAGTTTGTGATTGATGGTACTTGGTGCGCGGACCCCGAGAATACGAACGCGGTCCCGAATGACCAAGGCACATTCAACTCGGTCATCGTCGTCAAGTAAACGACGGGAACTCACATACAACAAAAAAGGGACGCGGCAGAAATGCCGCGCCTCTTTTTATCTCCTCACCCGACTTTAGCCTTTAGCTTACGCCGCCGTTCTTCTTAACGAGCTTCTTCAGCTTCGGCGCAAGAGCAAGTTTTTCCATTGCGGACATATGGTCCACATACAAAACGCCATCGAGATGATCCGTCTCATGCTGAATCGCCCGCGCCAAGAAACCGCGCGCTACAATTATCTGAGGGGTGCCCGAGACACCGAGGTATTGGCAGGTCACCTGCTGAGCCCGCGTCACTTCGCCTCCCACGCCTGGGAAGCTCAAGCACCCTTCCTTGTCACGCTGAGACCCTTCCCTCGCAATGATGTGCGGATTGAACATAATGAGCGGCATCTGAATGGACGCATTAAACGCCGCGTCCTCTTCGTTTTCGCATTCAGGCGGAACATTTATCACGCAAAGGCGTTCCGTACGCCCAACCTGCTGAGCAGCGAGCCCGACGCCCCTCGATTCGCACATAAGTTCCAACATCTCCATGGCTAGATTAACCAACTCGGGGGACAAAAACGAAACTTCGTGAGACTTCTCCCGCAAAACCTTCTCGCCATATTTATAGAGCTTCAACATAAATCCTCACTTCGCGCCAGTCGAGCCAAAACCACCCGCGCCACGATCTGTTTCTTCTACCGAGTCCGTCTCAACGACTTCAACACGCGTCACGGGCGCAATGACAATTTGCGCCACGCGGTCGCCTTTGTGGACGGCCAAGTCCGTATCGGTCGTATTAAAAAGGATAACGCCAATTTCGCCGCGATAGCCCGCGTCGATTGTGCCGGGCGTATTGAGGACGGTTATGCCGCTCTTAAGCGCGAGCCCCGAACGCGGACGCACCTGCGCCTCATAATTCGGCGGTAGAAGTACGACAAGCCCCGTGGGGACGAGTGCTCGTCCTCGCGCGGGAATCACGACCTCGGCGACACTGCGAACATCCATCCCCGCGTCACTTTCGTGCGCATAGGCGGGCAAGACCGCCTCGGGATGGATGCGTTTAAAGGCGAGTGTCATTCGGCGACTTCCGATTCTTCAATGGAAGAAAGTGCCGTTGTTGTAAAGCCCTGACGATTAAGGTTATCGTCGAGCCACGCCTCATAGAGGTCGGGCACCTGACTATACATCAACTCAGAACGAATCGCGTCCTCACGCATACTGCGCGTAATGAGGTCGCCAGGTTCACGCGCCTCGCAAACGACGACGAGTCCGTGCAAAGTACCGCGCGCCACCTTCGGGAGCAATACGAGGTCGGACATCTCGCCTGGGCGAAGCTTCATCGCGGCGGCCGCAACTTCGCGCTGATCCGCGAAAGCCCCAGGGGCGAGTTCCGCGACTACGAACGAGAGGTTGGTCGAAACATTCTTCGCGGTGAGGACGGCGTTCGTGCCCTTGGCAATGATTTTAGCAACGGAAGCCTTGAAAGCCTCTTCCTTCGCATCATCAAGCGCACGCTTCTCAATAGCCTTCTTGGACTCCTCGAAGGTGGGCGTATGTGCCGCGCTGACATCAGACTTCTCAATGAGCCACACTTCCTTGTCGGAAGCGAGCACACCATAACGGAGGTCTTCCGACTCGCTGTCGAGTTCCGCCACCGTCTCTTCAAAGCCGTGAGCACCCTCAAGAACCTTATTGGGAGCGGTCATAAACCCAGAAACGACCGCGCCATCAAGCGAGAACCAGTTGCTCGTGCGAATCTTCTTGCCATCCGCCTTCGCAATTTCGTCAAGGCGGGACTTCTTCGCGCTCTCACCCTGCGCCAAGTTCGCATAAGCGCGGCGCTGCAGATTCGTCGTCAAGCATTCAATAGCGGCGACGCGGCGCAATTCCTTCTCAATCTCGCCTTTAACCTCATCGAAAGTCTTGACGGTTTCAATTCCGTTCGTTCCCTTCACCGTGTAGCGCTCGGTGGAGGTGTCGTAGTAGTCGTGCATCTCATCTTCCGAGACGGACATCTTGGCGAGGAGGTTGGTATCCGACGCGCTGTAGCTAATGAAGCGAATACGCATGCGTTCAGGGAGTGCGAGGGACGCGGAATTCTTATCGTACCACGCCTTCAAGCCCGCGTCATCCATCTTCACCGCCTTCGCGTCGGCGGCGGATTGCGTGAACCGCGCCACTTTCACGGTGTATTTGTCGGTGAGGTCCGCGAGTTTGCTCTCAACTTCACCCGGCGAGACCCAAACTGCCGCGCCGATGAGATTTTGCATAAGCCCATCACGGAGTGTGAGCGAAAGCCGCAGGGAGTCCTCAAATTGCTTCGGGGTCTTCTGGAAGCGCTCGCGGACAAATTGTTCGTAGCGCGCCGAGCTAAAGCCCTCGCCGAAGGAGAACATCATACGAATGCGCTCAGCAAGGCGGGCGTCGCTAATCTTAACGCCATCCTTTTCCGCCGTCTTAAGTGCCGCGTAGACCTTCCACGCTTCCTGATTCACCTTGCCGAAGCTATAGGAATCACGCGACTTCATATCCTTCACGAAGTTTACACAGTCCGTGAAGTCGGCGGCGGAAACCTCGTCATTACCGAGTTTGCCCGCCTCACCAATCGCCCGCGCCTCATTAGAACGCGTGGAGAATAGATCGTCAAAGCAAAATGCCGCCGAGACAATTATCGCGAATGCGCCCCAGACCCATTTGTTGCGAATTAACTTGTTAAACTGCTGAATAACCATTTTTTGTAGTTTGCCTTCTATTTGACTTTAGTTTTGAATTAGAAATCTGCATCTTCTTCGCTGGAGGAAGCCTCCTCAGGCTCTGCCGCGTCCTCAGACTCAGCCGCCTCGCCTTTCACATCCGCGCCCAGCAACGCCTTCGCCTTCTCGGCGTGCGCCTTTTCAGCCTTTAGCTCTTCCTCGCTCTTTTCGTGCTTCTGGAGCTCTCCCGTGTTGACCTCGGGACGACCTTCGGTAAAGGCACAGCGATTGATAAGCTCTTCACCCGCGTTGAAAGTCATCACCGTGACCGCCAAACGCTCACCAATATCGGGTACGGCACGGAGAATCCGCACGGATGTCTTCGGCGTAAGCTTCCATTCAAGCGTCTTCTCGACGACTTTCATCTCGCCCGATTCGGGGTCCGCTTCACGCGCCGCGCCCTGGTCAAGCACAAGCGTAAGGTCGCCGCTCACACCATAGATAATCGTCGCGAGGGCGTCCTGCGAAGTGCGAATCGCGAACTCCTGTGCCGCGCGCATAGGCAGAACCTCGAAATGCCGCCCTTTCACCGAAAGAACACCCGTCACACAGCGAATCGAGACCTTGTCGCCATCCGTAAGCTGTTCGGTTGTATAGCGCGAATCGCCCGCGAGGTCCGTCGCCACAAAGCCGCGCGAGGAGACGGTGAAACTTCCCTTAGGGAGCGTACGCGGCAAGGAGACATTAATCTCGCCCGTACCCAGAATAACTTCGCGCGTCTTATCGCCAAGCGGCTTTACACTCGTTGAGAACATACCCGCGCCCGTCATCTTGACGAAGCACTCCGCACCAAACGCGAGCGTGATATGTGATTCGGAGTCCTGGGTGCGAAAGCTCGTCCCAAGCGGATACGCCCGCCCTTCTTCGGCACTCTGCCATTCGCTCCCGCCTAGCGCGAGAACTTCGACCTTGCCTTCGATACGCGAGCAAAGCGGCAATATGTGGAAGTATTTCTTAGAGGAAGTCTTAGAAGTCGCCGCCTCGGCGACCTCCTCATTTTCCGCTTCCGCGTCCTCAGCCCACGCGAGCGGGGCTAAGGTCGTGGAAAGTAGCGCTACCGAACAAATTATCCGCTTCATAGTAGTATCCTTCTCTCCTGACAAGTTTTAGTCAACGAGGTGAGCACCCGCCGAGGGCTTAATAAGGCTACACTGGGGTTCATCGCCGAAGCGCGTCTTATACGCCGCCGTGATTGTCGCGGCAATCTTTTCCGCCGCCGTCGGGTCGACGAGCAAGCAGCAACTGCCGCCGAAACCGCCGCCCGAGAGACGCGCACCGTAGACCTCGGGAATCGTCTTCGCCGCGTCCACAACCGCGTCCAATTCCTCGCACGAATTCTCGAACCACTTGCGGCTCGATTCGTGGGAATCAAACATCAAAGCACCAAATTCCTTCAAGTGCCCCTTGTTAAGGAGTTCCGCACCCTGAAGAACGCGCTCATCTTCGCCAATCGGATGCACCGCGCGTTTAGCGACCGTCTCATCAAGTCCGTCGCGATAGAGAATCCATTCCGCCGCCGTGACATCACGCAGATGGGTGACGGGCTTGCGCAGGACTTTCGCGAAGAACTTCGCCGCGTCCTCGCACGCCGCACGCCGCGAGGCATAAGCCCCATCGACAAGCGCATGTTTCGCGTTCGTCTTGACCATCATAAACGCGACCTTCGGACCGAGCGGAACCGTCTCAAAGGTGTTGTAACGGAAGTCACTCTTAACAAGCGCCCCCTCCTGTCCGTACATCGACGAGGCCTGGTCAAGAAGTCCACACGGACACCCCGCGAAGGTGTGCTCCGCCTTCTGACCAATCTTCGCCATTTCCGTGCGATCCTTCGCAATGCCGTAGAGGTTGGAGAACGCGAGAACCGCGCACATCTCCAGCGCAGCAGAAGACGAAAGCCCCGCCCCGAGAGGGATGTTGCCGAGGAACGCCGCCTTAAAGCCGTGCTTCGCCGTCTCAGGCTTGCCATCAAAAAGCCAATTGAAAGTGCCCGTCACATAATTCTGCCAGGTCATTTCCTTGGCGGGGGCGACGGTCTTCGTCGTGAACTTCGCCGTCTCCATCAAATCCGCCGCCGTCAACTCGCAGGTATCGTCCGTCGAAGGCGAGAGCGCGAAGAAAGTGCCCTTGTCAATCGCGGCAGAAAACACATAGCCCTCATTGTAGTCCGTATGATTGCCAAGGACCTCAATGCGTCCAGGCGCATAGGCTACGATTTGGGGCTTCGCGCCGTAGAGCTTCTCAAACTTAGCAACGAGTTCGTCGTAAACTTCTTGATTCTGCATGGCTTTAGGCTCCTTTTAATTAGTCCGCGCGCTTCGTGGGCTTGGAAAGGAAGTTCGCGTAGACAAAGACATAGGCGAAGAGCGCAATGGTGAGCCAGTAGCTACCGAGGTAGCCAATCTTGCCCGCGAGCGCACCTTGAATAGGCAAGCACACGCCGCCGAATACGCACGCCATAAAGATGCCCGAACCCATCGGAACATACTTGCCAAGACCTTCCGCCGCGAGGTTGAAGAGTCCGCCCCACATAACGGAAGTCGCGAGACCACACACAAACAGGAGGCACATCGAAATCGGGATTGTCTTACCGAAGACCGTCACAAGCTTAACAGGCATATACATCATCGCGAGAAGCGTGACAATCCCCATCAACGAAAGAACCGTGATCATCGTGCGCGAGCTCACCTTGTTGCCAATCGCGCCACCGACGATACGACCAATCATCATCGCGAACCAGTACGCCGCGACGACGCTACCCGCGATGGCAGGACCCACTTCCTTCATATCACTCATATAGAGGTTCGCCATGTTCGGGATGCCCGATTCAATGGTGATGTAGAAGAAAATCGCGAGAGCACCAAAGGTGAAGTGACGGAACTTCAATGTCGCCACGATATCCGTGAAGACATTGGTCTTGCCCGCGAGGCGGTCCGCCTTCTCTTCCGCCGTCTCCATATGGGGCTCAGGAATCTTCGAGATGAGCACAATGACGAACGCGATAGCGAAGAGCGCCATGGCGATAAGCATCGCGGGGGCGACCTTAGCGACCGTAGCTTCTTCCATCGCGCCACCAATGAGCATGCCGAGAATCATCGGGGCAAGTGTCGCGCCAACCGAGTTCAGCGAGCAGCCCATCTGCACGAGCTGGTTGCCCTTGTTGCCGCCACCGCCGAGCGTATTGAGCATCGGGTTGACGACGAGGTTCAAAAGGCACATCGAGAAGCCCGCGACAAAAGCGCCTGTAATATAAACATAGAATTGATTGGTTGCCACATAGCCCGAAGCGAGCTGAATACCAAGCCCCGCGCACCCAACCGCCGTCGCGAGAAGCGCGGTGAACTTATAGCCCTTGCGCTTAAGGATGAGTCCGCCAGGAATCCCCATAAAGAGGTAGGCGAGGAAGTTCGCGGCACTTCCCAACTGTGACGCGGTCGCCGAAGCATTAAACTGGTTTTTGGCGACAACCGCCATCGAACCAGCAAAGTTCGTAACGAACGCTATCATAAAGAAAAGTGCGAACATCGTGAAAATGGCCGCCAAATTTCCTGACTTCTTGTTCTGCTCATCCATAGTAGTTCTCCTATTGATATTGTATTTATATAGATTATAGCGGAAATGCCGCGCTAAGTCAATGGGTTTTTGCCATTTTCTTCAAAAAGTTCCCCCATTTGGGGAGTGCAAACGCGGCACTTTAGTTGACACTTTCGAATGTCTCACGCCGTGCGGCAAGCTCCGAAGCCGTGAGCGGCGAAAGCCCCTTCTTGCGCAAATACCGCACCGCCCGCAAATAAGCGATGCGTTGCGTGGGGTCCGTCGCCCCCTCGAGTGCCGCCGCATTCTGCCGCGTAAGGAAGTCATTCTCCCAGCTACCATCCGCCCTCTGCGCGGCAACAATCACCTCGAGCGCATCGGGTGTCGCGGCATATGCAATCGTGTAGATGTGCGGCGCGGCACTTCTTGGGTGCACCGCCTGAGGCGGACCAAACACAACCGCGAGCCCCAGCACAATAACGACGACCGCCGCCGCGAGATAGGCAATCTTCCACCTCGGGAAGTGCCGCGCGGGAACTTCCGCCTCAAACGGACCCTTCATCTGCCGCACAAGGCGGTGATAGTCAGGCCCCAATTCATCCAAAGTTGCTTGTAAATCCTTATTCATGCATTATTTTCCTTAGTTTTCGGAGAGCGTTAAACATCCGTGACTTAACCGTCCCCTCGGGGATGGACAAAATCTTAGAGATTTCCGCATACGGCAGGTCCTGAAAGACACCCAGCTCCACAACTTCCCGCAACGGCTCGGAGAGTTGTGCGACAGCCCAACGGACATCATCCCTTGTGCAGGGGTCGGAGATGTGCCGCGGTGGGCGGTCCTCCTCATATTTCTGCTCACGCTTTTCGCGGCGGATAGCCTTCCTAAGCGCGTCAATGCGGACTTGCCGCGCCATAAGGAACAGAAATGTCGATAACTTCGCCGTTTCCTGATAGGTACGGCGATATTTCCACAATCTAATGTAAGTTTCTTGGACATAATCCTGACTCCAATGATATGAAACGCCAAGACGCCAGAAAAAGTTCATTAGTTTTTTTTCGTATTGCCGCGCCTTTTCCATAAGGGCAAGATCCTCAGGCGTGACATCCTCGACAGGCGGCGGCTCAGGGAGATGGAGTTCCGTCTCGGCGGACGGTAAGTCGTCCTCCATTAGCGGCAACTCATCCTCGAAGTCGTCCCCCATATTTTTGCCGCGCTAGGCGAGAACATCTTTCAGAATGCCCTCAAGTTGCTGTTTGACGACTTTCATCGAGAGCTCGCGCTCAAAGAACTGCCGCGCTTCAGCAAAATAGGCGTCCCGCTTCTCGCCCCAGTCCTTGCGATAGGCTTCAACTGCCGCGACAAGTGCTGCGGGGTCTCCCGGCGGAATAAACTTAATCGCGGGTGATTCCGTCGCGCTAGGCGGATAACCCGTGCAAAACTCATTTATCGTAGGACGGGCGCACGCCATACATTCGTAAACCTTGTTGCCAATCACCCGCGCCGCCTTGGGAGTCGTGCCAAACACCCCCAAAACTACATCGTGCTCACAAATGACGCGCGGAACTTCCACATAAGGCACTTTCTCGAGGAATCTTACATTCTTAAGCCCGACCGCCTTCGCTTCCGTCGCCGCCTTGTATGCGCCCCAGCCCAGGAAGTCCCACTGGATCGGCAAATCTTGCGTCCGCCGCGCCGCCTCAACAATGTATTCCGTCCCGTGCAAAGGCAAGTACGCCCCGTGGTAAAGCACATGAAAGAGGCCGTCCGACGGAGGCAATATCTCGGGCTGCGGCTTAAAAACCTGCTCATCCGTGCCCGTGAAAAGGACGCGCAACTTCTCGCGCGGCACCTGCAGAGTTTCCGCACAGAAGTCGACATGGCAACTCGTATCCCACGTCACCATCTCAGGCATCGCCATAAGCTTGCGCTCTTGGGCTAATAAGTGGCGCGCACGCGGCTCTTCCGCCCGCCATTTCTTCTGCTCGAGAACCTTCTTATCCCAGGCGGAAATCATCGGGTCAAACAGCACCCGAATGCCGCGCCGATGAGCCCAGCGGCACGCCGCGGCAATATCCCTCTGGCGCGCCACAGGCACCCAAACAAGGTCAGGGCGGGAACGCAGACCGCGCAAAACGGCTTCCACATCGCCAAATCGCGGCCATACTTTCACCTTAAAGAGTTCGACTTCCCAGCCTAACTCCTTAAAAAGAGCAATATACACGCGATTTCGCGAATAATTCTCGTCAAAGCGTCCCCACCACAGAACCTTCACAGTCCAAACCTCTTACTTCTTAAGAAAGATTTCGATTACTGGAATCTCAACATTCGGCTTCTTGATGGGCAGGATGATGTTATCGACACGCCCCAAGTTGCCGCCCTGAGAATGCTCAAATTGTCCGCCTACGCGCATCTTGAGTTCCGAGCCATCGTGCAGGAATTGGGCATACTCAACCTTATCCGCGAACGCAATCGGGAGCGCCCCCATCGGATAATTCACGAGGTGGATGTAGAGGCGTTTAAGTTCAGGATTGTAGGTGAGCAGCGAGTCGACCGGGGTCTTGAACTCCTCAGGAGCCGCCGTGCACCCATAAATCGCGCGATTATTAACATGCATCCAGTCACCAATTGCCGCGAGACGCTCCTTCGCACGCCAATCAAAGTCGCCGCGCGCGGTGGGCCCCACATTGAGAATCAGGTTGCCGCCAAACGCCACCGAGTTGATGAGAAGCTCAATGAGCTGATGCGGACTCTTCCAAGTCTCTTCATCGCGATAGTAGCCCCACGAACCCGAGAAGGTCTGACAAGTTTCCCACGGAGCCTTCTTGCCGTCCACGGTCGGCCACTGAGTGACGCGGCACTGCTCAGGCGTGACGAAGTCCCAGCCATCTTCCGTATCCATCAAGTCGAGGCGGCTATCCACAAGAATCTGGGGTTGGAGCTTGCGCGTCAACTTCAGGAGTTCCACCGATTCCCAGTGCTTCCAGTTCTTGCCGTACTTCTCTTTTACAGTATAATCATACCAAATGATGTCAATCTTGCCATAATTGGTTAGGAGTTCCTTGACCTGCGCATACATAAAGTCGCGGTAGCGATTCCAGTCGCGTCCCTCATTCACCTTCTCGTAGATCTCGTCCGTGAAGGTAGCTGGACGCTCCGGATGCGTCGCGTCAATGAGGTAATCAGAGTGCGACCAGTCCTTAATAGAGAAGTAGAAGCCGACACGGAGCCCTTCCGCACGCGCCGCGTCCACAAACTCCCGCACCAAATCGCGTCCAAACGGAGTATTCGTAATCTTGTAGTCCGTCGTCTTCGTATCCCAAAGGCAGAAGCCCTCGTGATGCTTAGCCGTGAGCACCATATACTTCATGCCCGCCGCCTTCGCCGCACGCGCCCAAGCCTTCGCGTCGAAGAGGTCGGGATTGAAGCGCGGCATATAGCGTGAACGATAGTCGGCATACGGAATCTTCTCGAAGGACTGCACCCACTCGTGCCGCGCCGGCACCGAATAGAGCCCAAAGTGAATGAACATACCAAAGCGGTCATGCGTCCACCACGCACGCCGCGCATCCCGCTGTTCGAGCGTCTCATGAAAGATGCTCTTCGGCGGTGTTGGACGATCTTTGACCGCATCAAATGCGGACGCATTTAAGGTCAAGGCGACGCTTGCCACGGCAAGCCCAAACGAGTTCTTTACTATTTTCATCCTCTTATTATACTTTATTAGCACATAAAAAGTCAACCTAAATCGGCGACGGCTTTGAGCAAAGTCGCGGCGGCATTCGGCCACGAGAAGTCCCGCGCAATCCATTCCCGCCCCCGCGCACCCATCGCGGCACATTCCGCGGCAGATGTCGCGGCAAACGCCTCTAATGTTTTTCTGAGTGCTGGTAGGGCGGGCAGTCCCTTGCCCGCCGCCTTGCGCCCCGTAAACCCTCGCACATACCATCCGCACCGATGGGTTTCCACGCCCTCCCACGGCGTAGAGTCCGTCACAATGACGGGCTTCCCTCGCGCCAAAGCCTCGGCAACAACTAACCCAAAGTTCTCGCTGAGGGACGGCAAACAGAGCGCGTCGCACGCGGCAAAATGTGCCTCTTTCTCTTCTCCGTAAACGGAACTTTGTATGTCTAGCTCAATCGGAAGCCCCTTCGCCGCCTCTTCCAAGAGGTCGAGTCCTTTCAACGGATGCCGCCGCCCCAAATAAAGGAGCCGCTTTTTGCCGGTCTCCCCCTTGGGAGCACAGGCGACGACATCTTGTCCAGGCGGGATGACGACAACTCGCTTGACCCGTGGCTCAAAAGCGCGAATCCAGTCCGCTTCTTTTTCGCTCGTCGCCTGAATAAGTGCCGCGCGGCGCAAGCACCAGCGGTCGATGGGCGCGGCAAGTCGCTTCTTCCACGCATGATAGGCGAGGCGGACCGGGTCAAATGAGCCCGAGGGCGTAATTATGAGTTTCTTTTTGAAAAGTGCCGCGAGAAATACCCCCGCCCAAACAGGCCAGAGCCACGAACCGTGTACCTGCACAAGGTCCGCCGCGCGAATGAGGCGCGGCGAAAAGCGCATGAGCTCTACCGTGTGCCCGAGGGACGCTTCAGCCTGAGCAAAGCCCTTCGCGAGAACGGCTATGCCATTCCACGGCTGCTGACCCGCGAGCACATGGACAATTCTCATTGCCCTTTAGCGTGCGAGGAGTTCCGCAATCGCGGCAGTCGCCTCGGCGGGCGCAACAATCCGCATGGCGGACTTATCCTCATCGCGGCGCTTAATCTCTACGCCGCCCTTCTCAAGTCCCTTCGCACCCACGACAACACGCACAGGGAACCCGATGAGATCCGCGTCTTTGAACTTAACGCCAGGCCGCTCTGCGCGGTCATCGACAATGACATCGAAGCCCTTCGCCTCAAGTTCAGCCTCGAGATCGTAGGCAATTTTCGCGACATTCTCTTGGTCAGGATCGAGAAGCTCAATACAAACTTGGTACGGCGCGACATTCGCGGGCCAAACAATGCCATCCTTATCGTGGCTCTGCTCGATAATGGCTTGCACCGTGCGCGAAACGCCAATGCCATAGCACCCCATGACCATAACCTTCTCGCTAAGGTCGGCGGTCTTGTAGACGGCGTTGAAGGCTTCCGTATACTTAGTGCCCAACTTGAAGACGTGTCCAACTTCAATGCCGCGGCGGATAGCGAGGGGCTTGCCGCATTTAGCGCAAATATCGCCATCCTTAGCAATGACGAGGTCGGCATAGGCGGTAATTTTGCAATCACGCGCCAAATCGACATCCTTAAGGTCAATCTCACCATCGAGGTTGCCACCAATAATCACGCCGCGTGCACCCTCAAGTCCCTTATCCGCATAAATCGGGACATCCTCGCGCGGTTTAACAGGTCCCGCATAGCCAATCGGAGCCCCCGTCACACGCTGCACCGTGTCAAAGTCGGCGAGCGCAAAGGTCTTCGCGCCCAGAAGCCGCTTCGCCTTGACCTCATTCAAATCGCGGTCGCCCGCCACACAGAAAAGCACCGGCTTGCCGTCCGCGAGATAAACGAGCGTCTTCACCATGCGTGTCGCGGGCAGTTTAAAGAACTCCACCATCTCATCAATCGTCTTCGCAGGCGTCGGAGCTTCCGAATACGCGGGGCAAGGAGGATCTTCACGCGGCGTTACCGCCCGCTCCGCCTTCTCCAAATTCGCCGCGTAACCGCACCCATCACAAAATGCAATGCCGTCCTCACCCGAATCGGCAAGAACATGGAACTCATGGGACGATTTGCCGCCAATGTCGCCCGTGTCAGCCTGAACGGGGTACGCCTTGAGTCCGCACCGCGCAAAAATGCGCGTATACGCGTCAAACATCCGCTTGTAGCTCTCATCTGCCGCGTCCATCGACACATCGAAGGAGTAGGCATCTTTCATCATGAACTCCTTCGAGCGCATCAACCCAAAGCGCGGACGTATCTCATCACGGAACTTCCACTGGAACTGATAGATGATGAGCGGCAATTGACGATAAGAGTTCACAAGCCCCTTCACAACATCCGTCGCCGCCTCTTCTGCCGTCGGACTCATCGCGTAGCCGTGCTTGGCGCGGTCTTCAAGACGGAACATCCCAGGCCCCATCGCCTCCCAGCGACCGGACTGCTTCCAAAGTTCGGCGGGTTGCAGAATCGGCATCGTTACCTCAAGCGCACCCGCGCGGTCCATTTCTTCACGGACAATCCGCGTCACTTTCGCAAACACGCGTTGTCCGAGCGGCAGGTAGGTATAGAGTCCCCCTGCGAGCTTACGCACAAGCCCAGCACGCACAAGTAGCTTGTGCGAATCGATTTCGGCATCCTGCGGATTGTCCCGCAGCGTCTGTATTAGAGTCTTTGTCCACTTCATAAGTGCGTATATTATACCATATTCCGCGCCCTCATGGTAGGAAATTAAGAAGAAGTCGAAGT
>CAVCJC010000020.1:0-20850 GCA_963602475.1 Lachnospira hominis (ex Liu et al. 2021)
ACTGTATCCTAACCTACTGTCCTACGGATCACACAGACCTACGGTTCTACAGCCCTACGGGCCGTAGGGCAAAGGGGCGGAAGGTTGTTGATCCGTAGGATGACAGTCGGGTTTTTGATTTGTTGTGTTTGCTGTTAGCGCGATTGACGGTGAGACAGGATTAACAGGAATGGGGTGCGGGGCGTGGGTGGTTTTATCTCACGCAGAGACGCAGAGTTCGCAGAGAGGTTTGAGAGAGCCCCTTCGGGGCTGGAGGGTGCGGCGGTTTTTAACCACGGAACACACGGAAAGCCGCTTCGCGGCTCACGGAAGATATGGTGGGGCGCATTCGCGCCCGATAAACGGCGGGCAAGGGATTGCCCGCCCTATCATTCACCGTAGCCTATGAGTTTGAGCGTTGAATGCGGAGCAACTAGGCGAAGCGTTAGCGTAGCCCTTTGTCGCTCCTCGGAGTTTAAAAAGGCTCGGCGGGGCTCTAGGTAGGAAACAACTCGGACATTTCTGTCCGAGCACCTAACCTCTTGGGTGGTCGAGCCGTCATAACGGTCTTTTGTTTTTGTAAAGTTTTTTTAGGGGGGATGCGGTTAGTGCTTGCGAAAAGGCAAACTTCGTGCTATAATGTTGGTTGACATGAGCGAGAAAGTTCCTTCTGAAATCGCGGTGTTGCAGGAAATCACGACGGCAGTCGTCCGTGAACGCAATGTCCGTAAGCTTTTTGACCAGGTGCTCGAGATTCTTGAGCGCGATATGGGTATGATTCGCGGCACTATTGCCCTCCTTGAGGGCGATGAGTTGCGGATTGAGTCCTCGACGCGCGCCTTGAATGCTGAAGAGCGCTCCCTCGGACGCTACCGCGTCGGTGAGGGCATCACGGGGCTCGTCGCGAAGACGGGCAAGGCGGAAGTCGTCCCTGACGTCCGTAAAGATAGCCGCTTCCTGAATCGCACGAAGGTGCGTGACGCGGATGAGGCGGTATCGTTTATCTGTGTTCCGTTGATACACCTCGGGCAAATCGTCGGCACGCTTTCCGTCGACCGCAAGATTCGTGCGGAAGCGGGGGCATTGGCGCGGGATGTGACCTTACTAGGCATCATCGCGAATATCACGGCGGAAGCCGCGAGCGTGTTCCGTGAGGAGTGCGCCGAGCATGATGCGCTCATTGAGGAAAACCGCAAGTTGCGGGGGATGATTTCGAGTGGCAACCCTGGGCACCTCATCGGCGACTGTCGCGAAATGCGCGTCGTCTATGAGCAAATTCGCCAAGTCGCGCCGAGTGAGGCGACCGTGCTCATTCGGGGCGCGAGTGGTACGGGCAAGGAGCTTGTGGCGCGGGCGATTCAGTCGATGTCCCTGCGCAAGGATAAGCCCTTTGTGGTGCTGAATTGTGCCGCGCTCCCCGAGGCACTCGTCGAGAGTGAGCTTTTCGGACACGAGAAGGGTGCGTTTACGGACGCTCGTGAGCGGCGTATCGGACGCGCCGAGGCGGCGAATGGCGGCACGCTCTTCTTGGACGAAATTGGCGATCTTTCTATTCCTGTGCAGGTGAAGTTGTTGCGTTTCTTGCAGGAGCGCACCTTCTCCCGCGTCGGTTCGAATGAGGAATTGCGTAGTGATGTGCGGTTTATCGCCGCGACGAGCCGCAATTTGGAAGAACTGATGGCGCAGAAGTTGTTCCGTGAGGACCTCTACTACCGCCTCTCAGTCTTCCCCATCTCGATGCCCGACTTGGCGTCCCGCACAGGTGATGTCGTTCTTCTGGCGCAGCACTTCCTTTCGAAGATGAATGTGAAGTATGGTAAGCGCGTGACGCGGATTTCCTCCCCCGCCGTGAATATGCTTCAGGCGTATGCGTGGCCGGGGAATGTCCGTGAGCTCGAGAATTGCATTGAGCGCGCGGTGCTGACGGCGAAGGACGATTGCGTCCATAGCTATAACTTGCCGCCCGCCCTGCAGGCACCCGAGTTCGCGGAAGATCCGTTCCGTCCCGATGTAACGCTTTCTTTGGATGAACAGCTCGCCATCGTGGAAAAGCGCATTTTGGAGAGTGCCCTCAAGCGACATGAAGGCAATCGTAGCGCGGCAGGACGCGAACTCGGCGTTTCGCCGCGTATGATGACCTACCGCCTCGCCCGCGCTGGCATCAACTAAGTAGATTTTACGATATCCTATTAACTATAAGGAGAGAATAGCAATGAAAACTCTGAAGCAGGTTGGTTGTGTGCTCGGCGCGGCACTTTTGTTGGGGGGATGCCTCTCAATGGGTGCGAAGGACGCGGAAAAGGAGCAGGGGCCTCGGTGGGGGCTTGCTGGCTTCACGATGTGCAAGCACAACATTGATGAGACGCTGGATATTATGAAGAAGACGGATCTTCATTATCTCTGTGTTAAAGATTTCCATTTGCCGTTCAGTGCGTCCGATACAGATATCGCCGTTTTCAAGGAGAAATGTGCGGCGGCGGGCGTTAAGCCGTACGCGATTGGACCTATCTATATGAAGACGGAAGCCGAGGCGCGGCGGGCATTCGACTTTGCTAAGCGTCTTGGGGTGAACCTCGTCGTGGGCGTGCCCTACAACGCGACGGACGCGCAGGATACTTGGTCCAAGCGCGAGGGTTCGCGGGAACTTCTGCTCGTTATTGATAAGCTCGTGAAGGAATATGGCACAATTCGGTATGCGATTCATAACCACGGGCCCGCCTCGCCGAAGATGTTCCCTTCCGTCGCCTCGGGTTGGGAACTCATCCACGACCTCGACGAACGCATTGGCTTTTGTATGGATGTCGGCTGGGAATATGGCTGTGGAACGGATCCCGTGGAGACGATTCATCGTTATTCGAGCCGCATCTTCGATATGCACATCAAGAACTTCGAAGTAGGCAAGCCTGATGGCGCGGCGATTCCGCTTCCGCGTGGCAAGATTGACTATGTGAAGGTGATTAAGGCGATTCGTGCCGTTAACTATCGCGGCGTTTGCTCGCTCGAGTATGAGAAAGACTTCGACGATAATCTTGAGCCTATCGCCGAATGCACAGGCTATTGGCGCGGCGTAAACGACGCCCTCAACGCAAAGTAAACCTTGCGTAAAGCGCGTTTATTTTTGCTTTCTCTAGCGTTTGCGGCTCTGCAAGTCATTGCAGCGCCGCAGGCGAAGGTGGTGGTGGTGGCGCAGGAGCCGGGCTACTACACTTCGCTTTCGAAGCATATCGTCCGTTGGCTCGCGAATGAGAAGGTGACTGCCGCGCTCGCGACCCCCGAGAGCCTAAATGCCGCGCTCGCGTCCGCCAAAATCGCGTTTTTGGTGGGCTGTGATGACCCAAGCGCGGCAGAAATGAAGGCACTTGAGGCCTACTGTAAGCGCGGCGGACGGCTCGTCGTCTTCTATTCCGCTTCGCCCAAACTTGCCGCGCTGATGGGGGTTAAGGTGCTCGGATACAAGCCCGCCGCCTATCCTGGGCAGTGGAGCCGCATGAACTTTCATGTGTCCTTCCCCGAGGGACTGCCTGCTGCCATCCGTCAAACCTCGACTGTTTTAAAGCGGGCCGTGCCTTTGAAGGGCAAGGGACGTATTATGGCGACGTGGTCCGACCGAAAGGGACAAAATACGGGCGATGCGGCGTGGATTTCGACGGCGAATGGCTATTGGATGACTCACATCCTTACGGCGGACGGTGATGAGGACTTGAAAGCCCGTCTTTTGGGGGCGCTTGTTGGGGTGGTCGCGCCTGAACTCTGGACAATTGGTGCCCATAATGCGCGAAAAGCGAAAGAAAGGCAGGAAACTTGGAAGCTTGCCCGCGCCCAAAAGCCGCGTGCGGGGGAAATTCACGCCGTTTGGGACCACTCGGGGTGTGGACTCTACCCCGGCGACTGGCCACGCACGATTAAGCTCCTAAAAGCCGCTAATGTGACGGATCTCTTTGTAAACATCGGCGGCGCGGGATTTGCGCACTATGCCTCGGATGTTCTGCCGCGCTCGAAGATATTTGACCAGGAAGGCGACCAACTCAAAGCCTGCCTCGCGGCGGCGAAAGGGTCGGGGATTCGTGTCCACGCGTGGCTTCTTTGCTTTAATGCGACGCGGGCGACCCCCTCGCGGCTCGCCGTCTTCGCGAAAAAAGGCTGGCGACTCAAGACGACGGATGGAACCCTCTCTGAGTACCTCGACCCCTCGAATGAGGATGTTCAGAACTACATTTTGCGGGCAATAAGTGAAATTCGCGGCAAATACGCCGTGCAGGGCATCCATTTGGACTTCGTGCGGTGGTACGAACGCAGCAAGCGCCCCGCCAACGCGGCACTTTATGTCTCTAAGTTTATGGTCGCCGCGCGGAAAATTGTCCGTCGCCCCGTGTGGCTGACGACGGCGGTGCTGGGGAAGTATCCGTCATGCGTCGCGGCGGTTGGGCAGGACTGGGACGCGTGGCTGACGGCAAATCTCGTCGATTATGTCGTCCCGATGGACTATGCGGAGGATAAAGGGCGGTTCACGTCCTTCCTTGAACAGCACGCGGCGAATAAAGCGCACGCCCGAAAGACGATTGTGGGCATTGGGGTAACGGCGAACGAATCGCGGCTTTCGGCCAAGCAAGTCATTGAGCAGCTCTCTTTGGTGCGGCGGTATGGGTTCCCAGGCGCGTCACTTTTTGACTTGGACGCGACACTTGAGCGGAACATCCTCCCTTATTTGAAGGAAGGGATGTGGAAAGAATGAGAAGTCGCCCCGAATCGCCGCGCAAAGACGCGGCACTTACCCATAAACCCGTCGAACTCGCCATAATTGGTGGCGGCGCGGCGGGACTCTTCGCGGCTTCCGTCGCGGCAGGGCGGGGGCTCCCGTGCGTCCTTATCGAGCGCAAGGCGCGTCCCGGCTCGAAAGTGCTGATGACGGCCAACGGAAGGTGCAACTTCACGAAAGACATCTCGGCGGAGCGCTTTTTGGCGGAGGTCGGTCCCTGCGCGGCATTTGTGACGCGGGCGCTGCGGGAGTGTCCGCCACGACGGATTATCTCGGGTTTTGAGTCCCTTCGGGTGCCCACGCGGCGGATGGCGGATGGGCGGGTGTTCCCAGCGGACGGCAAGGCGACGACGATTGTCCACGCCTTTGGCGACCTTTTGCGTGATGAGGGGGTGCCTTTGCTGACGAATTGCCCTGTTACAGGTATTCAGTCCGTGAAAAATGGCTTTATTGTCGCTACCCCGAACTTCACGCTCTGGGCGCGGCGGGTCTTGATCGCGACGGGCGGGATGAGCTATCCGAAGCTCGGTAGCGTGGGGGACGGACAGAACTTCGCCCGCGCCCTCGGCCACCACATTGTCCCTTGCCAGGCGGGACTTATTGGACTTGAGACGACCGATCCGCGCATTATTCGCCGCGCGGGGCGCCGTTATGAGGATGGACGCGCCAAGGTCTACAGCAAAGACGGCAAGCTTCTTTTTGATTATCGCGGCGAAGTGGACTGCGAGAGTTTCGGGCTCTCGGGCGCGGCAGTTTACAATGCTGAGCGGTTCATCGTGCATGAGGGACTCGTCGGTAACTACCGTCTGGAGGTCTGGTTTGAGCACGAAAGACTCACTTTTGAGGACCTGAAGCCGCGTCCGCTCAAGGAAGCTATCGTCACCATTGGCGGGGTCGACTGCCGCGAGGTGAGCCCCGACACGATGGAATCGCGGCTTATTCCCGGACTTTATTTTGCGGGCGAAGTGCTCGATATTGACGGTCCAACAGGGGGCTATAACCTCACTTTAGCCTTTGCTACAGCGCGTTTGGCGGTCGAAAGTATGGTCCGTGAGGGCGGAAAGGGGGAAAGACAAAAATGAAGATTTTTGAAATTCCCTATTGCAAAAATGCCGCCAAAATGATAAACTCTTATACCTACACTTGCGGAGGCTGTAATGTCTACACCCCGGGGGGTAGCAAAATCGTCGGCGGGAGACGTCGGCAAAGAAAGAAAAGAAGGTTCGAAAATGAAATATGAACAGTGGCAGGGCTTCGTGCCCGGTGCTTGGGAGACGGATATTGATGTATCCGACTTCATTCAGCGCAACTATACGCCTTATGAAGGCGACGAGAAGTTCCTCGTCGGTCCTACTGAGGCGACGAATAAACTCTGGGGCAAATTGCAGGAACTCCAAAAGGAGGAACATGCAAAGGGCGGCGTCCTTGATATGGATACGGACATCGTCTCGGGCATTACCTCCCACAAGCCTGGCTACCTAATGGAAGGCCTTGAGCAGGTCGTCGGTCTCCAGACCGACAAGCCTCTTAAGCGCGCGTTTATGCCGTTCGGTGGTATTAAGATGGCTGAGGAAGCCTGCGCGCAGTACGGCTACAAGCCGAACCCCGAGCTCCATAAGATCTTCACGGAGTATCACAAGACCCACAACCAGGGCGTGTTTGATACTTACAATCCGGAAATCCGTGCCGCGCGTAAGGCGCATATCATCACGGGTCTTCCTGACACCTATGGCCGTGGTCGTATTGTCGGCGATTATCGCCGCGTCGCCCTCTATGGCATTGACCATATCATCGCCCAGAAGAAGGACGATTTTGCCAATATCGGCGATGGCACGATGACCGAGGATGTGATTCGTCTACGCGAAGAAGTTGCCGACCAGATCAAGGCGCTTAACCAGATGAAGGTTATGGCTTCTTCCTATGGCTTCGACATTTCTAAGCCGGCGGCGACGGCGAAGGAAGCCTTCCAGTGGCTCTACTTCGGCTACCTCGCGGCGATTAAGACCCAGAATGGCGCGGCGATGTCCGTCGGTCGTATCTCGACCTTCCTCGACATCTATATCGAGCGCGACATGAAGAAGGGCACGCTCACCGAAGCGCAGGCGCAGGAACTCGTCGACCACATCGTCATGAAGTGCCGTATGGTCCGTTTCGCGCGTATCGAGAGCTACAACCAGCTCTTCTCGGGCGACCCCGTCTGGGCGACGCTCGAAGTCGCGGGCATGGGCATTGACGGTCGCTCGATGGTCACGAAGAACGACTTCCGCTTCCTGCACACGCTTGAGAACATGGGACCCTCCCCCGAACCGAACCTCACGGTTCTCTACACGAAGCGTCTGCCGAAGGCGTTCCGCAAGTACGCGGCAATGATTTCGGTCAAGACTTCGTCCATCCAGTACGAGAACGACGATGTGATGCGTCCGATTTGGGGCGACGACTATTCCATTTGCTGCTGTGTCTCGGCGACGCAGACGGGCAAGGAAATGCAGTTCTTTGGTGCACGCGCTAACCTCGCTAAAGCCCTCCTCTACGCCATCAATGGTGGTAAGGATGAAGGCGCGGGCTTGACCCCGTATGTGCAGGTTGGTCCTGAGATCCCCGTTTACACGGGCGAGTATCTCGACTACAAGCAGGTCATGCACAACTACGACATCATGCTCGAGTGGCTGGCGGGACTCTATGTGAATGTCCTCAACCTCATCCACTACATGCACGATAAGTATTACTATGAAGCGGCGGAACTCGCCCTCATTAATACGGACGTTCGTCGTACGTTCGCGACCGGTATCGCGGGCTTCTCGCACGTGGTCGACTCGATCTCGGCGATGAAGTATGCGAAGGTCAAGGTCATTCGTGACGAGAAGGGTCTTGCCTGCGACTTCAAGGTCGAGGGCGACTTCCCGAAGTATGGTAATGACGATGAGCGCGCGGACGAAATCGGCGTGGAGCTCCTCAAGAGCTTCATCAAGAAGATTAAGCGTCATCACACCTACCGCAACGCGGAACCCACCACCTCGATCCTGACGATCACCTCGAACGTGGTCTACGGCAAGGCGACGGGTGCACTCCCTGACGGACGGCCCGCGAAGGCTCCGTTCGCGCCGGGCGCGAACCCCTCGTACGGTGCGGAACAGAACGGTCTTGTCGCGTCCCTTAACTCGGTCGCGAAGATTCCGTATAAGTACGCTCTCGATGGTATTTCGAACACGCAGACGATGAACCCGGGTGCCCTCGGTGCTACGGACGATGAGCGTGCCGAGAACCTCGTGACGGTTATTGACGGCTACTTCGCCAAGGGCGCGCATCACTTGAATGTGAACGTCTTCGGCGTTGAGAAGCTGCGTGATTGCCAGGCGCATCCTGAAAAGCCTGAGTATGCCCAGTTCACGATTCGTGTCTCGGGCTACGCGGTCAAGTTCATCAACCTGACCAAGGAACAGCAGGACGACGTTATTTCGCGTACTTGCCACGACCATCTGTAATAAGATGTCCGAAGGAATTATTCATTCCTATGAAACGTTCGGGGCCGCCGATGGCCCCGGCGTTCGTTTTATTGTCTTCCTGCATGGGTGTCCGTTTCGGTGCGCTTATTGCCACAATCCGGATACCTGGGCGGGGACTAAGACAACCACGGCGAGTGCCGACGAGGTGCTCGCGCGTGCCCTACGCTATCGTGAATATTGGGGCACGACTGGCGGCATAACGGTCTCGGGCGGTGAACCGCTCTTGCAGCCCGACTTTGTCGCGGAACTTTTTGAGAAGGCGAAAGCCGAAGGTGTGACGACTTGCCTCGATACGGCGGCAGGACCTTTCACACGCGAAGGAGAGAAGGGCGCGGCACTTAAGAGAGTATTTGCCGCGACGGATACGGTTCTTCTCGATATTAAGCATATTGACGAGGCGAAGCACCGCGAATTGACGGGTGCTTCGAACGCGAGTGTGCTCGATTGCGCCCGCTACCTCAATGAACAGGGCAAGACAGTCTGGCTACGGCATGTACTCGTACCGGGAATAACGGACGACCCCGCAGCACTTCAGAAGCTCGCGGACTTCGTGAACCCGATGGCGAATATTGTGCGAGTAGACATACTCCCCTACCATACCCTCGGGATTGCCAAGTGGCACGCCCTGAAGATTCCGTATCGCCTAGAGAATGTAAAGCCGCCGACGGCGGAAAGTGTAGCCTATGCGCGTTCCCTCTTCGTGAATGCGCCTAAAAAGTAAGGTAACGGACCATGAAAAGAGCATTAGTGACTGGCGCGGCGGGCTTCCTCGGCTCCCATCTTTGTGAGCGACTCTTAACGGACGGCTTTCAGGTCGTCGGCATCGACAATTTGTATACGGGCTCCCGCGCCAATATTGCCGCGTTCGCGGCAAATGCGGCGTTTACTTTTGTGGAAGGGGATGTCCAAGACTTGAGCGCGGCACTTAGCGCGGCAAAAGTGGACCTTGTCTTTGACGAAATCTACAACCTCGCTTGCCCCGCGAGCCCCATTCACTACCAGGCGCGTCCGCTCTTTACGACTGAGACGAGTGTCTTCGGCATCCTTAATTGCCTGAAGCTCGCCAAAGCCTCGGGGGCGAAACTCCTTCACGCTTCCACAAGCGAAGTGTATGGCGACCCCGCCGTACATCCCCAAGTCGAGTCCTATTGGGGGAATGTGAATACGATAGGCATCCGTAGCTGCTATGACGAAGGCAAGCGTGTCGCCGAGACTTTTGTCGCGGACTACATTCGTGAGTACGATACCGACGCACGTATGGTGCGCATTTTCAATACTTACGGACCCCGCATGCACCCCCAAGACGGACGCGTCATCTCGAACTTCATCGTCCAAGCCTTGGCGGGCAAGGATATCACCGTCTACGGCGATGGTTCTCAGACGCGGTCCTTCCAGTACTGTGACGACTTGATTGAGGCGTTCCGCCGCTATATGTCGCTTGATAAGGCGACCATTCGCGCTTTCACCGCGCGGCATAACCTTGGGGCACCCGTCATCAATACGGGTAACCCCGGCGAGTACACTATCGAGGAACTCGCCCACGAAGTCCTGCGCCAGATTCCCGAGTCGCCCTCAAAGCTCATCCGTGAGCCGCTACCAGGCGACGACCCGAAGAAGCGCAAGCCCGATATTACCCTCGCCCACGAACTCCTCGACGGATGGGAACCGAAGGTTCCGTTGCAGGAAGGTTTGGCGCGGACTATCGCCTACTTCCGTTCGCGCTCCTAAAAGTGCCGCGCTTATGGCTTCCGAAACGCGCATAACTCTCGAGGAACGGCTCGCCGCGGCACTTTTGCTCAGTTTCGTCGGTGGCTTCACCGATATCTATTCCTATCTTTGTCGCGGACACGTCTTCGCCAATGCCGTCACGGGCAATATGGTTCTGCTCGGACTCAACATCGCCTCGGGACTTTGGACGGACTGCCTTAAATACCTCTTCGCCATAGTCGCCTATGGCGGTGGCGTCATCGCGGCAGATGGGGTTCACGCCCGCTTGGGGCACGCCCGCCTCGTTTCATGGCACCAAGTGGTGCTGGGGCTGGAGATTCTGCTCCTTACCCTCGCGGCATTTATCCCTGTTGGGCGGTGGGATGCGCTCGTTAACGCGACTATCGCCTTCGTTTGCGCTCTGCAGGTGCAAACTTTCCGCCGCGTTCGCGGCTTGCCGTTCGCGTCCACGATGTGCACGGGTAACTTGCGCAGTGGGTCGGACGCACTCTTCCACGGCCTCAAGGGCGAGGACGCGGCAGGTCTCGGCAAAGCGCGGCACTACTTTATTGTGATTGGGGTCTTCATCGCGGGAGCCGTATCGGGTGCGCTCCTCATTACGCGCTTGGGCTCGGGAGTCTTCCTCCTCGCGCCGCTTATGCTCGTCGCCGTTCTCGTCTTGCTCGTAACGCCGCGCCAAGGTGTGCGCCTACGCCGGCTCATTTCACTCAAAAATAGCCCTTAGCGCGGCACTTTCTTACCCTCTAGAGCAACTTTCCCTAAGAAAGTTAAATGTGTATGTGTGTGTTTGGGGTTGACATAATGGATAAAAAAGTGGTATAATATACAGCGAAATGTCAGAGAACTCTAGATTGTTGACCCTTTTGGTCTTCGCCGCGTGCTTTTGTCTAGGCGGATGTAAGACCATTGTGGAACTCTTCCGTGAGGAAGAGCCGATTGATACTTCCGTCGTTGCACAGTGGTGGGATGGTCCGCGTATTCGTCCAGGCGTAGGTCTTATTGTTCAGGTCGCGGCAGTTGGGCAAGAGAAACCAATTGTGATGGATGCCCAAGTCGATCAGAAGGGCGAAGTGACGCTTCCGTATCTTTTGCAGGCGCCCGTTTCGTGCGATGGCTTGACGCTTGAATCGTTCAAGAGCAAGGTGACGAAGGCGTATCAGGAATATATCCGTCAGCCGCAGGTCTCCGTGCAGTTCTCTCCGTTTGATATGCGTATGGGTGTGAGCCCCTATGGGTCGGTGAATGTGCTCGGCGAAGTGGTGAACCCAGGTCCCGTCAATATGCCGCCGACGATGGATCTTACCGTCACAAAGGCTATTCAGGCAGCGGGCGGCTTGAAGCCGTTTGCGGATCGCGAGAGAATCCGCGTCACGCGGTGCGAGAAGGATGGCTCGCAGACGCGCAAGATGGTTGATTTGGTTGAAATCGGGGAAAAGGGTCGTATCGACAAGGATATGGCGCTCAAACCCGGTGATGTAGTCTATTGTTATGAGATTCGTTGGTAACTCTAAAGAGAAAAGAGGTAACATGAATACGATAAAGTTTGCAGTTCTAATCGGTGTGTGCGTGGCACTTGTGCAGGCGCAAGCCCTAACTTTGGTGGAGGCGCGTGCGAAAATCGGCGATGCCGCGAATGACGCGAAGGTAATGGCTGAGACGACTGCGGCGTTGAGCGCGGCAGATCAGGTCACTTTCCTCTCGCAGGTCAATGAGGCCATCAGCAAGATGCCGGGCTCGGAGGCGGATCGCACGGCGAAGTTCTACGCGGCGAATAAGGCGGCGCTTACCAATGCGAAGAAGGGCAACCTCTCCAATATGCTCGCCGAGACCTATGCGACCGTGTCCCTCGAGGCTTTGACTGTTATCAACGAACGCTTCGCGACGGAACTCTTTAACCGCGCGGCAGGCTCGGGCATGACGGACGCCCAGTTCGAGCAGATTGCGAAGTCCAATATGGCGAAGATTCAGGCTCGCACCGCGACAGGTGCTGAAGCCGCTGAGCGTAATACTTTCGCGATTCTTATGTTCGTGCATGCTGCGAATGGCTCGCCCGCGAATCTCGCCGACACCCTCGTCAACGATATGCCCAATGCGGACGGACGGCAAATGGCGAAGACGGAGTGGATTCCTGCCGCGCTCGGCAAAGATCAGCCCAAGGACTATGCGCCTCTGCTCGGTTCGGCGGAAGCGGAAGTTGCCCCTGTCGTCGATATTCAGGTTTACGGACCCAATGTCATGCATTTGAACCTCTTGACGGAACTCACGACCGTTAACTCGGCTAATGCCGCGAAGGTGGGTGCGTTCAATAGCCCCAACTTCTTGTATGACGGCGTTCTTGACCCGATTGGCGATACGGGTATCAACCGTCTGCCGCGCTGGGTCGGTCCCAATGATGGTTTGCACCAAAATGAAGACGGGACTTGGGAGCGTGACCGTGGCTCGCTTGACGAACCCCGTGGCTACCAGAACCAAACCATCTAAACAACACCTAAATAGGAAAGTAATCAGTCATGAATAAGTCCCTATTTACAGCTTCTATTCTCGCGCTTGGCACAATGGTTGCGCAGGCGGGTGAACTTGAACGTGAACGCGGCATTCGTGTCGGTCAGCGCTTGACGATTAACCCGTATGTGTCACTCTCATATACTTACGACTCTAACCCCGACGCTTACCGTAAGGCGAGCGCGGG
This sequence comes from Lachnospira hominis (ex Liu et al. 2021), assembly GCA_963602475.1. Lineage (GTDB taxonomy): Bacteria > Verrucomicrobiota > Kiritimatiellia > RFP12 > UBA1067 > UBA1067. Next base: position 12,656 of record CAVCJC010000020.1, read on the forward strand.
TTCGAACTGGGAAGTTAACCCAGGGCTCAACTTCACCTACTTGGAAGATAACTGGTCCTTGGTCGGCGGCGCGTGGTATAGCTATCACGCCTACAACAAGTATCCGAGCCAGCAGAACTCCTCCAGCTTTGGTGAGCGTTTGGACTTCAAGTGGGCGAACTCCCTGCCGAATGAAAAGGGTTGGTCGCTCATTTTGGCTGAAAGCTACCAGCAAGTCGCTGAGGATGACGACTGGAACTATGCGGGTGGTCGTGGTTACGGTCGTGACCGCAAGCAGTTCACCTTTGATGGTACGGCGGAACACCGCTTTACGGAACGTTTCCACGCGGCACTCACATCAGGCTACTACTTGCTCGATTATGATAATGACAAGGGCAAGTATGGTAACCTCTACGGATGGAAGCGCTTCACAGTTGGTGGCGAAGGCGGTTATATGCTCTCTCGCTGGACGGACTTCATCGTTTCTGGCAATTACCAGTGGTACTGGCAGGATAATGCAGCTTCTGATGACAACTGGCGTATGCAGAGCGACTCGGTTGGCTATTCGTTGATGGCGGGTATTTCGACTCGTGCGACGGAGCGCATCTCCTACCGCGTTTTGGGTGGTTGGTCGCGCTTCAAATATGCTAACGCGAGTGAGCTTAATGGCTGGACCTATGAAATCTCGGGCAAATGGGATATGTCCCAAACCTGGAGCATGATGCTTCTCGGCTCAAGCTACTATCAACCGTCTGAACGCGAAGCGGGTTCGGCTAACAAGGTCTACAACATCAGCTGGGGTCTCGCGAAGAGCCTCGTTCATAACAGCCTGCGTGCAACTTTCGATGTGGCTTACCGTAAGGAAGAGCGTGTTTACAGTTTCGTGAACGATGGACGCGGCAATTATGACGAAAACATCCTGAGCGGACGTTTTGGTCTCGTCTACACCCTTAACCGCTTCCTTGATATTTACGGACGCCTCGAGTATCAGATGTATGACGGCAGCTATGCACCGAAGAAGGATGGCACGGTGGATAGATCCTACGACTTCAACCGCTTCCGTGCAACAATTGGTCTCCGTTTGACCTACTAAGGATAAGTGCAAGATTTTCTGACGAAATGCGGATTGGCGGCGCACCTAGCCCTCACGGCTGTCGCGCCGCTCTTCCTATTCCCCTTTTGCGGAGGCTCCGATGTGGCGGGGGTGCTCTTCGCTTTGTCGGTCTTTGCCGCGTTTTGGATTCTGCTCTCGCCTTCCCGCTTGAGGGGTGAAGCGCCTTATGAGGCGCGCTCGCGCGTCCTTTCTTCTATTATCCATGACCCCCTTTTTTGGGTGCTCGTCCTTATTCTCGTCTATTCCGTCATTACTTGGCTCAATACAGGTATTGCGCTCGCTTATAATGCGGAAGAAGCGGTTTGGTATCGTGCAAGTGCCGCGATGGACTCGCTACCGGCTTCCGTAAAGGGTGAGGGCGCCGTCTTCGCGGCGAGTGCGCTCGCTTTGTTGGTGGTTGTCACAGGTACGCGGCAGGCGCTAGGACGCGCGGCACGGGCGACTTTCCTCTACTATTTGACTATTTTCGGGGGAATTGCCGCGATTTTTGACCTAATTTGCTTCTTTTCGAATGTGGAAGGGGCTCTAAAGGCGGTTCATTGTGGCTGGACGGTTTCTTCCTATGCGGGGACGGGCTTCGGGGTCATTTTGTTGGCGGGGCTCGCCTCCCTTGAGATTGCTTTTGAAGAGAAAGAGCGTGGTCGTATCTTCTTTAATGGCTTTATGGTTGGCGCGAATGTGGCGGGCTTGCTTTTCTTCCTTCCGCTTGAGATTTCGCTCGTTTTCTTGGCTGTTGGGGTCGCCTTTATTCTCTTCTCTTGCGTCCGCCTTGTTTATGTGACTAAAGCAAATGACGCGTTTAAGTACCTCTCGATTCTGGGTCTCGCGGCACTTATCCCTATTTTGGCTGTCATTTGGTTGATGCCCGACGAACTTTTGATGGCGCGTAGTGCCCTCTTCTCGCGCGGCACTTATTTTCCAGAGAATTGGCTCGAACTTCGCGGCACTTTGGATCGCATTGCCCACACGGCTTGGGAGGGGGCTCCGTGGCTCGGCACAGGCATTGGTTCTTTCTCCCTTGACCTTCGCTTTGGCGCGGAACCTATGGACTGGGCGATTATTCCGGCGGGGCAGGCGTCGACCCTGAATGGCTGGTGGCAGATTCTTGCCGAGGCGGGCATTGTGGGGCTGTTGCTGACCTTAATTGTGCCATCGTTCTTGCTTTTTACTTGGTTTCATCGTCTTTTCGCGTTTGCTAAGGGACGCAAAGTCGTCGTTCTTTCGGCTACATTGGGAATTGCCGCGCTCGCCCTCGTTGGACTGGAGGCGTTCGGCACGGTTTCCATTTGTCGTCCCGAGGTTATGATTCTTGTTTGCGCCCTGCTCGCTGTCGCGGGTAAGGCATTCCCAGTTTTGCCGCGTGAAAAGGTGGCAAAGGATGAAAAGTAATTTGGAGATGAGGAGTTAATATGGCAGATAAACCTCTTTATTATGGCAAGCAGTCCGGACCCATCTACTACGGCTCTTCCAAAGAACCTGCTTACGGTGGTAGTTCCCCCGCCTATTATGGTAGCGGTAGCTCGCTTTATGGCAATTATGGTGGCGCGGCGAATAATGGCGATGGCAATGACGGCTCTATCGTCGGCACGATTACCCTCGCGCGTATGCTTCGCGTCTTTTCCCAGCGCTGGCTCTCGATTTTCGTCTTCCTTCTGCTCGGGCTTATCGCGTCCTTCGCGATTTACCGTATTTCCCCCACGATTTATGAGGGCAAGAGCGAGTTTTCGATGGATATCGGTCGTAACCGCCGCGCCGATTCTCCTCTTGGGCAGGCTATGCCGGAACTCGGCGATAACTATACGGAAGTCTTTAACACCCGCCTCTCGGACTGGCGTTCGCGCAAGATTCTGACGATGATTTTGCAGGCGTATCGTACCAATAACCCTGCCTCCACCACGCCAGACGACGAAATTCTTGAGGCGCTCGTTGATTCGAAGCTCGAACTTCAGCGCAATTCGCGTATCATTTCAATTAGCGTTCGCTCGACTTCCGCACGCCTCGCGGCAGATCTCGCCAATGCCTATGCTCAGGCGATTGAGGCGTTTACGGATGATGAGAACCGCGTCCGTTGCGATAAGGCGGTCGCCAATATCCACGCTCAGGTGGAAAAGAAGCGCCGCGAAAAGGAAAAGATTGCTAAGCAGCTCCTCGAGTTCCGTACCGTCAATAAGGTGGATAACTTCCGTTCCCGCCGCGACACGGTTCAGCAGAGCTTGCAGAAGACGACGGCGGATATCCTCGTTCTTGAAACGACCGAGACCCAGCTCGTGGAATGGGAAAAGACCCTGCGGGATGTCCAAAAAGCCCCGGAGAACTTCGGCTCCCTCGCCTCTGGAGTGCCGCGTGCACAGGAAATTTCCGAGGAATATCGTGCGTTTCAGGATGCCTCCCTCGGTTATGCCTCGCTCCAGCTCGTGTACACCGATAACCACCCCGATGTGCTCGCGAAGAAGAAAGAGCTGGAAATGTCCAAACAACGCTTCTTGGACGCGGTGGAGCGTGCCCTCCAGACGGGCATTGCCACTTTGCGCGTGACCCGCAACCAATTGGCGAGCCTCTATAAGAAGCAAGAAGAGCTCCGTACGGAACTCTCCACCGTCGAACAGCGCATCGTTTTTGCCGAAAGCGGACTCTCCACTTATGAGAGCGAGTTTGAGACGGCGAGCGAGGTGCTAACGGGTCTCATTTTGGATGAAAACAAGGCGCGTTTGGAGCAGGAGTCCAATAACGAAATGGTCCGCGTCGGAACTGTCGCGGAAGAGCCGAAGAAGCCCGTCCTCCCCAACCCCTACATTATCTTTGGCGCGGGCATCGTCCTTTCTCTCGCCCTCGGCTTCCTCTTTGTGTTGATTGTCGATAACCTTGAGGATACCATCGTTAACCTCTCGGACATCGAGGGACGCCTCGCCCTGAAGGCTCTCGCCGTTCTTCCCCACGTGCGTCAACGCACCCGTGACCGCGTCGCTAAGACGCTGATTACGGATAAGTATTCGCGCTTTTCGGAAGCGGTTGCGGGTCTTCGCAACCTCCTCGATTCGCCGCGCTATGAGTCCGTTTCTCATTGCCTTCTCGTGATTTCCACACAGCCAGGCGAAGGCAAGACGATTACTTCGAGCTCGCTCGCGATTTCCTTTGCGCAGGCGGGGCGCCGCGTCCTTCATGTGGACTTCGACTTGCGCCGTCCGCGACTCGCGCGCATTTACGGCATTGAGCTTCCTGAGGATCGCAGCTTCTCCCACGCCCTTCAGAATGCGGGCAAGGATAAGGTGGACTTCCAGAAGCTTGTTAACCATCTCGATGACACAAATGTGGATGTGATTTGTTCCTTGCCGCCGGAAGGCATCTCGCCCGCGACAATCTTTGGATCACGGATTATGCGCGACTTCTTTACTTGGGCGCGCGGACAGTATGACCACATCGTCGTGGATGCACCGCCGTTTGGACTTGTGGGCGATGTCGTTTCGCTCGCGACTCAAGTGGATGGTGTCATTATTATGTGCTGCCCCGACCGCACCCACTTTAAGCCGATTCAGCACTGTGCGCGTACTCTCGCCGAATCGGGCGCGAATATCCTCGGCGTGGTCGTGAATGATGTGGACTCTTCAAGCGAACTCGTCTTCAGCTCAAGTGTCCGTTACGGACGCAAGGGTTATGGCTACGGTGGCAACTATGGTGGCTACAGCTATGCGCCCTCTAAGAGCAAGAAGCCTGCCGCGACTCCTGCAAATGGCGCGACGGTAAAACCCGCTGCGGCAGAGAAAAAAGTTGACGATTCGGGCGACGATGAATAAGGTTTTTATAGATGGTAGCGCGGGGACGACGGGTCTTCGCATTCGCGAACGGCTCGCCGCGCGTACGGATCTTGAGTTGATTGTGCTTCCTGAGGAAGTGCGCAAGGATGTTGCCGCCCGCTGCGAGGCGCTTAATGCGGCAGACGTGGCGTTCCTTTGCCTCCCCGACGCGGCGGCGATTGAGGCGGCGGAACTCGTCACAAATCCGAAGACCGTTATCATCGATACTTCTACTGCCCACCGCACCTCTCCCGATTGGACCTATGGCTTCCCAGAGCTTGCGGGTCAGCGCGAGAAGATTGTTGCTTCAAAGCGTATTGCGAACCCAGGCTGCCACGCGAGCGGATTCATTGCCCTCGTCGCCCCTCTAGTGCAGGCGGGGATTCTTGATCCGTCGGCGCAGCTGAGTGCCTTTTCGCTCACGGGCTATTCGGGTGGCGGCAAGAAGATGATTGCGGACTATGAAAGTGCCGCGACACCCCTCCATCAGGGCGGTCGCCAATATGCGCTGGGGCAGACCCACAAGCACCTCCCTGAGATGGTGAAGATGTGCGCCCTAAGTGCCGCGCCTATCTTTTCGCCGATTGTCGTGCCGAGCCTGAGCGGAATGGAAGTGACGGTGCCCCTTTTCGCGAGCCAAGTGAAGGGCGGCATTTCTGCCGCGAAGGTGTGTCTCGCCGCGACTTATGCAAACACCGCGCTCGTGAAATATGTGGAAAATGCTTCGGAAGGCGGCTTCTTGTCGTCCGCCGCTTATGCGGGGCGGGATGATATGGAAGTGTCGGTTTGGGGCAATGAGGAGCGCTTTACGCTTGTTGCACGCTTCGATAATCTGGGCAAGGGAGCCTCTGGCGCGGCGATTCAGAACATGAATCTCGTCCTCGGCGAACCTGAAACCCAAGGATTAGTAGTTGCTTAATTGTCGAAATTATGGTATTCTATTAGACAACACAATAGAGAAAGGTAAAATTATGAGACCCGGAATCTGGCAAGTCGTCATAGTCATACTAATCATCGCGGTTCTCTTCGGCGCGAAGAAGATCCCCGAATTGGCGCGTTCGCTCGGTAAGGCGAAGGGCGAGTTCAAGAAGGGACTCGTCGAGGGCGAGAAGCTCGAAGCCGAAGCTGAGGCGAAGAAAGAGCCCGAAGAGCCCAAGCAAGTCGCTGAGGCTTAATGACGGACCTGGTACGAGAGCGGCTCAAAACCGTTCCGACCCGCCCTGGTTGCTATCTCATGCGAGATCGCCAGGGCGTGATTATTTATGTCGGCAAGGCGAAGAACTTGCGCCGACGCGTCTCTAGCTACTTCCGCGCGGGGGCGAACCATCCCCCAAAAGTCCGCTCGATGGTCTCCACGGTTTGGGACTTCGAGTTTATGACGGTCAAGAATGACGCGGAAGCCCTCCTAACCGAAGCTTCCCTCATCAAGAAATATAAGCCGCGCTTCAATATCCTCATGAGGGACGATAAACGGTACTTGGCTTTGCGAGCAGACCCAACGGACCCTTGGCCGCGCTTCTCGTGTGTCCGTATTATCCGCAACGACGGCGCCCGCTACTTTGGTCCGTTCCCCTCAAGCCCCGTCGTGCGTGCGGCGAAGGACTTTGTGGAAAAGCGGTACGGAATCCGCTCGTGCGCGGCTCTTTGTCCAGACGCGACGGCGCACGCCCATTGCCTCGCGAATGTTATCCGTAATTGTTCCGCCCCTTGCATGGGGAAGATAAGCGCGGCAGATTACCAAACGCGCTTTGAGGAAGCATGCGCCTTCTTGGAAGGCAAGCGCCCCGCCGTGCTCGCTGAAGTGGATGAGGCGATGCGCAAAGCCGCCGAGAAGGGCGACTACGAAAGTGCCGCGCGGCTGAGGGATACACTATTCGCCCTGAAGGAGATGACGAAGGCGCACTTCGTCCGTAAATCTCCCGAGATGCACCGCGAGGATGCCCAGAAGGGCATCGCGGAACTCGCGGACGCGCTGAACCTCCCCAAAGCGCCGCGCATTATTGAGTGCGTCGATATTTCCAATCTCTTCGGCACCCATAATGTCGCCTCCCTCGTTGTGGCGAGGGACGGACTCCCCGATCGTCGCTTTTATCGCCACTTTAAGATTAAGTCCTTTAAGGGTGCGGACGACCCCCGCGCGATGGCGGAAGTCGTCCGTCGCCGCTACGGACCCGACTCCACTCTGCTCGAAACTTCGCCGCGTGCCGACCTTTATATTTGTGACGGAGGTATCACGCAATTGCGTGCTGCGCGAGCCGTTTTTGCGGAACTTGGCATTAGCGACATTCCCACCGTCGGACTCGCCAAGCGGCAGGAGGAAGTGGTCTTGGATGACGGCAGACCCAATGTCTTTTTGCCGCGCGACTCCCAAGCCCTGATGGTCATCACGCGCCTAAGGGACGAAGCGCACCGCTTTGCAATTACTTATCACCGCTCGTTGCGCGAACGGACCATCCGTGAATCGGTGCTGGACGAAGTGCCGGGCGTAGGCGAGGCGAAGAAGGTGAAGTTGCTGACGACCTTCAAGTCCGTTTATGGCATAGCCCGCGCAACGGAAGAGGAAATCGCCTCCGCCGCAGGCGTAAGCGCCGAAACCGCCCAAGCCATCCTCCGCGCCACCCGCTCCCTCACAAACTAGTCTCGAGTGGCAGGCGGGCAAGGGCCCGCTCGCCCTACCTTTCCCCATATCTCTACAACTCTACACGACTAAACAAATTCAACAATCGTGCGTTCAATACTACTTTGCACTTGTATTGTACAGCAAAATAGTGTATAATACACAGCAGAAAGATTGCAAAGGATGCTTAAATATGATGGCTACAAATCTTACTATTCGCATAGACCCAGTGTTAAAAGCGAATGCGGAAACCTTGTTCGGTGAACTAGGAATGTCGCTTTCAACGGCATTTAATGTGTTTTTGCGTCAGGCAGTACGGTCTCAGAGTATTCCGTTTTCAATTACTTGCGCAAAGACTCCGAATGCTTTAACACTTAAGGCTATGCACGAAGCGGAACGAATTGCTCAGGATGAGAATGCGCATGCGTTCTTGACGCGTAAGGAACTCAAGCAAAGCCTTGAAGTATGAAGTTCCGCGTTAAATATACTGCCGCGTTCAAAAAGGATTACAAACGGATGGAGAAGCGCGGCAAAGATATGGATAAGCTCTTGGATGTCGTTGAAGGTTAATAGGATTTACAAGATTAGGGGGCGATGTTCTTTAACACATGGTCGACTTCGACTTTCCCCTTCCCTACCCTTTGTGCCTTACAACATGCGGCACGGCGGGTGGCAACCGTGCTAACCCGCCCTG
>CAVCJC010000021.1:0-20678 GCA_963602475.1 Lachnospira hominis (ex Liu et al. 2021)
GGGGTTACTTTTCGCTTTTCCAGAGGACGACTTCCGCTGTCGGCATAGACTTAACGGACGCATTCTCGTAGATGAAGTTCAAGGGGCGAATCCTCTCGGCGGCACATTGTGCGGGGGTACGAATCTTGAAAGTGAGTTCGGGGGACTCTCCGTATGCGGGGACGGTGGGCACATTCACCGTTTCGTGGTCGTAGAACCAGCCTTTCGGGAGGCGCAGCGTCACCTTGCCCGCCGCCAGAGGCTTGGCGGACGGATTCAGCACCTTCACCTTCGCCGTAATCGTTTCGTTGGGATGGACCTCCGTAAGATGTGCCGCACCCTTCTTTGTCGCCCCAAGGTCGACGGAAACGAGTGGCTCCGCGTCATTTAGAGCCAAAACTGCCGCGAAAGTCTGGAAGCTGGGCATTGTGAAGGCAACCGAACCCTTCTTATAGGTAAAGTTAAGCGGAATCAACTGCCGCGAACCCTGAAGAAGAGCATAGAGGCGCTTAGGCTCTTTCACCTGCTGGGGCAACGCCCAAGTGACGGTAAAAGGCTTGACCGCATCATCATTATAGCTCGTCATAGAAAGAATCGCATTGCCGCGTCCGTCTACGAGCGGCGCCTCAAAGCGCATTTTGTTACGGATGCGTAGCGGCTGGTCGCTCATTGCCACCTTTTTCGCCCCGACATAGTCGAGGTAAGCTGCCATAAACCGATAGGGCGAAGGGTCCGAGTGGGCATCGCGCCATTCATAAGTCGTTGCCGCGCCACCAAAGATGGAGCCGAGATAGCCCGCGAAATAGAGGCTCGAGCCCTTGCCGTGCGTGCGAATAACGCCGGCGGGACGGCTACTTTGCCCCATAATAATGACTTCACCTTCCGTAGCTTTCACTTGCTGATAGCCAAAGCCACTAAACATAAACTTATCGAGCGCCTTCGAAATCGGGTGGGTCGAATCCCACTGCTGGAAGAACTCGAATTGGGTCTTATGAAGCTGGTCGGCATCCACCACATCAAAGCTCATAGCGCTATAGCCAAACGGATTCTTCTCCGCCGCGAGGCTATCCACCTTCCTTTGCTGGATAGGCTCAACCCCGAGGAACTTGAGAAGGCGGTCTTGGGGAAAGCCGTGTCCGTCATAAATGCCAGGCTGGTAATCGGCGAGCACCGCGCCACCCTTCTCAACCCAACTTTCGACGCGGTCGAGGATATCCGTCGGGATATACTTCGCGTCCACGAAAATAAGGGCGGAAACCGAGTCTAGCTTGCCCTCACGGATGAGGGAGTCCGTCACAAATGTCGCGGAGTAGCCACTGCCGCGAATGAGTTCATAAACACGAAACACATTATCGGGTCCGCAATCGAAAAGCGACCCGAGGGAGCGCTCCTGCAAGGCATTGCAAGTGCGGCTATAGTAAATCGCGACGGGTTTCGCGGCATTTGTACGCCGCGCATCGACGAGGATATTTTCCATCTGATGAACCGCACGAATGGCGTCCGAATAGGCCGCGAGTTTCGGGCGCGGCGTTTGGTCGTAATTGGTGAGGCCAAACTTCGGGAACTCGGCGTGGTTGTTGCCTTCCTGAAGCATAAAGTGCGAAAAGCCCTTGATACCCTTACCAATTAGGGTCCAGTAACTGCGCACGGCGAGGTCGGGGTCGGGCGTGTGGGTGCTACCCTCACGAACTTCCATCCGCTTCTCATCCTTGCCAAAGGCACTCATCAAATCATATTCCGCGCCAACCCAATCATCCACGGCATACACATCATATCCGTAGCGGTCGGCATCCTTCACGCCATAACGGAACAAATCTTCCACATTCAAGGGACGCCACCCCGACCATTCGACTGCATTCAGGTCCAGGTTCGCGAATTGGGTGGAAATCATACGCTTCTCGGGGTCGGTTTTTGTCGCTTCCATACGCCGCGCAATGATTTTGACATATTCTTTCGAGCAGAAGTCGCGAAAGTCGATGAAGTTCGCCGTTTCCTGTGCACGCTTAAAGGGGTCCGCGATTCTCTTTGCCCCAATGATGTTTTCGCGCTTAGCGGGGGTAATTTCGTCAAATGACGCGTAGGTCGTGTGCCAAACCTTATTCAATTCAGCAATAGATTTGTAGGTATCTTGCAAATACTTGCGGTACGCCTTCACGGAAGTCTCGCCATAGTCGTAAGTGCCCGCCTGCTCCCAAGCGATGCCCCAGCTATCCGTGCGCTTATTAAGTGCCGCGTCCGCGACCGTATTCGTAATAATCTTCAGGTCATTCTTTTTCGAAGCCTCATTTGCCTCAGCGAAAGATGCGCTCCAGTCATCCCAGTACTTGCCTTCCGCATTCGCCTTGCGTCCGACAGGAATAAAGTTCTCATTTCCCTTAGGCATCGGGTATTTGTCGTGGAACTCTTTCCAGTCTGGATTGCTCTGCATATTCTGTGCGCCACGAAGACCCGTGCCGCCATCATCCTTGCGCTGGTAGTTGTTCTGCTCGGCAACACATCCGACATCAATCAAAAGCCACGGATTCGCAAAGATCGGGTAGTTCTGGTGAATCGCTGTACGAAAGCGCTTCTTTTCGTCCGCAATACCCGTGTTGAGGGCGACCGTCATCGGGATGTCGCGCGCGGCAACGAAGCCCGACGGAACCTTCTCGGGCGCGGCATGCTGATTCGCTGGGGGGTTCGGGGTCTTCTTCGGATTAAACTTCGGGTCATCACTCAGCCAAATGCCCTCAATCTTATACGGAGCATTCCCGCCCGACCAAACCGAGCCTTCCATTTTGCTGAACGTAAAGGTATAAGTGCCGCGATATTCGAAGTTGACGGTAAAGCTATGCCAAACGACACCCGCTGGATGAGTGCAAGTCTTGTTCGTCTTCGGGTTCGCGAGGGGGAGCGCATGCATCGCGTCAATGCGCTCATAGAAAAGCGGCTCACCCGTCGGGGCATCAATGCGGCAAGCGAGATTCATCCACTTATTTTCCGTCGCATGATACTTAATCCAAATCTTGTAAGCACCCGCCTCTTTCACATCTACCGAGAAGTAGAACGGATCATTCACCACTTTCGCGGAAGCATTATCAGGCGCGGGCGTAAACTTAAGTTCCTTTCGCCACGCATCACGGGGCTTGGCGACAGCCTGCAAATCAATGCGCTGAGTATCCACCGCACCTAGCGCGAGCGGAAGCATCGCCGCGATAAAAGCGACCTTCGAAATGTTCTTTTTTGTTGTCATCTACTATTTCTCCATTTCACTGCCCTATATTATACTATATTTTATCCGCACTGTAAATACCCCAAATGGAGCACGCCGAAAGTTCTATAACATCGGGGAATAGGGGCAAAATAGCCCCTTTATACTTCTAGATAGAAGTAGTGAAGCCTAAAGGAATAAGCGCTACTTTTAGGGACGCTTAATCTTTCCAGACAATGTTCGCGTCCGCCTTGCGGCAAACGCCGCGCTTGTAGGTGACCGCGCTCTTGCCGAATAGCATAGCGTAAAAGGGAGTCGTCCGTCGAATGCCCGTCGTCTTCTCCAAGAGTTCGGGGACTTCCTTCTGGACGAGTTGCAAAAAGCCGCACCAACAGGTGGCGAGCCCCTGCGCCTGAGCGAGCATTTCGAAGTAGACGCACGCCGCCGCGACATCCGTTTCACCCGTCGTGACAGCTGGATTCGTCTCATCGGAGGAAATGATTACCATTCCAGGCGCGTCTCTAAAGAACATATCGCCCTTGCCCGCCCTCATCTTAATGGCAGGAACCGCGAGCCAACGCGGCAGAAGTTTGTTGCCCTCGCGGTGCTCTTCAATGGCACGAATAAACTCCGCACGGAACTTATCCATCGAAGCACGCGTCGGGAAGCAGGTGAAGGTGAGTCCTCGCGCATTGCATCCCGTCGGCACATTACCCAAATTGGTGAGGACGCGCTCAATTGCCGCGTGGTCGACATCTTCCTTACGGAACTGCCGCGTGGAACGCCGAACTTGCATCCAGTTTTCCACTTCTTCCGCCGAAGGCAGGGCGAGTCCGCGCGTGGGGACGGCTTCCTCAGGGCGGTGTCCGTTAAAAGTTATGGCTCCCACAGGGCAAATCGCGAAGCAGTGCTGACAGTGCATGCACTTTTCTTCCTTCGGGATTTCGGGGTAGCCTTCCTCATTCGCCTTAAGGACGCGGAACGCGCAGTCCCTGACGCACGCACCACATTTGAGGCATTTCGCCTTATCTAGTTCAAATAACATAAAAGAATTCCTTTACTTGGTAGGGGGCGGAGTCCCTTCCGCCCCATTATCAGAATTATTAAAGATTAAATACGACTGTAAGAGGGCGAGGAGCGCAAGAAGCGCCATCATCATTTCGCCGCCTTCTTCCATAATCGCACAAAAAGCCCGGGTCGAATCGCTCAGAACTTCCGTATCGTGCATAGCGTGGCGATACCAAGCGGGGAAGCGGTCGAAAATGAGCACAATTACGCTCGCCACCCCAAAAGTTGCCGCGCTCCAAGCGACGGGCTCAAGTTTGAAGAAGCCCTTGATGAGCGGCCAAATATAGCGCACAAGCGGAATCAGCACCGCCGCGAAGAAAAGGAGGAAGAAGAAAAGCACGAACAAGCGTGGCACAATGGGCATATCCCACGCCGTCAAGAACCGCATCTTGAAGACCGTGCCCTTAAAGCCAGACGCAACCTCCGGCCACAGATTCGCGAAAAGAGCCTTGTGGAGGTCTGTCTCGCGCACAATCGCCATAACTGAAAGAATGGACCAAATTGTCGCCCAAAATGCCTGCTTAGCGGGGCGACCACCCACTGGTGGACACAGCCACACCAAGGGAATCATAAGCGCAAAAACGGCGAGGGTCATCCATTCAAACGGAGCGAACCCGCCCTGGTCAAAGAAGTCCATTGCCGCCTCGGGGGACATCACCGCCCACACGAGGGTAAGTGCCGCGAAGCCCAAAATGAAGCAAATTGGAGCCACAAGCCACGCTTTTTTACTAGTTAACGGTTTCATTGTATAGTTCCTTTATTTTGTACGGCTCTTGCGAACCGTGATTTGACGATTTGCGCGGCAGTTTATGCGCCGCGCCCTTTCTCTGAAAAGAGCTGCTGTATCTGCCGCGTACATCTCAGACCGGCGACGCGGCGTTTCCCGCCTCAAAGTGACGCGCAGGCGACCATCTTCCGTATGGTCGACCGTGGTCGAGCCCACCAAACGCGGCGAATCATAGCTGAAAGCCTCGGGGATATGCTCAATTTCGCCATATCCCTCAGGGAAAATTACGACGACTTCCTCAACTGCCGCGTCCGCGGCACTTGAAGCGAGGGGATTCTCCCGTGGGGTACTTTCCAAGGCACTAAACGGAGCGCGCGCAAACGGCGGAAGCGTCAAAGTGAGCAAATCTTCCGCTTTTACTGCAAAATTAGGAATATAAGCCTTGAAAGAGAGCTTAAATGGATACCCCTCTGTATCTGTCACCAAGGGACCCGTCGCCTCGGCGGACTGCGCGAGTTCCCCAAGAAGGCTTTGGTAGAGGCGGCTGCGTTCTTCAGGCAAGATTTCCGCATAATCTTTTCTGAGCGACCCAACTTCCGCGCCCGTTACCCGCTGTTCGTAGTCGATATCCGCGTCACCATTCGGACGCAAGGTGACGGTCAAAATATCCGTTTGCGAGGGACTACTTGAGGGGGTGCCACCCCCTACTTCACTGGCACCCGTCCGACTAGAGGGAGGTATGCCGCCGCCTACTTCACTGCCACCCACCCAAGTAGGGCAAATGGAGCCCCCCTCCAGCGCGGAGGTTTCGAGCGGGGTATACTCATTTTCCGTCCCCAGATAATAAGTCGCCTCGCCCACCCGAACGCGGCAGATGGGGTAAGCATAAGCGCCAATATTGGGATAAATCTTCTCATTTCGCTCAATTAACTTCAAATCCGCCCCCGCGTCATCTGCCGCGAGGATGATTTCCGCCGCGTAGCCCGCCCCCTTCAAAAGTGCCGCGAGGGTGCGTATGTAGTCAAAACAGCTCGCATAACGCTCTTTTAGGATGATTTCGGGGTCAGTCACCTGCTCGGCGAGCGGCATTTCATAGAGACTCGGACCTGCCACACGAATCTGCCGCGCCATCCAGTCCCGAATCGCACGGACCTCCTTCGTCCCGACATAAGGCACGGGGTCAATCGGTTTAACTTCCAGAAATGGCGCGATTACCTTCGAAAACGCGGCAAAATCTCCCTTCGAGACAGTCAAAGTATCCCGCCAGAGGGGACCCGCGGGGCGGTTTGGTTCGGAGGCAATTACCTTCAAGTTCTTTTCGTGGCGCAGGACCTTGCCGTTCAAAGAAACTTTCAGTTCGTCGGAGGGCTGTCCGAGACTATCGAAATACCAATTCGACCTAAAGGGCAACGGGGAGTTCGTGACCGTCGTCGCCGTCGTGAGGTAGAGAGTGCTACCAATTTCAACGGAAGGCAAATTGACCACCAACTTCTTGCTTGGGGCATAGCGCGGCGCGGCAGAGGCCCATCCGCAATCGAGGATGTTCATTTCGCGTGGTCCCGCGGCACTTACCTTGCCATTTTTGTTGGAGACGACCGCCGAGACGACTTCCACTTGGGCGACGGACGGATGATATGGCAGGGTAATTTCGGCGGAACTTTTCTTGCCTTTATAAGTCAGCACTTGTTTCACGACCGTATTTGTCATAACCCACGCGGTCGGACTCGAAAGCCAAATATCGTAATCTTCTTTCAGATAGTGAACGGAAGCCCCCTTCTCCGGGTCGCGCGGAATAACTATCGGTTTTCTCAAGTCTTTCTCGAGTTTCACTAAGTTTTCGCGCAAGTCTTGGTATTCATCAGGCGAGAACTCCAAATCATTGACGGCTAAATCGCGGCAGATTGTGAGGGTATTATTCGTGAAGTCATAACTGCGCAAAAAGGTGAACTTGCCTTCCGTTTTACTCTCCTCGGGGAAAGTTGGTGGCTTCGGGGTCTTCCAGAGTTCGAGTTTCAGTTTTTCTGAAATCTTCGCTGTGGACATTACCTTCAGCGGGAATACACGCTTTTCAAGCGCGGTGCGTCCCTGCAAAAGCCGCATAGGGAAACCAAAGACTCCGCTCAGAAGTGGCGGATACAGCAAGTCGCTTTCCTCCCCTTCTATTTCCACATCGGGGACTTTCACGACGAGATGGAACTTAAGTTCTTCCGTAGTATCCGCGAGGCGGGTGGGCTTAATGTCAAAGGCGAGGAGTTCCGCGCCGGGGAAGCCTGCCGCGAGAGTTTGTTCCAAAAAAAGACGCCGTTCGGACTCTTTTCTGCGCAATAAACTGCCGCGCCACGCGTTATCATTGATTCCGAGGAACCGCAAATCAGAGGTAAGGATAATCGAACCGCCCTTCTGAATCTGTCCCGTGGTTTCCGCAACAACGGCATTCGCGTCCGCCGAGACAATCTGTGTAGTGCGTAATTCTTCGCCCTCGGGACGCGCCACAAGATAAGACCGCCCGTTTAGATAGGAGGGCAACAAATCCTTGCTCGATTCGTCCGTGGGATCCATTAAAATGTAGTTTTTCGGGTCTTTTTCATCAACTACCGCAACAATGGCGTGGTTGAAGTAGGGGGTCGGCACGTCGGGGTCCATCTTCTCCCCGACCTGAATGAGAACGGGGTACGCCTCAAAACCCGCGACACGCAAAAGTGCCACGAGAAGTCCCGCTTTATCGCGGCAGACTCCGTAGCGATTATCAAAGGTTATGTCGACATCGTGGGGAGCGTAGCCGGGCGACTTATCTTCCATCGTGAGACCCATATAACGGACCTCCTGCGCGACAAAGTCGTATATTTTGCGCATGTTTCGTCCGAGTTCCTCCACCTTATTCGTCATTGCGGGGGTGGTTTTCGCGAGGTGGGGCTGGCAGAGGTCCCAGTACCACTTCGAGAGTTCCGGCCACGAAGAAAGCGTTGAGGCACGGACGCTCTGCACTTGGGTGTAGAGGGGCGGCATATCGGGCTCGGGGAAGACCTGCGGCGAGTTCGTGGCCACCCATGTATGGAGGATTGAACCGTCGTCTAGCGTCTTCTCGGAAGCCGTTATGTTGCCTAACGGATGCCTAATCGCTTCTTTTTTGAGAGGTAGTGAAGAAGGGGAAATGACGTGGACTTTTTTAATGAGAATGGGCAAGACCCACGTCATTTCCGTAAATAGTGCATATTGGTTTTGTACCCGCGCGGCAAAGTTGGTGCGGGTGACTGTGTAAAAGAGGACTTCGCCAACCTTCAGGTCGGGGATGGTGCAAGTAATGACGCGGTCGAGCGGGTCATAGATGTTCGCCGAGGTTGACGAGTTATCCGTTGCCTCGCGGGTCGTGCCCGACACATCCACCACGCGGCGCACGCCATTTGTATCCATAATTGACACAAACGGACCGTTTATTGCCGAATAGCGCTTCGAATAGGAGAATCGCTGGACGCGTTCCTCGCGGCGACCCTTTTCCGTCAGAATCTTAATCGCCGTTTCTTCTTTTGAGACGGAGGTTCCGTCGGGATTATAGATAATATCCTCCGTAGAATCGACGATTACGGCATCTGCGTCCGGATAGACCTCAGGCGTAACATCCGCCCAGGGCGCGGCAGATAACTGTAGCGTCCAAAGGAAAATGATGCTCGCCCAAAGTTTCTTCATTAGTCTTGCTTCCAAGGTTCGATATCCGCGAAAAACGGATGTTTCAAGTCTTTTTCTGAGAGTTTCACGGCGACATCCATCTCCGGCCAGGCAATTCCCAAGGCGGGGTCATCAAACCGCATGCCGCGCTCCGCTTCTTTGCAATAGAAGTTATCGCATTTATACGAGAAGAGCGTCTCATCCTTAAGGACGATGAAGCCGTGCGCAAAACCGCGCGGAATGTAAAATTGTTTGCAATTTTCAGCTGTTAACGTCTCCGACACATACTTCCCGTAGGTGGGGGAGCCTTTGCGGATGTCTACCGCGATATCCCAGACCGCCCCGCGAACGACGCGGACGAGTTTCGCCTGCGCCTTATCCCCCGCCTGCCAGTGGAGTCCGCGCACCACGCCTTTTGATGAGAAACTCTCATTATCCTGCACAAAATTAGCAGTTATACCCGCGGCGACATACCGCTCTTTGTTGTAGGTCTCGACAAAATAGCCGCGTGCATCCCGATGGACATCGGGGAGGACGACTTTGACTTCGGGAATGGCTGTTTCTTGTATTAGCATGTGGCACCTCCCGTCAAAAGGCGGCGCAGGTATTCTCCGTAAGTGGACTTACCATACGCGGCAGCGAGGGTGGCGAGTTGGTCGGAGGTTATCCAGCCATTCTCCCAAGCAATTTCCTCGATACAACTAATCTGGAGCCCCTGCCGCTCAATGAGCACCCTCACGAAGTTCGTAGCGTCCGCCAAAGATTGGTGGGTGCCCGTATCGAGCCACGCATAGCCGCGCCCCATCGTTTTTACCTGCAATTCGTCGCGCAAGAGATAGGTTTTATTAACGTCCGTAATCTCATATTCGCCGCGTGCGGAAGGCTTTAAGTTTGCCGCGATATCGACGACGGAATTGGGGTAGAAGTAGAGCCCCACCACCGCGAAGTTGGACTTCGGGCATTTGGGCTTCTCCTCGAGGGTCTCCGCCTTGCCATTCTCGTCAAAGGAAACGACTCCATACCGCTCAGGATCGCGCACCCGATAGCCGAAAACTGTCGGATTGGACGATTCCGCCGCTTCTTTTAGCATCATACGCAAGTCCGCGCCATAGAAGATGTTGTCACCCAAAACGAGGCAGACATCGTCCGTACCAATGAAGTCCTTGCCAATCACAAAGGCTTGGGCGAGTCCGTTGGGCTCAGGCTGTTCGGCATAAGAAAACGACATCCCAAGTGCCGCGCCATCGCCAAGGAGCCGCCGAAAGTGCGGCAAGTCGGTCGGGGTCGAGATAATCAGCACTTCGCGAATTCCCGCGAGCATAAGTGTCGCGAGCGGATAAAATATCATTGGCTTATCGTAGACAGGCAAAAGTTGCTTCGAAACAACCCGCGTCAACGGATGTAGCCGCGTCCCAGCACCTCCCGCGAGGATTATTCCCTTGCGCATAATTATTTCCCCTCCCCGAGGCGTTGCCCTGCATAACGATTGGCACGGATGGGTCCCCACCACCATTCATTTTCCAAATACCACTGGACGGTGCGGCGGATTCCCGTATCAAAGTTCTCCCTCGGCTTCCAACCAAGTTCCGTCATCAACTTCGCGGGGTCAATGGCGTAGCGTAGGTCGTGACCGGGACGGTCCGCGACATAAGTTATCAAATCGGCGTATTTCCCGTTATTTCGCGGCTTTAACTCATCGAGTACCGCGCACACGGTTTGCACGACTTCGAGATTGGTGCGCTCATTGTGTCCGCCCACATTGTAGGTTTCACCCGGCGTGCCCTTCTCATTCACGAGCAACAGCGCCCGCGCGTGGTCTTCCACAAAGAGCCAGTCCCGCACATTCGCCCCCTTGCCATAAACAGGTAGGGGCTTGCCATCGAGGGCGTTCAAGATGATGAGCGGAATCAACTTCTCAGGAAAGTGGTACGGACCATAATTGTTGGAGCAATTCGTAATTAGCGTAGGCAGACCGTATGTATCGTGCCACGCCCGAACAAGGTGGTCGCTGGAAGCCTTGGATGCCGAATAGGGCGAGTGCGGCGAATAGGGGGTCTTTTCCGTAAAATAGCCCGTCTCCCCTAAGGTGCCATAGACTTCGTCCGTAGAAATATGCTGAAAACGGAAGTTCCCCCGCGCTTTTTCGTCAAGTTTGCGCCAATAGGTGAGTGCCGCCTGAAGGAGCGTCGCCGTGCCGGTTATGTTCGTTCGGATAAACTCGCCAGGTCCGTCAATGGAGCGGTCCACATGAGATTCTGCCGCGAGATGGAATATGGTATCGGGCTGGAAGTCGGCGAAGGCTTTATCCATCGCCGCCGCGTCACAAATATCCGCTTTTAGGAACTTAAGCCGCGGATTTGTCGAGGCGAGGGTCTCGGGGATGAGCCCGACTTCCTTGAGGCTCTCGGGGACGCCCGCGTAGGTGAGTTTATCGACGACGAGGACGGTGGCCTCAGTTTCCTTTAGAAGTAGCCGAACGAGTGCCGAGCCGATGAATCCCGCGCCGCCCGTAACTATACATTTCTTATTCATTTTACGCCGTCCTCCTCATAAACTGCCGCGAACGCGGCGGCAACCGCTTTATCCATATCGTAATACTTGAACGCACCAAGGCGTCCGCCCACTACGAGTTTCGGATATTTCGCCGCTTCCGCACGATATTGCGCCAATTTTGCCGTGGTTTCCGCTGTTTCTAACGGATAATACGGTTCATCACCCTTCTTCCAGTCGGCGGGGTACTCCCGCGAGATGATGGTCGTCGGCGCTTGCATAGCCGTGAAGTCTTCGGGATGGTAGTGCTTGAACTCGTGAATGCGCGTCCAGGCGACGTCCGCGTCCACATAATTGACGACGCTGGTGCCTTGGAAGTCCGCGAGTGGGAGATTTTCCGTCTCAAACCGCAGACTCCGCCAGGTGAGTTCCCCAAACTTGTAGCCGAAAAGCGCGTCGATTGGGGCTGAGGAATAGACGGGGATGGTCATTTCTTCTGGAAGCGTAAACTCCTCATTCAAACAGACCTCGATATTCGCGTGGGTGAGCATCCGTTCAAAGAGCGCATTGTATCCGTCGGACGGAATCCCCTGGTACGGGTCATTAAAGTAGTTAATGTCGTACGAGGCGCGGACGGGTAGGCGACGGATAATTTCCGCAGGCAATTCCTTCGGGTCGCGGTTCCACTGTTTGCGGGTATACTCCTTAATAAATGCCGCGTAGAGGTCGGGTCCGATAAAGCGAATTGCTTGCTCCTCGAAGTTGCGCGGCGTTTCGGGGGCATCGCCCACTTTTGCCGCGATGAAGGCGGGCACTTCCTCAGGTTGCAGGTCGACCCCGTAAAATTGGTTTATGAGCGTCAGCCCTAGGGGCAGAAAGTAGGTATGCCCTTTGTGCCGCGCCAAAACCTTGTGATTATAGCCATTAAAGGTCGTAAATTGGTTGAGGAAGTGCCAAACGCGTGCGTCGGAGGTATGGAAAATGTGAGATCCGTAGGTATGGACCTCGATTCCGGTCTCGGGGTCGGTCTCACAGCGGCAATTCCCGCCGACGACGGGGCGCTTCTCAATGACGCGCACCCGCTTGCCGTGCGCCGCCAAAAGCCGCGCTACGGTACAGCCCCAGATTCCGGCCCCGACGACTAGAGCATCCGCCGTTGTCATGCTTCCTCCCCTTGGATGTCGCAGAGCTTGCGGTAGATGCCGCCTTTCGCGTAAAGTTCCGCGTGAGTGCCGCGCTCCTTAATCTCGCCGTGCTCCATCACGAGAATTAGGTCCGCATTGCGAATCGTCGAGAGGCGGTGGGCAATCGCGAAGGTGGTGCGGTTGGACATCAAATTATTGAGCGCGTCCTGTACGAGGTGTTCCGTCACCGTATCCAAGGCGCTCGTCGCCTCGTCGAGAATGAGGATAGGCGGATTCTTCAGAATGGCGCGGGCAATGGCGATGCGCTGACGCTCGCCACCCGAAAGCGCGAACCCCTTCTCGCCTACATTGCGATTATAGCCCTCGGGCTGGGACATAATAAACTCGTGGGCATTGGCGAGTTTCGCCGCGGCGACGACCTGTTCGTGGGTGGCGTTGGGCGACCCATAACGGATATTAAACTCAATCGACTCATTAAAGAGGATGGTCTCTTGCTGCACTGAGCCAATTAAGTCCCGAAGGTTCGCAACCGCCAAATCCCGAAGGTCAATGCCGTCCATTGTGATGCGCCCTTCACGCGGATCAAAAAAGCGCGCGAGAAGTCCGCTCATTGTGGACTTGCCCGAGCCCGTAGAACCGACAACCGCCACGACTTTGCCGCGCGGAATCGTGAAGGTGGCGTTATGTACCGCGTCTTGCACCGCCGTCTCGTACTTGAACGACACATTCTCAAAGGCGATTTCCTTATCAAAGGTCGTCTTTTGGATGGGGTTCGCCGCCTGGGGTAGTTCCATATGCACATCGAGGAGCGAATAGATACGCGCCAAACTCGCCGTGCCCGTTTCAATTTGCACCTGCAAACTCGCAACTTGCTTCAGCGGCTTATAGATGATGAGCAAGGGCGCGAGCATCGGTACGACCATCGCGAGCGAAACATGCGCCACAAAGCAATAAACGACAAAAATGCAGATGAGAAAGATGCCGACGGTTTCCACGGTGGGTCCCACGAGGAGTCCGACTCGCACCGCCCGCAAGGTGGTCTTCAGGAGGTTGCGATTGACAGCTTCGTAGTTTTTGTTCTCAAAGTTTTCCGTATTATACGCTTTAATGACACGGATGCAGGTCAAAAGTTCGTGAATCTTCGAGCCCACGACTGAGCCGCGCTCCATCGACTTCTTCGACCACTTACGGATTTTCTTACCGATGAAAATGACGGGGAGCATAAACATCGGGAAGCCAATCACAATGAGCGCGAGGGTCGCGAGCATATGGTTCACAACCGCGAAATAGATGACAAAGCCAACCGAGACCAAGATTTCGAACGGAGCCCGCGCCAATTGAGCGAGCGTCACCTGAATAATTTGCTGCACCTGCGCGGGGTCGCCCGTCGCACGGGACATGAGCATCCCGACATCTATGCGTCCAAAGAATTGCAAGGACTGCTTTTGGATGTGCTCAAGGAGTTCCACGCGAATATCCGCGACGACCTTCGAGCCCGCCCAAGTTAGGCAGTATTGGTTCAAGAAGACGAGTCCCAAGCGCACCAAGGCGACAATAGGAATGACGATAATCGCAAGAAACGCGAGAGCGCCCCCGACAGAACCATCCTCGCTCGTCAAGTTAATGCCAACTTTCTTCGCGATCTTCTCCACCTTCGGATACCACGAGGGCAATTTTGTATCGGGAGCCTTCATTCCCTTAGGGACAGCCAACGGCGCGGCACTTGTTGCCTCGGGCGCGGCAGTCTCGGGCGTAGACTCCTCGGAGAATTCCGCCTTTACCTCTTGGACGACACTGACCTTTTCAAGTGCAGGTTGCACCGCCTGAAAAAGCGGAACAAGTGTGCCCGCCGTCAGCATACCACATACGACACCAACGATAATTCGAAAGCGGTAGCGCTTAGCCGACTGCCAAAGTCGACCATAAGCCTCCCGCGCCGAATATTCGCGGTCAAAAAATTCCTTATGATACTCAATCATACCCCTATATTATACCAAATCTCGCGCCCCCCCGCCAGCACTTCTCGCAAATCTCACACTTTTTACCCTAGATTTTCTGCTCTTCAGACTACTCTAGATTTTCTAGTTAATCTAGAAAAAGCTAGAGGTCGCGCCCTACCGTACCGCGATGGTAAAACGGGGCGCAGTTTCCTGCGCCCCGCCCTACCGCTATTTAGCCACCTTAGAACTTGAATGCGACACCCGCCGAGACGACGAGGGACGAATAGTCCATACGTGCCGAGAGCGCATCAACATCGACTTCGAAGCGGTCAATCCACTCATAGCCAACTTCGGCGTAGAGTCCGATATTATCGGTCAAATACGCGGCAAGTCCGATGTCGCCCGCGAAACCGAGGGCGCACTTCGTGTCGGATGTCCGCGATTCGCCTGCCTCAAAGTCGAGGGACGCGATATTGCAAAGTGCCGCGACACTCACATAGGCATCTAGCCACGAAAAGGCGTGCCACGAGACCGTCGGACCCAGCCCAATCTGATAGAGGTCGGACCGAATACGCATCCCAACCGCACGACCCGTCGTGGTTCCGCCTTCGACAGGGGTACCATATTCGCGGCTAGTAGGATCTAATGTAATCGGCCAATTATCTGAACTCGAAGGTGTTGCGCCTGTTACATCATATGGTCCTTGATCAAAGACCCACCAATCTGTCACTGTGGTTGTCGTTGCGCGAGAACCCGCAATGCGTCCCGCAGCAGAAGACTTCATATTCCAGTAACCCGCGAGGCGCAGATCGAGGCCCACGGAGATTGTCTCGTTCTCATAGAAGTCAAAGCCCATACGAGCCTTAACCCCGAGAGAAGAGGGACGATCCGTCGCGTCAATCGGCGTACCCGTTCCATCATATTGCACTGTTGTCAGGTCATATTGTGCTGAAATCCCCCAAAGTTGGGCATCTTCAGGAATACCAACATTGCCGCGCTCAGGGTCAGGATGTGGCACAATAGTACCATCACCCTCATACGGAGCCCAATTGCCATCTTTCAGATTGTTATACCGTTCATTATAAGTGGCCGTTGATGTATCCGCCGCCGTGGGCGTACCACGAAGTTCCGTCTTCATAGTGGAACGGAAGCCTGGTCCGATTGTCATCCGCCAGCCACGTGCCTGCGCGACCGAAGCCGCGCAAAGCACTGTTGCAAACATCAAGAAGTAGCTCTTTTTCATATCTCTATATCCTTCCCTTGCAAATTATTCAGAAAGCACAGCCGTGAAGTACCCGCTTACTGCCGTTTCAGGAACAGTTGCTGTGACCGAAACTTCACACCCCGTATCTGTAAGCATGATATCACTCGTATCATAAGCAACCTCCTCCCAATTTGCATCAGGTCCAATATGCTCAGAGAAATAAATCTTGAGATTGGTTAGGACGATAGTTCCTCCTGTGCTCGTCACTTTCATTGTTGCCGTATTGCCAGCATAAGTAAACTCATTAAATGAAATTACTTCTGGCTTTTTGTTAACATTTAACCCTGAACGATAAAATGCCTTCTCGCTAATTATCGTTCCAGCTTTGACAGAGACCTTCCTCAAATTACTGCAATTCGAGAAGGCATAATCGCCAATTTCACTGACATATTCAGGAACAACGACCTCTTCTACTTCAGACGAGCCAAATGCATATGCACCAACTTCAAGAGTCGTAAGCGTGTCATCTGGATTGTAGACTTGAACAAAGATCACCTTCTTAAGCGATTTAATACCACGAAATGCGCTCGCGCCAATCTTCTTGCAATACTTCGAAAGCTTCAAAGTCTCCACGCCACATTTCGAGTTCACAAAAGCTTGTTCCTTAACCTCTGTTACTGGCTTACCATTAATCATCTCAGGAATTGAAAGCTCCGTCGACTGAAGCGGTTCGCCTCCAAGCCCATCAATCATAATTGTACCATCAGCTTTTTCCGTCGCCTTGTAGTTATAGATGGTAAGTTTGCCGTATTCCGGTGTGATAGTGTAGTTGCACTCGAGCGTGCCTTCATTAAATGTGTACTTGAAGGTGTTGTCGTATGTGCCAGGCGCGGCCACGGACGCATAGTCCGAGCAGGTCACGCCCTCCGACTCAACGAATCCGTCGCCCGAGATGGCAACCCCTTCATAGGACTTCGCATTGCCATCCCACGACCACTCCTTGCTTCCGCTCGTAAGAGTGACCTCGCGCGGCACAATCTTGAAGGTATTGGTAACGGCACCCGAATAATGCTTGTCCGAACCCGTAACAATGACTTGCGCCTCGCCCGCGTTCGTATTATTAGTATACGAAATCACGTAGTCAGAATCCTCGAAGCCCGCGAAAGAATCATCCGTGACCGTAGCCGCAGGCACCTTTGCCTCGCCGTCATACTTATAATAGCCCACATCTGGGAGCGTGACATCAACTTTCACATCCGAAATCTTACGCGGACTAATCGTCACTGTCGCCGAATTCGTCACGCCCAGATAGTCTTCCGCCAAGGCGTAATACCAAATCTTCGTCGTGCCGACCTCTGTAACCGTAGGCGAGGTGCTCTGCCACGGACCCTCCGCAGACTCCGCCGAATACATAACCGTCACACCGTCCGTCGGACTCGTCACCTTGACCTCAATTCCACGTGCCGCGCCATCATAGACCGCGCTCACATTTTCCGCTGTCGCGTCAACTGTCGGTACGGACTTGATATCGAACTTAATCGTAATCGACTCCTTATGCCCATCAGCCCAAGTAAATTTCATCGTGAAATTATAGACACCTTCCTTCGTCGGAGTCACAATAATTGGATGATAGGAAGCCCAATCATTATACCAACTTTGAGTATCGGTAGGTTTCTCTTCTATCTCCTGCTTATATGCCGCGTCAAATGTGGAAGGATCTCCAGCAAGCCATCCAGATTTCGAGATTGATGTCGGGTCGCGATCGTCGTCTTCTACGCTAATCTGAGCTGCTGGCGCAGTGTCGTAATCGAACCAGTCTACACCAAAATAGTGGTCGCCATTAGGCTTGCGCAGTTCGCGTCCAACCACGCCTACAATGTTCGTGTAGTGGCAAATAACACGGATATCCCTCACCAAGTTCTCACATTCGACCGTATCGCCGCCCTTACGCATTTCTTGGTAGAATGTAGAATTAGCGTGGTGGCTACACTTTACATTGGGATTGCAGAAGACATATTGCGCGTCAAACTTATCGTCTTTCTCATCATCCCAGCACCAAGCCGTCGCAACAATGTGGCAATCCTCTTTCTCGGTGATTTTCCATCCCTTCATATCATTAGTAATCCAATCGTCTGGATCTTCGCCCTCAAACTCATACTTCTCTTTCGATCCTGTAGAAGTAAGTTCCAGCGCATAAGTTCCATTAAGGACCTTCTCAGATCCATCCGCATGAGGAACAATGTTAACAACTTTCCCTTTCCAAGTTCCGAGTACCCACTCTGGCCAAACACCAACAGGACTAATGTTATCCTCATCTTTCGTCAGGCTCATCGTGCCTGTTTCACATTCCCCATCATTATGCTCTTGTAAATTATTACGTTCTTTTATGTAAGCAATGGACTTATCATAATCCGCACAATCGGTATCCGGCTTACAAAAGACACATTTCACATCATACACGCGATCTCCATCTTCATCCCAGCACCAAGCCGTCGCGACGATATGACAATCTGCCTGCTCCTTAATCTTCCAACCAAGCAAAGAATCATCTCTATCTGGATCATCATCGTCCCAAATAACTTTCCATTGATTAGTAGTAGAATCCAAAGCAAACACAGAATATCCATAATAGGTCTTATCTTGATCTGGAATCCAAATATCAAGAGGTCCAGTCCAATTCCCGAGCACCCATTCTGGCCAACGTTCGGCGGGAGCCGTGTTCATCTCAAGTTTTGCCAGTTCCTTCACATCCACCGTTTCGTTGATGTCTTCCCTGTTCTTTGCGGAACAACTGGACTTATCATAATGATTGCACTCATCTTTGCGAAGAACCATAGTCGCGTCAAACTTCTGCTTGCCCGAATCGCTCCAATACCAGCAAGACACGACAATGTGGCAGTCTTCCTGCTCGGTAATCTTCACATTGTTCCAAGCATTAGTGGGGGCCCCTTCATCGTCATCGTTGAACCTATAGAACTCATAAACATCTGTTTCACTCAGCGTCAACTTATAGAATCCGTCATATGTCTGGCCTTTGTCTGGAACAACATTGAGAATCTGCCCCGCCCAAGTTCCAAGCGCCCACTCTGGCCAACCTTCGGCAGGAACAGAGTTCGATTCTACAAAGATTGGACGGATGCGAATTACCTTTTCGTCTTCCATACTACCGCAGAACGACTCGGGAACTTCGAACGAAAGCGTCTCGCTCACCGTGCTCGTTCCTTCAGGGAATGAAATTGTGGAAGTGCTTTCCCAGTATCCCTGATCTGTAATTTCCCAGTGATCAAGAGCAAAACCTGGCGCGGGATGAGCAACCATCTTCAGCGTCTCCCCCGCCTTATATGTTCCGCCCCCCGTCGCGTAGCCATTAAGGTACAGCGGATAATAATCGTTTCCGCCCTGTTGCGAGACCTTTTGCGAAACAATAAAGTCTGCAACGACATGAACAGACTCTGCCTCTGCAGGATAAAACGCAATATCACTCATCTTAAACTTTTTGGTGCTCATTCCCGCTGTTATCGTTACTGTCGTAGCACTTTCACAATTAAGCTTTATCTCCGAGCCTACTGTTGTCGGGCGTGCACCTTCTTCTTCAACTCCTGTGCCAGTTATCTTCCAATATTCCCACTCTGGTGCCTCGTTATAAAAGGCACTATTCCTAATTACAAGACGACCCTTTTCAGGCACCTTTATATTCATCGACACAGTGCCCTTTTTATTCCACTGGAATTTCCAGTTTGGGGATATCCCTTTGCAGGCTTCACTAGTCATAGAATATACAAAACCAGCGCCCATTTTAAATCCAGACCACTTATCTGATGCCGCTCCATTCTGAGTACATTCTAGCCCAAAAATATCTTTCGCCTTTAATGTAGGGATTACATCTGGATCAAGTTCAAGATAATATGTATCTGAGACTACATTAAGACCTTCTAGCTCAAGTGAGAAGGATGGAAGCCCACCCCAATGATTATTCACGCGAGAAATCGGAACTACAACCACCGTCTTCCCATTAATTGTCTTAATCGAAGGTGTCCCAACAACATTAGCATTTATTGAATCAACAACTACCTTAGGAGATAGAGTTGTTTTCCCATCCCATCCAGTAATCTCGAGAGCAAGCGAATTGTCTCTATAACTATTATTAAGCAGATTCTTCGCGCCCGAGTAATAATAATCAGAATAGGTCAAACCGTCCTCAGTATTATAGATATATGCATCACCGAATCTGACTTCACCGTAGGACTTTAGGGCAAAGCCCATCAATAACCCAAGCACCATAAACAAAGCTCGGCTTAATTTCCCTCGTATGTGTTGCATCCTTATTTTCTCCTTCTCCGCGTCAAAGATTACCCCGAAAGCAACCGACCTGACGCAGAAAAGAGCGGCGTGCCTTCAAAACCAGTTCTGGATGAGGCACGACCAAGCGCCTTTACGAAAACTAGGGAATAGAAGACACGCCACGCGACCTAACGCGCTGCGCATCTTACATATTCGGCCTTCGTAGAAGTTTTGGTCGTTTTCATCCAAAGCCAAATACGCAAGAGTGCGTATGTTGTCGCGGTACCTTGTTAGGATTCCACGACTCCTTTTCATCTACCGCTCTTTCGAGCGCCTTCAGTAAAGGTTTTTGAGTTCCGCGAGTTTCCCCGCTTCACCCCGACAGAGGGAAGCTTTCGCCACCCTCCTATGTCCAAATCGTGACAATATTATACCATTATTTTGTCCGTTAAGTCAATCAGAAAATGCACGCGTCGAATTTTTAACCGCCGCGCCTCGTGCGCCCAAGTGGTTAGGTGCTCGAGGCACGGGGCGGAAGGGACTCCGCCCCCTACCAGCCCCACAGCGTAGCGATGGTAGGGCGGGCAGTCCCTTGCCCGCCGTAAATATATCACGCAGAGCCGCAAAGTTGAAGAGCATGCCGCAAAAGGCAAGCGTCTACGATTCTTTCAAAGAGCGTAGCTCAGAGCGCGAAGCGAGCTTTTTTCTAAAAAGCCGATTCGCGCTCTAAAAGGCTCTCTTGCTTGCATGAGCAAGCCTTTGCTCTGAAGCACTCTCTCATCCTCTCCGCGCCTCTGCGTGAGATAACCCCCAAGCCT
Organism: Lachnospira hominis (ex Liu et al. 2021); assembly: GCA_963602475.1. Taxonomy (GTDB): domain Bacteria; phylum Verrucomicrobiota; class Kiritimatiellia; order RFP12; family UBA1067; genus UBA1067. The sequence continues at coordinate 20,506 of CAVCJC010000021.1, forward strand.
TTGCGTCTCTTTGCGTCAAAACCTTTGCGAACTTTGCGTCAAAATACCCCACCCCAACCGCGCTAACAGCAAACACAACAAATCAAAAACCCGACTGTTAACCTACGGCACAACAACCTTCCGTCCCTTTGCCCTACGGTCCGTAGGGCTGTAGAACCGTAGGTCTGTGTGGT
>CAVCJC010000022.1:0-20386 GCA_963602475.1 Lachnospira hominis (ex Liu et al. 2021)
GACGCTCTTAGGACCAATGTCAAGACCGAGCCAGCCATCAGGAATATCGCCTTCGCAAACCTTGATCTCAATGTCGCTCGCGTCCTTCTCAGCTGGGAACTTATTGGCAATGACGCTATCAACGGGCAGGAGAATCTTAACATTCTTCGCCGCCGCCATCTCAAGCATCTCCTTGCAATAAGCGACCTGGTCATCTTCGCAAAGCGAATTGCCAATCTTGAAGCCCTGCGCCTTCTTGAAGGTATAAGCCATACCACCGCCGATAATCAGCGTGTCGACCTTGTTGAGCAGGTTCTTGACGACTGCGAGCTTGTCAGAGACCTTCGCACCGCCGAGAATCGCCACAAACGGACGCACCGGATGTTCAACCGCGTCGCCGAGGAACTTGATTTCCTTCTCGAGAAGGAAGCCCGAAACCGCCGGCTGAATGTAGTCCGCGATAACCGCCGTCGAAGCGTGCGCACGGTGAGCCGTACCAAACGCGTCGTTGCAGTAGACATCACCATAAGAAGCGAGCTTCTTCGCCATTTCTTGACGCGCCGCCTTAAGTTCCGCCTTCTTGGTCTGATACTCTTCTTCTGTGAGATGGATGCCCTTCTTCTCGTCATCCTTCTTCACCTTGCCGTCTTCAGCCTTATAGAAGCGGGTATTCTCAAGAAGCACGACTTCGCCGGGCTTGAGAGCCTTGACGAGGTCATCCGCCGCCATACAATCAGGCGCGAACTTGACTTCCTGCCCCAACTTCTTCGAAAGCTCTTCCGCGACAGGCTTAAGGCTGAACTCTGCCTCATAGCCCTTGCCTTTCGGACGGCCCAAGTGGCTCATCAGCACGAGGCTACCGCCTTGCTCTAGCACATACTTGATTGACGGAAGTGCCGCGACAATGCGGGTGTCATCCGTAATCTTACCAGAACCATCTTTCGCCATCGGCACATTGAAGTCGACGCGCATCACGACGCGCTTACCATTAAGCGCTACATCGCGGAGAGTCTTCTTATCCATTTTCGTATACCTTCTTTTTACAAAAGCGCTTACTTAGCCATCTTGTTGAGCTTCAACTGCGCACGGCTTTTCTTGCGGTCAGCAGTGTTCTTCTTGATAATGCCTTTCTTAACAGCCTTATCAAGTCCGGAGACGAACTCCTTGAACTTCTTCTCTGCCGCATCCTTCTCATTAGCGTCAGCCGCCTTGAAAAGTTTCTTATGCGCGTCGTGAAGTTTTGCCTTCGCGACCGTATTGCGCTTGTTCGCTTTCGCATTCTGACGATCACGCTTACGAGCGGCGCGACCACCTTTTATGTTTGCCATATCTTTTCCAACTCCTGTTTTCGGAATGTTTGTCTACATATTATACACTTTTCTGACCTTATTATGCAAGCGGTTTTTACATAATCTTACATTATTCTTTTCTTGCGCCCCGCTCGCCAACCTTGAACCGCCCGTGGCGAATACCGCCGAGGAATTGCCATGTAACATCAAGCGTGCCATCTTCAAGAAGCCGTCCATTCGCGGCAATTTCGCGTGTACCGCAGTCGACAAAGAGCATTTCCACAAGGTTATCGCTGAACTTCCAAGGGGTCACCGCCCATTTGCCGCGCCCCACCGCGAGGCGCAGCCCATCGTCACGCACAAGCACCCAGCCTTCCGCCGTAGGCTCGACTTTGGCCTTAGAGAAGGCCTCAAAGTCTGCCGAGCCATTTCCCTCGAGCGGCAACGCGAGTGCCGCGCACTTCGCACGCAACTTCGCGACCGCCGCCGCATCTTCCGCGAGCGCCTTCTCGCCAAAGGCAGGCAAGAGGTACTGCCAAACAAGGTCAAGCTCCCGTTGCATATCCCCAAGCCCCGCATGAATCGAAATAACCACATCCTTCTCTGGCAAAACAAGCGTAATCTGTCCCGCCGCACCATCCGCACGATATGCCCCATGCTGCGAACGCCAGAATTGAAAGCCATAGCCCTGATTCCAGTCACTGCCCGAGCCTATCGTCTGAGACTGCACAACAATATTCCCCGACCACGTCTGCCGCGCCGTCGCGAGTCGCACCCATTCCCGTGACAAAATCTGCTCATCGCCCCAACGCCCTTCCTGCAAAAGGAATTGCCCAAACCGCGCAATATCGCGTGTCGTCATATTCATACCCCATCCGCCACAGGCGACCCCTGTCGGCGAAACTGTCGACCACGGACTCTTCATGCCGAGCGGCGTAAACAACTTCTCCTTCAAGTATTCCATCAACGGCTTTCCACTCACCTTCTCCGCAATTGCCGCGAGCAGGTAGGTCGCGCCCGAATCATACTTGAAACCCGTGCCCGGTTCGCGGTCAATCTTATTATGGAGCATCGCCCGCGCCCAGTTACCATTCGGCTCATCACGCTCAGCGTCCGTCTTATCAGCCCCCAAGTTCATCGTCAGCAAGTCCCGCACCCGCACTTGCTTCAGGTTCTCGCTGACCTCCGCAGGCGTTTCCTCAGGGAAGAACGAAATGACGCGGCGGTCAAGATCGAGCTTACCATCATCCACAAGAAAACCAATCGCCGTTGAAGTGAAACTCTTTGAATGCGAATAGAGCATATGCGGCACTTCAAGCGTGTTTTGCGGACTCCACGTGCCCTCGGCAATGAGCTTCCCGTGGCGCAAAATGACAAATCCGTGCACATAGCCATTGCCAAAGCGATTGGTCGCCGCGTCATTTTCGCACGCCTCAATCCATTGCTGAATGGCGACGGAACTTACCCCTTGCGATTCAGGGGTCGCCCATTCTAAGTCCTGCCCCTTACCACACGTTACCCCCATAGCCGCACCGATCAACAGTGCCGCCACAGCCAGCCTCTTAACGCTTCTTTTCTGCATCTGATTCATACCTTTCTTCTTAGTAGATTTATGCACGAAATATTTTCGCGATATTTCGACATTATTCCTTCTTTATGTTCGATTATTATAACATATCGCGGACGAAAGCGCAAGTGCGTTGTGGCATTTGGCGAAATTCTGTTGTGGCATTTGGCGACTTTTCATTGTGGCATTTGGCGAAATTTACACCCCTTCCCAATCCGTGACAATCCGTGTAAATCCGTGGTTAAAAACACCCATCCAGCCTAATGAGAAGGAACCTCTTCGGGAGGGTCTTTTTTTAGCTTGCTCACGAAGAAACCGAAGGCTTCGAGTCCGATTAAAGCGAAGAGTGTAGTTGCCAAGGCGACGGTGTAGAGTCCTGCCGCGACAGCCATACCAATGCCTGCCGCAACCCAAATGCCTGCTGCAGTGGTGAGTCCGTGAATCGCGTGCTTCTGGACAATTATCGCGCCCGCACCCAAGAAACCAATGCCACTCACAATTTGTGCCGCGACACGCGAGGGGTCGCCATGGCCGTCGAAGCCATAACGCGAGACAATCATCATAAGTGCCGCGCCCAAGGCCACGAGCAAATGTGTGCGGACCCCTGCCACTTTGGCACGATATTCGCGCTCCGCACCAATGAGTCCGCCTAAAAGTGCCGCGAGGGCGAGCCGAAGAATCAATTCTAATGTCGTACCCATAGCTTCTTGCCTCCTTTAGCGATAAACTTCGCTCGCCCATTCGTAAGGCTCTGTAAAGTCCTCGCCGAACATCGTCTCCAGCATAAACTTTAGCGTGCGAGCCCCCGAAAAGAGTTGGTGATACTTTTCGCGTCCCGCTTGCGCCATCTTCTGCCGCGCTTCATCGTGACTCTGATACCACAAAATCTTCTCCACTAAGTCCTCTGGAGTCTCCCAAAATACCCCTTCGCTTGCAGAAAAGAAGTCCTGCAACTGTCCTTTCGTCGACAAAAAGGTGAGGATTCCATATCCCATCAAATGAGCAATGCGGTCCGAAGAATACCACTTATCGCCCTCGCGGCGATTCAAGTTAACGGACATCTTAGATGACGCGAGCACATCCTCATATGCCGCGCCCCAAACGGACGGCTTTTCCATCCCGAAGAAGTCGTAGGTGAGGTGTCCCGCGAGGCGGTCTTTCAGAAGTTGCACCGTCGCCATACGCGGGTCGCCCTCACGCGGATTCCCCGCATAGAAGAAGTCACGCTTAAAGTCCCCCGCCGCCTTCAAAGCATTATTGCCGTGCTCCATTGAGGGGTCGGACGGATTCGGCATATAGGCGACCACATTCTTGCCCGTGAGCCATGTCTTGAGGTCTTCGCCTGCCGTTGTCACGAAAATCGCGTCACAAGAGTTCTTGCGCCGCTCAATCTGTGCGCGGGTACCAGGTTGCCAAAGAGGGTCGACATTAAAGTGGGCAATCTTAACAGAAGGCAATATCCGCCGAATCTCGTCCAGCGTTTCATTCGTCACATAATCGCAGTGCCCAAGAAGGACGGCATCGGGACGGAAGTTCCGTGCCGTTTTCACAAGCTTACGATTGGCAATTACGCCACCGAGCGAACGGATGCCGAGCGGAGCCAAAAGCCGCGCCATATCGCGGTCGGAATATTCGCAGAAGCGGTAATTATTGCGCACACAGCCGCACATTAACTTGCGACCAGGTCCCATCCGCAAGTTTCCATAACGGCGAATCATTAGGTTATCTATCAATAAGATGCGCATTCTGCCGCGTTTCCTCCGATGAGTACCCTAAAATATTGAATTAGATTCGAATATTCCACACCAATCCCCGCCTTCGCCCAAACGAAGGCAACCCCAACAGCCACGAGAAGCCCGATAAGAAGCCCCAAAAGAGCGTCCGTAGGCTGTGCGAGGATTCCGTTAATGAGCTTCTTCACAATCAGCCGCACGAGACCAAAGGCGAGAAGTGCCGCGACAAATGCCGCGAGCGCACGCATTCCCGCCCCCTCAATAGAGGAAACAGCGTAGACCCAAACGCAATATCCAGCCCCCACTGCCGCATCAATCGCCACAAAAAAGGCGAGCGTGCCCGAGAACCCCCGAAAGAGTCCCACGAGCGCACAGAGTGCCCCAAAGGCGAGTAGCACATAATCAGCGGGTAGCAATTGCACGCGTTAGCCTTTCTTTTGTGTGGTAAGGTAGGTTAAATAACCCTGATAAACTGCCGCGACCTTGGCTTGCCCCGCCTTCTTCGCCGCCTTGATGAGTCCATCCAAGGCCTTCTTATCCGTCGAACGAATCGCGAGGGCGCGCGAATAAATCTCCACCGCCGCCGAGTAGTGCCCCGTGCGAAGTGCCGCGTCGCCCGCCTCAAGGAAGGTTTTGTATCCAGACGGATTCAACTCACAGGCAATGCGGTAGTACTTGTAGCCCTCGACCTGTCCCGCCTTGCGAGTATCAACCTTGGTCCACGTGCGTGCAAGCCCCAATGCCGCGGCGGCGCTGAGGGGGTCCGCCTTGTAGGCGTCCGCATACCTAAGGCGCGCCGTCTTAAATTGTCCCTTCTTCCACGCGGTTTCCGCCTTCAGAAGTGCCGCGGCGCATGCGTCACTATCCCGCCGCGAGGCTCCCGCACGGCTCACCGTCGCGGCATTTATCGCCTCACGCAATTCAGGGATGACATTACGCTTCACATTCTGGACGCGCTTGCTGGCGAGAGTGCCCGCCTTCGTCTCGAGGTGCAGGTAAATATCGAATTGCTCACACGCGAGTTCCTTATAGTCGTAGTAATCGCGATAGAGAAGCCCGAGATGGTAGTATGCCGCCGCATTGCGTCCGTTCAGACGAATCGCCTTGAAAAACGCAACACGCGCCCGATCGCGGGCGGCTTCCGCCTTAGCACTACGAGCCCGCGTCATTTCCACAATGCCGAGCCCCGTCCAGCCGACGGACTGCACCTCTTTCGGATAATCCTTGCTCTCGGCAAGCGTTATAAACGCCTTCTGAGCGGCTTTATTATCGCCTGCCGCGAAAGCAATATGTGCCGCGACCTGCCAAACATCAGCATCCTTCGGGGCGAGCGCCTGCGCCTCGACAATAAGCCGCACCGCTTCGTCTTTCGCCCCCATCGCGAGATTCGCCCGCGCACCATTCACGAGCGCGTCCACATTATCGGGCGCGTACTTGAGGGACGCGGCATATTGATCCGCCGCTTTACGGAAGTCTCCCGCCGAAAGTGCCGCGTCCGCCGCCGCACGTTCCCGCGAGCCGTCCTTTGGACCGCACCCGACTACGCCACCGACGCAGAGGGCGAGGAAAAGCCCCTTAGGCGCGTATTTGAGCCAAGAATTCGTCACGCTTCGCCTCCATAATCTCATTTGTCCGACCTTCCAAATTAAGCCGCACGAGGGGTTCGGTGTTGCTCATGCGCACATTCGCCCACCAGCCCTCGGTTTCCCACGCGTCCACCGAAACGCCATCGAGCTCAAAGACTTTCGCCTTGCCCTGCCAAGTCGCCTTGATTTCCGCAAGAACATCAGCGGGAGCGCGCACTGTCTTCGAGTTGATTTCACCCGACTGCGCATACTTGCGCAACGGCGCGACGAGTTCCGAAAGCGGCTTATCGCTCTTGGAGACGATATTCGCGAGCGCAAATGTCGCCATAGAGGACGATTCCGCCGTGAAGTTCGCCTTGAAGTAGTAATGCCCCGAGAGCTCGCCCGCGAAAATCGCGTCATTCTGGCGCATCTGCTCCTTAATGAAGGAGTGTCCGACGCGGGACATCATAGGCTTGCCGCCCGCTTCCGCAATGACTTCCGCGCAAACCCGCGACGAGCGCAGGTCATAGAAGCACGCGGCACCGGGATTGGAAGCGAGCAAGTCGCGCGAAATGAGGGCGGTAATGAAGTCCATCGGGATAATCTCGCCCTTCTCATCCAAGAAGCCCGCACGGTCCGCGTCACCATCGAACGCCACGCCAAACGCATACTTGCCTGGGTTCGCCTTGAGGAGTGCCTGAAGGTCCTTCAGGGTCTCGTGCTCAAGCGGGTTCGCATTATGGTTCGGGAAGTTGCCATCATAATCGCCATAAAGTGCGTCGAAAGTGATGTCGCTACCCTTAAATGCCGCGCTCTCGGCAATGCCCATACCGTTAGCGAAGTCAAAGGCGAGGTGCAAAGGCTTTGCCATATGCGCGAACTCCCGCACATGTGCCGCATAAGCCTCGGCGACATCCGTCTTCGTCACCGTGCCCGTACCGCGCGGCGGTTCATTGTCAGGCATTTCGGCGACCATCTTCTCAATATCCTTGATGCCCGTCGCACCCGAAATCGGCACAGCACCCGCGCGGCAGAGCTTGCAGCCATTCCATTCGCGCGTATTGTGGGAAGCAGTAATCATCACCGAACCATCCACTTTCAGTGTGCCATTCGCGAAGTAACTCATCGGGGTCGAGGCGAGCCCCACATCAATCACATCGACTCCCTCATCCGTCAAACCCTTCGTAAACGCGGCGAATAGCGCGTCGCCCGAAGTGCGGCAGTCACGCGCAACCACCACTTTCTTCGCGGAAATAAAGCGTGCGTAGGCGCGGGCTATCTTGTAGAAGACAGCTTCCGTCAGGTCTTTTCCGTAGATTCCACGGATGTCGTAAGCCTTAAAGATACTCATTTTTTTGTACTCCTTGTAGGTTGTGATATATATTTTACCATAAATGGGCGGCGGTTTCCATACTTTTTCTTTAAAATGAGAAGAATACTCCCGCGTTCCAGAGCCAACCACTGAGGTCAACTTCGGTCTTATCCTCCGCATTTCCATAGCTTGTCGCGTCACCTAGACGCCAATCGAAACCTGAATAAAAGCCAAAATGATCGGTGAGCTCGTAGGTCGCCTGAAAGCCCACGATACCCTGCGCCGAGAACTCGGTCTCGTCATCCACCGCCTCGGTGCGGGCATTCAGCCAGTTAAACGCCACGCCAAGACGCATGCCGAGCGAGAGATTTTCCGTAAGCCGCCGCTCAGGAATCGCGAGCGTGCGAAGTTCGCCATACGCGAGATGTCCGTCATTCGCGGAAGCATAGACTTGGCGCGGCGAGAAGGCTCCGCCAACCCCGAGGCGCAAGCCATAATCTCCGTGCGAGAAGAGTAGATGCTGATAGCCCGCTTCTGTGCCATACAATTCGCCGCGCGACTTGCCCGTCGCGTGCGCAACACTTATACTGCCGCGCCCAAAGCCACCAAACCCAAAGCGTCCGTCAAGCTCGGTAAAGGGCTCGATAATCGCTTGCGCCAAAGCGGGGATAGTGCGCCCTTTCGCGTCCATTCCCCGCAAGGCGAGGGCACGAACATACGGTTGTGTGTGAACGGTCGCCGTGAGCCCCCACTTCGTGCGGCTACTCATCGCGCCACCATCCGAGACGAGCATAAGCGAGAGTGTGCCATCCGCATTGCGCGGGCCCGTACAGAGCCCCTCATAACAGGCGACATCCGAATTCAGCACGCCGCCACCAAAAAAGTCGCCATCGCGTAGCGTGTAAAGTGCCGCGCCTTTCGTCACTGGGGTGTAGACACTCTCCTTGAGAGAAGTCAAAGTACTCACATCCGTCGCATTCGTGAATGACGGACGAAATATCCGCGTCAAACCCAGTGTCTCATATGAGCACTCGCGCTCCAGCACGAGGAGCGACTCATCTGGCAATACGCAGAGATCCGACACGCCGCTATTGAGCGCCCCCACCGAACCGCACGGCTCGCAGACATACGCCCACATCCCCGCCGCTTCCCAGTCCGCATTCGGCTCTTTTCGCGTGAAGCGCATAAGCCGCACTGTTGTGCCGCGCTTGGCGGACGCGGTAGGCCCGTCGCATTCAAGGGCTTCCTCATTCGCCGTCCAGAGGGTGAGTCCATCCGGCGAAAGCGCGAGCGATTCAAGGGAAAGATTGCCGCGCGTATTCGCGACAACGAAGTCGGGAATTGCCACCTGCCGCCCTGTGGGCACGCCCGTCTCGGGGTCGTACTCGCGAATGGAGGTGTCGTATTCGTCAGAGACCCAAATCATACCATTAAACGGATCGCGCACCACCCCTTCCACATCGTGCGCACCTTGAAGGAGCACGCCCTTGCTCATCTGAGGCTTCTTCGTGAGCCCGCCATTCTCATCGAAGGTCGGGGTCATCAAATGCACATAGCACCCGTTAGAAACAACCGAGCCGCCGTCTCTGACTACATAAAACGCCTCATCGCCGCGCCATGTCACGCCACTCATATCCGCATAGTCGGGGAGCTTGAGCGTGAACTTCTGCCCCACTTCCTCAATCGCGAGATTGGCGAGGGCTCGTCCGCAAAGGACGGCTCCAAACAAACAAGCGACTACTAGACGGGTGAACATCACGGTTTCTCGTAAAGTCGACAATGGCAAAGTCCGTGCCAATTCGGGTCGGCGAGCTGTCCACGAAACTCTTTACACGGACAGAAAAACTCAGGTGTCTTCGGTATCCGGCATGGACAGTGCCCCTCCTTACGCCGAAGCCCTTCCAGAATTGCGTTTACTATCCGTGTATCGGGCTGGTAACGGACCCTCTTCTCAATGAAGAGCGCCACGGGGAATGGCACAAGATCCGTAATACTTTCGCCTTTTGCGAGGCGTGCGCGAACTTGCGTCGACGATTCGGGGGTGCGGGGGTAGACATGAAAGGAGCAGAGCTTCGTTAATTCCTCATAATCCTTCCAGCGCGGCAAATCGGGTGCGGCATCCTCCCCAATGAGGAAGACAAGTTCATCATTGAGATGTTTCGCCGCCATTTCTCTGACCGTATCAATCGCGTAGGAGACCCCTCCGCGACGAATCTCACGGTCATCTACACTCACATTCGCCCTGCCATTAAATGCCGCGCGAACGAGTAAGAGCCGATCCCAATTCCCGAGGGGGGCGCGGTCCGTTTTGAAGGGGCTTACGGCGGCAGGAATGACGATTATACTATCGACGACACCCTCGACGAGTGCCCTCTCAACTATCGTCATATGCCCGTTGTGAATCGGGTCAAATGTGCCACCGAAAAGCCCAATACGACTCATGCCAACTCTTTCGAACGCTTAGCCGCCGCCGCGAGGGTCTCGGCAACAATCTTCTTGAATTGCGGGTTCGCGAGCTTTTCCATGCCCGCCGCCGTCGTGCCACCCTTGGTGCACACGCCGCCAATGAACGCCTTCAGGTCCGCGCCACTTTCACGCAAGAACTTCGCCGTCCCATACATCGTCTGCTCCGCCAAAAGCCGCGCCACATCTTTCTTGAGCCCGAGTTTCACGCCCGCTTCCGCCATCGCCTCTTCCATATAGGCGAAATAAGCGGGACCCGACCCCGAGAGTGCCGTTACCGCGTCAAAGTCCTTTTCTTTAAGGACGACCGCTTCACCCGCGCCGCCCAGAATCTTCACAACGCGTTCCGTAGATTCCGTGGGCGTTCCCTTCGCGGCACATACCGCGCACATCCCCGCTTTCGCACGCAAGGCGAGATTGGGCATAACACGAATAAGTTTCACCTTCTTGCCAAATGCCGTGCGAAGCTTGGCGAGCGTCTTGCCCGCCACAATCGAGACGAGCGTCTGCTTCTCGGTGAGACTCTCCCACACTTCTGCGGCGACGGAATCTACATCCTGGGGACGCACGGCGAGGAAGATGAGTTCCGTCTTCTTCGCGACTTCCTTGACATCCGCGACGACTTTCACGCCGAGGCGCTTTTGCAAATCTTTCGCCCGCGTCACATCCTTCTCAGCCATCAAAACGCCGCGAACGGACGGCATAGCGGCGAGAATCCCTTCCGCCATCTTGCCTGCACCAAAGAAGCCAATCATATCTTGAGCCCTTTAAAAGCGTCCGCGAGCGAACCCACATCCGCATTCTTCTTCTCGTTTTCAGCCATCCACGCGGCGACTTCCGCCGCCGACTGTTCCGCCGCCTCCTCCTCAGGGGTCTTCTTGAAGGTGCGCGTGAGACACTCTTTGCGCGAGAGGGAAATCTTACCTTCCTCACGATTGATGTGCAACACCTTGACCGTCACACCGTCGCCCGCCTTCAGGACTGTACGCGGATCTTCCACACGCTCCCACGCAATTTCACGCGCGGGGAGTAGCCCTTCCACACCGCCAAGGTCAACGAACGCACCAAAGTCGAGTACCCGCGTGACCGTCCCGTTGAGCGTCTCACCTTCATCTAGCTCATTGAGCACCGCCTCCTTGAGCGCGGCAGCTTCAATATCCTGCAAAGCGCGGCGCGAAAGCACGATGTTGAGCCCACGCTCATCCTTCGAATATTCCGTCACCAAAAAGTCAAACTTATGACCCACATATTTCGCGCCTTCCATACGGATGCGGTCAATCTGGCTAAACGGACAAAACCCGCGCGTTCCTGCCACGGTGACTTCGTAGCCACCCTTGATTTCCTTCTCGACAAGACCCGAGATTGCCGCGCCAGTTTCCCACGCGGCTTTGACGGACGCATTATCGTCCGAGAGCACTTCGACCGCCTTTTTCTCAGGGCGGACAATGCACTTGTCGTCGTTAAACGCCTTGCCAAACTTATAGCTCTTACGGATGCCTTTCATCTGGCGGTCCACGAGCGAGCCAAAATCAAACTGATTTGTGTTCATAATGGGTACTATTATAGCATAATCTGCGCCACGAAGCAGTCCTAATTTTCAAAAAGTTTCATCTACCCCCTTGCCCGCCGCGCCCCGCTGGTAGGGCGGGCAGTCCCTTGCCCGCCACGCCCCGCTGGTAGGGCGGGCAGTCCCTTGCCCGCCGCGTATCAGAGGGGGCAACAACTCCGCTCTTCAACTCCCACCTGCAACCCAACTTTGCTATTCAACAATGCCTAGTCGCCGATAAAGGCGAGTTCACCACCGTCACGAATCTCTGCATGATGAAGTATGCGACTTTCAACGGGACATCCGTTGAGCGTCACACAGCGCACGCCCTTGCACACATCACCCTTGATTACAATACGTAAGGCTCGCTTTGCATTGGGCAAGTATAATTCAACGACGGGTTCACTTGGCACGGAAAGCACATAGAGATCCGTTCCCGCAATTGGCATCAACCCCATCGATAAAAAGACATACAACGAACCCATTGCACCTGAATCATCGTCTCCAGGCGTTCCGTCGCGCGGGAAGGTCTCTCGCATTTTTGACGACCATTTAACCGTTAGGTCAGGGTGCCCCGCGAACGAGAACAAAAACGGCGTATAAAAGGATGGCTCATTGCCAAAGTCGATTAAATTATTTTCTAGCGCGTATTCAAGTCGTCGCACAAATGTCTCGCGTCCGCCACAGAGTTTCATAAGGCACTCAAGATCGTGCCATACATTGAAAGAATATTCCCAGCAAGAGCCTTCATAAAATGAACCGTTATAGCCCTTGCGTGGGTCAGCGGGCTCTTCAATGGGCGGACGGATACCTTTTGCGCCAAACGAGCCGTCGGCGCGCCGTCCCCGCACAAACCCCGAGAAGCCCGAGGGGGCATCCGTTAGCGCGGCATCCCACACATTTGTCCAATTTCCGCTACGCCGCCGCAGGAAGTCCGCTGTGTTCGCCTTGCCCAGTTTTGCGGCAACCTGCGCCGCACACCAATCATTGTAAGCGAATGCCAATGTCGCGCTACCCGAACAAAGCCGCCAGCAGTAATCGTGCGGCACATCAGATGCCACATAACCTCGCTCGCGGTAGTGAGGAGTTCGATCATTCGCGTGCACCTCTAAAACACGCCATACCCGCTCCCAATTGATGCCAGGAATATCCTTAGCCGCCGCGTCAGCGATTACATTATCCACATCATTGCCGCCTTGCCCAGTACGCATTTCTTTCCCCTGAATAAATGCCACTTCGCACCGTCCATTACGCTCCAATCTATCCGCAAATGAATTAACAACCCCTGCAAGCATCTCTGGATCCATAAGTGCCATAAGCGGGAAGAGTGTCTTCCATGTATCCCAGATTGTATAATGGTCGTCCCACATATCACCACGCTGACGGGGCTGGACAAACGCATGGAAAAGGTGTGTATAGAAACGCGTTCGCGCCGCCTCGTCCGAGGAGGGAAGTGAAACAGCAGCTAATCGCTGATTCCAGGCCTCACGCGCGGACATAGCAATTTCATCAAGTGTGCGTCCGCGCAACTCTGCATCATGAAAGTGCCGCGCTTCATCAACCGACACAAACGAGACAGCGATGCGCAATTCACCTTTTCCTTTCGTCGCGTAAAACCAACAGTCGTACGGTGCAGGATTCCAGTTCCCAAAATAAGTTCCGCCACCATACAAAACCTCGCCCTCAATCTTCATCCACGCGTTTGTGGTTGCGACGGGACGACCAATCTTGCCAAGGAAATCGATTGCGGGGTCGCCTTTAGAGTAAGTGTAGATGGCGCCGTTCGCTGTAGCCGCCACAGCAACTTCCGTCTTCAAATCTGTCAGTCGCGCACGAAAGCGATAAGGATGCGCCTCTTGAATTTCCATATCTGAAGGAGCTCCAAAGATGACGCGGAAAAGTCCATAGGACGGTGTGCCTCCTGTGCCCTGCGCATGGAGTTGCGAGAACCCCGAGACCTTGTCGCCATACCAAAATCCATTCGGCGGCGGGAAGTTCCGTTTGGGCGACGGCCAAACCGTATCAGGACTCGGGAGCACGCTGCCATGCGGAACACAAGGACCAAGAAGGCAAGTGCCTTTCCCGACACGCGAGCCGATTCGCGTATCAACGAGATCTGCTGGTGTCATCTCTGCTAAAGCCACGAACAGCGGCGCGACGCATCCGATAAGGGCGATTTTTATATTCACTTTCATATCAAACATTACACCTCTTGCTTAATTTCAATGCCGAAAGTTCCCAATTTCATCTGTGGGAAGAAACCGCGGCAGAAGATTGGCTGGCGCGGCACCCCAGGCGTGATTCCAATCTTGATTGGGTTTCGCCTTCAAGGACCACGCTTCCATAGTCAAAGTTGACCCTTGGCGCATCATCCCCAGCCAGCTACGGGGACTCTCGGAGGTCAAAAGCGCAAGTGCCGCCTGCTCTTTGCCATTCTTAAAGAGGGCTTCCAGAAGGTATTGGGCGAAATACGGACTGCACGCCATACCTTTCGCGGCGATAAAGTCCGCGACACCCTTCACTTTCTCAGCAGGCACAAGTCCAAAGTCAAGTGCCGCGACATTGGCGTGAAGCGAAGAGTGCGCGGAATCCTTCCCGTCCCGATAAAGTCCCGTTTTCTCATCAAAAAGAATCTCATTATAGGCCACTTTAACAGTTTCAGCGCGTTTCGCATAAAATGCCGCGTCGTCCGTCTTGCCAAGAGCTTTCGCAAGGTCGGACATCTCACAGAGTGTCCGATAATGGAAGGCATTTACGACGGCATTGTAGGGGGCGGACATGTCATATCCATCTCTTTCTCCCACGGGCCAGTCTACAATTGTGCCTTTCGCGGACCTTATGAGCACTTCACCTGGCTTAACAAGGTCAATTAGCGTCTTTTTACGCAAGTCGCCATAGACCTCCGCAACAAAGTTCGTCTCGCCCGTGAAGTGCCAGCCCTCCCACACACAAAGGACCATATGCATTTGCCATTCGGCAGGCCAAGTCGGATGCTTCAGCAAGTGGCGAATCGTCCGCCGCGCCAATTCAGGATCGCCGTCCACGCCATAGAGCTGTCCGAGCATATTGATGTAGGCGTCGCCCTCATAAGCAATCCGCTCACGGTCGCCGTCCACATAAACCCCCGCATAAGTTGTGGCACGAATTGAATACGCACAAAAATCAAAGAGTTCGTTAAGTTTCTGCATCATTCCCGAAGGGTCTCGAATTGCAGGAGCACCCCATTTCACTTTCTGCTTCATGGGCCAAGCGATAACCACGCGGCGAACTTCCACGCCTTCGGGGACTTCCACATACCTAAACGGCACAATCACCCCTACTTCTTCAGGCATAAGAACCGCACCCGCCTTCGTATTTGTATTCCGTGCATCGGGGGCTAGGGGGACGCGCTGCCACACGGCATTGTATGTAAGATTAGAGGCAACCGCCACACGGATAGTGCCACCAGGCTTGCGGTCAATGCGTCCGTTCGCGAGCTTCTCTCCAAGGCAAACCACCCCTGAACCTCCGCCACGGACCTCCAGCCAGCCGAAGGCATCACGTCCAAAATCAACTAGTTTCGTTCCTTTTGCGCAATTAACGCTCGTTAGCACGTCTTGATATGTGCCAATTGTGCCATTCGAGAAGTGAAAGTCTGCCGTTTCTCCCAATACACCCTTCACACCAAACGGACTCTTAGGCGGGGTGCACATTACTTCGTCCAAAATGCGTCCAAGTTCTTCTTTGGAGAGTTTTTCCGTGACACGCCCACGATTGGACTTCGGGTCGTCCTCCCAAATGTTGTCTCCGTCCGTGCCCACCATACGGAAAGTGCCGCGCTGGAGGTTAAAGTAGGGCTTCCATCCCTTCACGGAAACCAAAACGGCGAGTTCGTCCCAACTGGGATGCCCCGCCATTTGATCCCACGATTTGCCAGGAATAATCTTCTCACAGGGAGGCAAACGCCGCGCAAAGACTTCACGGACGGGGTTCGGCTTATCATCTGGCAGGTTCGCGACAGCGCGTCCCGAATAGATATGCCGCCCCGCATTAAAGTCGATGAATGTGACTGGCACTTCTTGGGGCCAATTCTCGAGCGCCGCAGCACTTGAGGCAGGGTCTAACATGGAATTATGTTCCTTGCCCTTCGGATACACAAACGCCATACACACCCACTCCTTCACCTTGCGGACAACGAGGGCTCGGTCTTCGGGTGTGCGCACGAGGTCCGCGACATTATTCAGGAACCCAAGCGAACAAAGGACGACGCTTTTGTCGGGGGAATCCTGCAAAGCGCGGCGCATAACATCAAGTGCTGCAGGGGCATTCGTGGAAACAGGGTAGCGAACATATTGGGCATAGTGCTCGGGCAAAAGAAAGCCGCGACCGCCCGCCCCTTCTACACCACCTGAACGCGCACACCCAATCGGCAAATCATTGCGTCCGTAATAGGCATTTATCACCTCACAAGCGGCAACGGACTTATTTCCGTCGCCGTGAGTATTACTCACAATCGCGGCAATTTCGCATTCACCTCTGTCCGCGAAAACATGGAGCATCGCGAGCGCCCCGACATCATCGTAGTCAGTGTACATATCGGTATCAAAGATGATTCGCGGCACATTCTGGGCAGAAGCCCCACTCACAAATGCCCAAACAATACCGACAAGAAACCCCATAGCTATCTTCTTCATAGTCCTATTGCCTTTCTTAGACTTTGCATACGAATAAATGCCGCTCCGAGCGCGGCACTTATTCGTTTTGCTTGTTATAAATACCCTCATCGGGAATGATTATATCATTTTTTGCTTCCTTCGCCTACCTAAAACTTAGGGTTTCAAAGAAACGAAACTCCTGAGTTCATAAGGGGCAAGTTTCAACGAGATAGTACCCGCCTTATATTTCTTGCCACTCACTGTGTCACGCAGGGCGACGGGCGACTGGAAGGAGACCTGCGCCGTGTCGACTTCCGTATTCACAGCGTAGAACCAATATTTACCGTCCTTCTCAAGCGTCCGAACCTTAACAAACTCAGGTGCAGAGGTTTTGCACGGCAGGTCTTTCATCTTCTCGGGCGGCAAAGCACGGAACGCTTGCGCAAAACGAGCCTCCATGGGTTCATAGCCGTAATCACAAATAAGGAAACTGCCGCGTGTGAAGCCAAGCACATCACCAAAGCGGAGTGGCACAGCAAAATAGCGCATGCCATTCTCTCCTGCGGCGTTTATCGTCGAGCACCGCCAACCGATTTCCTTAAGCCAATCCCCACTTAATTGTGCGACATTCTTCCGCCGACCGATGTCTGTTTCCATAAACTCATCGCGGCAAGTGATGTGTGGGAATGCCCCCTTCTGGATTTCGCGATAATATCCTTCTCCAGCGGGGAGCCCGATATAGCGATCCATCTTCTGTTTCGTCATAGCCCAGTAGTAACGTTTGCGGTGGCGTTGCGGATGAACGGTCACACCGAGGATAGCATTCGGAATCGCCTTCGCGAGCATCTCGCCGTCATAGCCATTTTCACGAAGCGTACGGCTTACAAAGTCTTCGCTGTAATAGTCGGGATTATCCTTAAGCTCAGAAACCGCGTCAAAGAAAGGTCCCGCGATGAACCAAAGGCGCAAGTCAGGACGTGCCTCCGTAAGTATCTTCGCCATTTTGGCATAGAACTCCGTGAACTTCTCGCATCGCCAAGTCACCCAGCGGTCGTAGGCGTTCGCACGAATCCACTCGTAATAGGCTTTGCCACGCAAAGGGTCTTTACGGTCACACGGAATCTTCAGTCCCGTATCCTTTTCAAAGGCTTCAATGATGTAGTCATTATAGCCGTTCTTAATATCGCCCCACCAAGCCGCGCCATCGCGGTAAAGTTGAAAGGAGATTCCCTTGAACGACTTGTACCGCTTGCCTTCATTCACAAGCGCACGAACCATCTTCTCAATTTCCGCCTGCGTTTGCGGATGGAAGAAGTTAACTACTGCGGGCAGACTATGATTAAATTGCTGAACAGGCAAACCCGTATTCTGAATCGGGTAAACCGAGGCATGCAAAGCCCCATTCGTAATCATCTCTGCCGTAGGCTCAATATCGGGCGGATTTGGCATAAAGATAAACTCGATATTGGGCATAACATACATGCCCTCCTTCTCAAACTTAGCATAGTATCCTTCTAGATAGTGCGGCGTATGAGTACCTGGACGCGGATCATTGCCTGGCACAATAAGTCCCTTGTACCAACCGCCTGGATAGGTCAGGATGTTCTGCCCGCAATAGCGCATAATTGCCGCGTAGCGGTCGATCTGTTCACTAAAGGACTGCGGCGTGGACATATTATGACGCAAGGCCATTGTCACAGCCGGGTCTTCCCAAAACTGACCAAACTGCCGTCCCATAGGGTCACCAACTCCCGAAGTCTCTACTTTCGTCACGGGAAGTGCCGCGTCTGTCACCTCATAAATGCGAAGCTCCGCAACTGCTGCGGGAGCATACGGTTGCCACGACATCGCGATAAATGTCAAATCGGAACTCTTACCCGTCCAATAGAGACAGCGATGATGACGCATTTTCTTTGAGTTCGGATACTCCCCGCCTGTAGAAATACCCTGCGCGAAAGAATAGTCGCCATTACTTCCCGAGACGCCCGTCTTGTGAGTTCCGTCACCACCCGAAGCCTGAATCAGGTAGTCCATGGTGCGGAATCTGTCATCGGGATAAATGATGTCCACGAGATAGAGAGGCTTATCCGTCGGCAAGCTAAAGCGGATAGCGAACCGATCCCACTGCTTGCCGCCTCCCTCAAGATATTTTACGCCATTAAGTTCGCCCATACGGCATTTGCCCACCGCATGAAACTCATTTGTTGTCATCTTAGCGAGGTCAGGCTTAATGGACTTCACGAACTTAAGATTACGCGGCTCGCCAGGCTTCGCCGTAGAAGGCAATTCATACGGATTCTTCGCCCGCAAAATAGTATAATCATCTCGTGCAAGGACATCCTCCCCCTTCAAAAGACGATATTCATATTTACCCATCTTAAGAGCAGGAGCCTTCAAGGTCACGGACTTCACACCCTTCTCACACGAAACGGACGCGAGTTCCTTGCCCTTTTGATTCACAAGAATAAGCCGCGCTCCGTCGAGCGTCTCGGTCCGCTCCTCGAGGTCGACAACAAGGTCATTCGCTTCATCCTCAAGCGCAAAATGTGGCGCGGACGCAATAATAGCGCGGCGATCAGCCTCAAAGAGCGACTTTACTTCCGCCGATGAGAACTGGCGATCATAAATCTTAACATCATCGAGCCACCCTTCAATCGGCTTGTAACCCTTCATCTCCGTACTGCCCAACAAGAAGAACTCGGGAGGCAAAACGCCTTCCTTGAACTTTGCCGCGCCAGCCACATGTCGCGGCATAATGCGGTTCGCTTCCTCATCACTGACATACGGGAAGTATTCACGCGTACCGTCACTCCCGCAATAAGCACGGATTCCGCCGCTACGCAAACCCCACGTTATAACCCAATGCTCCCAAACTCCTGTGCCGCGAGCGAGCGGACCAAATGAAGGGTCACCAATCTTTCCGTCCAAAGCGTCCCGCGAAGCCCTCATTCGGTCATAACGATCAAAAGCGAAGTAGAAACGCCCTAGCCCAGGCTCCTTGCCCTGTTCGAGTTCAAGAATAGACTTCCACTTGCCATTTGACCCTTCTTCGCGCTTGAGCCAGAAACTCATTGTGCCGCGCTTCCAATCAAGATTACCTTTTGCCGCGTAGGCAAGAAGGCTTTTCGTCTTTTCTGATAGGCGGACGGCTTCGCCCGTGCGACCAGGACCAAAGGTTAGCCCTTCCGCACGAAGAGGAACTGCCGCGCCCGCCGCATAAGCGGCTTCCGCCGTGCCACCATCGAAGGTGATATGCATCGTGAGATTCTTCTCAACGGACGGCTTTTCAGCGACAGCTACTTCCTCGCTTTTCGGTTGACAACCCACCACACATAGTACCGCCAAGGGCACTATCTTACTAAAAACGCTAGACTTCATATCTTTTTGTTTTCTTTCTTAACGAATAATAAGTGCGAAACCTGTGCGCTCACGACGCAATTGCAAGAATTGCTCAGGCTCTAGAGCCCCACGAGTAATGCGGATTTCATCAAGAAGTCCGTCAAACTTATTCCCTTGTGCCCAGCGCGAGTCAACAGCAATGCCAAATGTGGCGCCCTCCGAAGGTTCATAACAGAGCCGCCCGGCATTAGTCGCCGAACCGACCAATTTATAATCAATGTAGTACTTGAGGTCGGTCTTCCACGAATCAGCCGCATTCGGCGAGATTACATAAGCAATATGGTGCCACTTATTGTCGCCAACCGCCTGAGCACCAATGGCTGAGCCAGAATTACCAGGTGCTTCACCTTCGCTCGCCACCCAACTATGGCTGAAGCGCATTTTGTCGTTTTCTTTACGGCGATCGTTTTCAGAGCCAATGCTACTATCAAAGAGAACGGACCATACAGTCGGATTCTTCTCAAGCCCATTATAGAGGTTCATAATACCCTGCCAACGATATTGAGGTTCCGCCTTAATGTAAAACTCAATGGTATAAGCATCAAACTTCAACAAGTCGCCAGGATCCGCATAGTTCAAAATGCCGCCATTCACACCAAGAGAGTTAGTGCTGGAACCGAGTGTCGTCTCTTTGTCACCATGAAGTGTCAGGCGCGGGAAGACGACTTCATTCGTTAGGATACTGCCCGACTGGGTAACCGTCGGCGCGGCACTTAGCGTACCTTTGCGGACGCGGCTCGTGAAACCCGTCTCAAAAGTTAGATAAGCAATCGTATTATTCGCCGCACGACTCATATAGACGCTCTGAACACCGTCCGCCGTTTCGATGCGGAAAGTTGTATTCGGGTAGTCATAACCCTCCGACATATCAACATCCACAAAGTCCTCTGCGGTTA
>CAVCJC010000023.1:0-20241 GCA_963602475.1 Lachnospira hominis (ex Liu et al. 2021)
GTCGAGGAGTCAAAAAGAGCCCATACCGTGTCTCACTTTTGGGGACTAGTGCAATAATATTTAGTTAAATAAATGGCTGTAGAAGGCTGTTTGGCTGGTAGAAACGCGTATGTAGCGTTACTGCTAGTGGAAGGCGCGAGTCTGTGGACTCCGCTTGAAAAAGGATTGTAAAAGAAATGAATATTAAAAAGATTGCTTTTGTAGCATTTGCCGCCGCGCTGGGTCTTGCCGCGCAGGGGGAAGCCTTGTATTGGCAAGCCTCGGATATTAAGTCTTCACCAACTACAACAGTTGGTGACAAGACCTATCTCGCTTACATCTTCGCCGATACAGATAGTAGCCCGTCTACGGCACAAATGTTCCAGAATAAAAATAACAAGGACTCACTTGTGTCGCGCGATACGATTAAGTCGATGCTTGCTAACAAACAAGATATTACAGAATATGCCTTCAAGAACGGTACGATAAATGCTAACATCACAGGTGCAACATATTCAGATGAAAAAGGGCGGCTTAATAGCTATGATGCCAAGACTAAAACGGCTTATTATTCTGACGAAATCGTGGGTTGGATTGGTACTAACGGTAAGGTTGACCTTTTCGCGGTTATTCTTGATGGCACGAGTTGGGATGCTGCAAGTAACTATATGTTTTTAGAGGCTTCCTCTGAGGGGACAATAAATACTTATTATAATGTTGGGCATTCTGACACCTTCCACTTTGGCTCTCAAGCGAATAATGCTTGGTACGCGATTGGTACGGCGATACCTGAGCCGACGAGTGGGTTGTTGCTCGTTCTCGGTATGGCAACTCTCGCCCTCAAGCGCAAAAGAGCGTAAGAGGGCGAAAGCAAGACCTTCCGTTTACTGTTTCTTGCCCGTTGTGATGCCCTGGAGGCGGCGGACATTTGCCGAGCCAATGACGAAGCCGTCACAGTGTTTAGCAATGCCCTCGCCTTCTTCGGGTGTGGTGATACCGAAACCCGCTACGACGGGTACGCTTGTGAGGCGTTTAATTTCCTCGAGGCGTCCCGTAAGCTCGGGCGGAAGCGCCTGCCGCGCACCGGTCACGCCCTTAACCGTGACGGCATAGAGGAAGGCATCGTCCAAGCCTTTCGCGGACTCCACAATGCGCTCGGGTCCCGTCGTTGGCGAGATAAGCGGAATAAAGGTCAGCCCTTGAGGCTTCAGAACCTTAATAAGTTCATCGCGCTCCTCAAGTGGTAAATCGACGACGAGGACGGCATCCACGCCCGCTTTTGCCGCGTCTGCCGCGAAGCGTTCGATTCCGTACTTGTAGATGGGGTTATAGTACGAGAACACCACAAGGGGAGTGTCGGGATGTGCCGCGCGCAGGGACGGAATCTTCGCGAGAATGTTCGTGAGCGTCGCCCCATTAGCGAGTGCCTTTTGTGCCGCGAGACGAATGACCTCGCCATCCGCCACCGGGTCCGAGAAGGGGATACCCAATTCAAGGATATCCGCGCCTTCTTTCAGCACTTGTTCGCACGCGGCGAGGCTCTCGTCCAGCGTGGGACAGCCCATCGTCAAATAGGCGACATAAGCGCCGCGCTTTTCGGCGTGAGTCTTCTCAAAGAGTTTTTGAATACGGTTCATTTGGACATCCTTTCCTTATAAGCTTGAATACTATGCAAATCTTTATCGCCGCGTCCCGAGAGGTTAACGAGCAAAAGGGTCTCTTTCGGGAGTTTCGGGGCACGCTTAATCGCCTCCGCGAGCGCATGGCTCGATTCGAGCGCGGGAATAATCCCCTCAAAACGGCAGAGGGCATCAAATGCCGCGACGGCTTCGTCGTCATTGATGGTGGTATATTCCGCCTTGCCTGTATCGGCGAAGTAGGCGTGTTCAGGGCCTACACCCGGATAGTCCAAGCCCGCCGAAAGGGAATAGGTATCAATGATTTGTCCGTCAGGCGTCTGCAAAAGATAGGTCTTCGAACCATGCAAAACGCCGACCGTGCCACCATTGATGGACGCGGCATGCTGACCCGTGGCAAGTCCCTTACCGCCCGCCTCGACACCAACCAGCTTGACGCTTGGATCATCGACGAAGCCCGCGAAGAGTCCCATCGCGTTGGAGCCGCCGCCCACACAAGCAATGGCCTGGTCGGGGAGGTGTCCGTAACGCTCCAAGCACTGCTTACGCGCTTCTTTGCCAATCACGCTCTGGAAATCCCGCACCATTTCGGGGTACGGATGAGGTCCCGCGACCGTACCAATCACATAGAAAGTGTCATCGCAATTGGTGGTCCAGTCGCGAAGTGCCGCGTTCATCGCGTCCTTCAGCGTGGCGCTCCCCTCGGTCACGGCATTCACTTTTGCGCCGAGCATCCGCATGCGGTCCACATTGGGAGCTTGGCGCTCCACATCGATGGCGCCCATATAAACTTCGCAAGGCATGCCGAAAAGTGCCGCGACAGTCGCTGTGGCGACCCCATGCATACCCGCGCCTGTCTCGGCGATGAGGCGCTTCTTGCCCATCCGCCGCGCCAAAAGGGCTTGTCCGATGGTGTTATTCACCTTATGAGCGCCCGTATGATTCAAGTCCTCGCGCTTGAGGAGGATTGTCGCGCCCCCGAGGTGTGCCGAGAGACGCTTCGCTTCCGTCAGCGGACTCTCCCTGCCCACATAGTTCTTGAGGATGTCGTGAAACTCCGCGAGAAACGCGGGGTCATTCTTGGCCTCATTATACGCCTTCTCAAGTTCATTGATGGGCGTCATAAGGGTCTCGGCGATGTACTTACCGCCATAGATGCCGTAATGTCCGTTATTCATATTGTTTAGTTTCCTTTAGAAATGAGTTCCGTGAGTTTCGCGGCGGGATTCGCCGCGCGCATCAGGGTAGTGCCGATGAGGAATCCGTTCGCCCCCGCTTTCTGCAGTGTAACGAGATCGTCCGCCGTGCGAAGTCCGCTTTCCGCAATCTTGATGCATCCGTCGGGTATTTCCGCGAGGAGCGCGGCAGTTATCGAGGGGTCGGTACGGAAAGTGCGCAGATCGCGGCAGTTTACGCCAATTATCTTCGCGCCCACCGCCACCGCGCGGCGAATCTCCTCCGCCGTATGGGTCTCAACCAAGGCGGAGAGTCCCACGCCGTGAGCAAAGTTGAGGAGCGCGGCAAGTTCTTCGTCATTCAAAACTGCCGCGATAAGCAAGCACGCGCTCGCTCCACACGCCGCCGCCCGAAGGATTTGGTAAGGGGTGGTAATAAAGTCCTTATAAAGGAGCGGAATCTTCACCTTTTTATGGACTTCGGCGAGATAGTGGTCGCTCCCCAAGAAACGGTGGGGCTCGCAAAGGACGGAAAGTGCTGCCGCCCCTGCCGCGCTCAGACTCTGGGCGAGTTCCGTGGGGTGGAAGTCCTCACGGATGAGCCCCTCCGAAGGCGACGCCTTCTTAAGTTCGGCAATGACGTGGAGTCCGTCACCCTTAAATGCCGCGCCAAAGTCTGGGGGCAAGGGGAGGGCGCGTGCCCGTTCACGGAGCGCGGCGAAACTTTCCGTCAGCATTAGGTCGTCCGCGTCCTTGCGGCGCAAACTACTCAGTTCTTCTAGAATATCACTCATTTGAATGCAACCATTTCTTTAAGTTTAGCAAGAGCCCTGCCCGAGTCGACGGACTCCGCCGCGAGGGCGAGGGCCTCTTCGTAGGACTTCGCCTTATCGGCAACGAGAAGGGCGGCCGCGGCATTTTCAATTGCGGCGGCGCGGCGGGCACCTTTATCTTCGCCTGAAAGGACGGCGAGAAGCAACTTCGCGTTCTCTTCGGCGGTGCCGCCGCCAATAGAATCGAGCGGGTAAGTTGTGCCATAGAGAGAGGCCGCCTCAATTTCGAGGGGCTTAATCTCGCCGTTCTCGAGGACGGACGCCTTTGTTACGCCCTCAGGCGAGATTTCGTCGAGTCCCTTGATGCCCGAGAACACCAAAGCGCGGGTACTGCCGAGCCGCTTCAGAGTTTCAGCCAAGACCGGCGTAAGTGCCGCGTCATAGACACCAATCGCGTGGCGTTTTACGCCCGCTGGGTTGGTGAGGGGTCCGAGCAAGTTAAAGATGGTACGGAACCCGATGCGCTTGCGCACCGCCGCCGCGAAACGCATGGCGGGATGGAGCTTACGGGCGAAGAGGAAGCCAATCCCAATGGTGCGGATGCACGCTTCTACGCGTTCGGGCGGCAAATCGAGGTTATAGCCAAGGGCACCTAGGACATCCGCCGCGCCGCACTTGGAAGTGGAGGCGATATTGCCGTGCTTCGCGACAATTGCGCCTGCCCCCGCCGCAATAAACGCGGCAGTTGTCGAGACATTGAAAGTGCCAAAGCCGTCCCCACCTGTCCCCACGATATCGACCGCGTCGAGGTCGCCGAGATTGATGTGTACGCCCGCCTCACGCATCGCCCGCGCGGCACCTGTGAGTTCCGCGACCGTTACGGGTTTATCCTTATGCGCAATGAAGTACGCTTCGAGGTCGTCCTCGCTCATCCGCCCGCTCATTACGGTTTGGATGGTATGGTAGGCGTCGCCTTCTTCCAAGTCGGTGGAAGTATATTTGGCGAGGAAGTTTCGTAACTGCTTGAGTCCCTCGGGAGTGCCGACGGACTCTGGGTGGTACTGGACGCTCTCGATGGGGAGCGTTTTATGGCGAAGCCCCATAATTTCGCCATCTTCCGCCGCGGCACTTACCTCGAAGCAGTCGGGCAAGGTTTCGCGTTCGACGGCGAGGGAGTGGTAGCGCATCGCCTCAAAGTCTTGGGGCAAGCCCTCGAAGAGTCCCTTGCCATCGTGATGGATGTGGCTCGTCTTGCCGTGCATGAGCTTTTTCGCCGAAATGACGCGTCCGCCGAAGGCTTGGGCGATGGATTGGTGCCCGAGGCAAATGCCGAAGAGGGGGACTTTGCCGGCGAACGCCTTAATTGCCGCGAGGGTGACCCCAGCGGAATCGGGGTTGCCGGGTCCTGGTGAGAGGATGAGGGCTTCGGGGTTTTTCGCGGCAATTCCCGCGACATCGATCGCGTCATTCTTGACGACTTCGATATCCGCGCCCAGCATCGCGAGTTCCTGCACAATGTTATAGGTGAAGGAATCGTAGTTATCAATCATCAAAATCATAAGTTATCTGCCTTTCTAAAGATTAGAGTTCCGCCGCGACTTTCGCCGCTTCGAAGGAAGCCTTGGACTTGTTGACGGTCTCGTAATACTCCTTAACGGGGTCGGAGTCCGCCACAATGCCTGCGCCAGCCCGCATAGTGAGTTCGTCCTTTTCGAGGAAGAGCGTGCGAATGACGATGGCGAAGTTCATATCGCCCGTATAGCTGAAGTAACCGACCGCGCCACCATAAATGCCGCGAGGGGACTTCTCGTATTGGGCAATGAGTTCCATAGCCCGCACTTTTGGGGCACCTGTGAGAGTTCCAGCGGGGAAGGCGGCTTCGAGCAAGTCAAAAGCGTCCTTATCTGCCGCGAGCTCGCCGCTCACATTCGAGACGAGGTGCATAACATGCGAATACCTCTCCACTTGGGCATAGGACTTCACTTGCACGGTGCCAGGCTTGCAGACGCGCCCCAAATCATTGCGTCCGAGGTCGACGAGCATAACATGTTCGGCGAGTTCCTTGGGGTCCGTACGAAGTTGGGTCTCGAGCTGGGCATCTTCCTCGGCGGTGCGTCCCCTCGGCCTTGTCCCCGCGATGGGGCAGGTACTCGCGGTGCGGCCTGTTAGCTTCACGAGTTCCTCGGGGGAAGAGCCAATCAGGGTTTTGCTCCCGAGCCGTAAGAAGAAGTTATAGGGTGACGGGTTCACAAGGCGCAGTGCCCGATAAAGTGCGAGGGGTGTCGCCGTCGTTTGGGCGGTGAACTTCTGGGAAGGGACAATCTGGATGATTTCGCCCGCACGGATATCCTTCTTGCACTGGGAAACGATGGCTTCATATTCCTCAGGGGTCATTTCGGGCTGGAAGGGGGTGGTTTCGGTGGCGGCAGATTCTGCCGCGCGTTGCTCCTCGAGGCAGCGGGCAATCGATTCCGCGCTAAAGAGCCGCTCACTGAGCGCAGCAATTCGCTCTTGCGCCGCCTTGTAGGCACGCGGGGCATCGCCGTCCGCGCCTGTAGTTACCGAAATAAACACGGTTTGGCGCACATTATCGAAGATAACGACAGTATCGGTGAGGAGAAATGCCGCGAGGGGTGTGCCTTTCTCGCGCTTTAAGTTGACGCGCGGCACAAATGTTCCAACCGCGTCATAAGAGAGATATCCAATTGCTCCGCCTTGCAGGGACGGCAATTCGGGGGCGGGCGTGAACTTTTGGCGACTAAAGCGCTCTTTTGCCGCGCTCAAGGGGTTGGCGGGTCCGTTCTCGATGAGGATTTCTTTGGGTTCAAGCCCTAAGTAGGAATACCTGCCGCGAATCTCGCCGCGAAAGACGCTCTCGAGGAGGAAGACATCTTCCTTATTCGCGACGCGGGAGAGCACCGAGACGGGGGTCTCGCGGTCGGCGAGGAATTCACGGAACACGGGGGTGCGTGCCCCATTCGCCGTGCGGGCTGTGAAGTCCTTTTCGCTTAGTTCTTTTAGCATATCGTAGTTTCCTTATTGAAGTTTGTGAAATTGATGAAGGCGGAATGTTCACCGCTGAACGCTCCGCCTTTTCTTTCTCATGGGATTTGAGTGAGTTATGATTACAATGAACACACCCCGCGGAAGCAACCCCCGCGGTACCACCATTGACGATAGTTTTGACTATTTCGGTTCATTTGCGTAATAGTATACAATATTTTGCCCTGCGCCGTCAAGGGGAATTTTCACTTTTTTCATTATTATCCCCCCGAGTGGCGCGAAATATGGTATAATATTGCTCCAACAGTAGAGATGATTAGGTCTAACAAACTATGAAGTGCGAATTGTGCCACAAAAACAAGGCTGAAACCGCCCTTACCGTGACGAAAGATGGTAAGGAGGAGGAGCTTTATGTCTGCAAAAAATGTGCCGCGAAGGAAAAGTCGAATCACGTGGAAAAGGTGGAGATCGAAAATAATTCGGAGTCGTCGCGTAGTATTCGGCTGACGATGTCCAACCTCTCGCCTGAAGGAGGGCAAGATCCCGTCATGGACGAGGTGTCGACGCGATTGATGGCGGCGGTCGATGCGCTTTTCGCGCATATCAGTGACTCCATAAAGAAGGGCGTGCCCCTCGAGCAGGCCCTCGCGAAAGTGCCGCGCGAACTCTCCCCGAGAGGTGCGTTCAACAGCACGGCGCACCAAGAAGGGAAACATTTCCATTTGGGCGAGAAGTATCCGGGCGAGCTTATTGTTAAGGATAGTCTTCAACTTGAGGGACTCTTCCAGACGCTGGAGCTAGAGGACTTCATTGCCGAGTGCCACGCGCGCGGCGTTAATCTCGTCCCTTATGAGATTGACAACTTTGACGCGGCTGGTCACGTCTATGAAGTGCGCTATGAGGATAGGGCGCAGGATGTGGATTACATTGTGACGGAAATCTGCGACCGCGAAGCACGGGCGCGGGCACGCCTTCTTAAAGAGTCTCCGCGTATTTTTATGG
This sequence comes from Lachnospira hominis (ex Liu et al. 2021), assembly GCA_963602475.1. Lineage (GTDB taxonomy): Bacteria > Verrucomicrobiota > Kiritimatiellia > RFP12 > UBA1067 > UBA1067. The sequence continues at coordinate 7,570 of CAVCJC010000023.1, forward strand.
ATACGGTCTGCCGCGCACTCGCCATTCTTAAGAATTGCCGCCTCCTCGCGCGCGGCGAACTCTTTGATTTGCTCTCGCCTTTGCGTGTTGCCGCTATTAAGGGGCTAATCGATAATATCTCCCCACGAAAGATTACGGAACTTATGGAACGCATTGACCTTTTGGATGATGATACCCTTAGGTTGCTACCCGAGGAGCTCAATCGTGAGGATGGCGAGCGCGCGGACGATATTAACGAATACTTCGCGGCGGTTAAATTGAGCATTGTCGGGAAGGAGTATTTGCAATGAAGTTGACGAATAACGCCATGTGCGCGGTGAACGCGGCGGAAAGTTTGGCGCGGCAGTTGGGGCACGACCATATTGGGGCGGAGCATATCTTTCTCGGTATTTTGGATATCCCTAATTGCCAGGCGTGTACGCGCCTTGCCACCCTCGGTTTTGCGCCGCAGGATTTGTCCGAGACCCTGAAGTCGACGCTTACGGGCGGGCCAAGTTCCGTCCTTCAGGAAGGCAAGCTCCCCATTTCTACGCGCCTCAAGAAGATATTTGAGATGGCGGAACTCGAGGCGGGCAAAGAGGCGGAAGTCGGCACCGTGCATCTCGTTAGCGCTATGTTGCGTGAGGGCGATAATGTCGCGGCACAGCTCCTCTTTAATGTGGGTATTACGATTGATAAGTTTCTTGCCGCCGGTATGGCGAAAGGGAAGTCCCAAGAGGACGATGATGACATTCCTACCATCCCCAAAGTCGCGGAAATCCTAGGCACGACACGCGGCGAAAATGGCAAGGCGCAGAAAACGCCCACGGTCAATGCGTTTGGACGCGATTTGACGGACCTCGCGCGCCAGGGCAAACTCGACCCCGTCATTGGACGCGAGAAGGAACTTAAGCGGGTCGTCCAGATTCTGGGGCGGCGCACGAAGAATAATGCGGTTCTCATTGGTGAGGCGGGTGTCGGCAAAACGGCGGTCGTGGAAGGGCTCGCGCAGGCGATTTTGCATGGGGAGGTCCCCGACCGGCTTCAGTCCAAGCGAGTTGTCGCCGTCGATATGGCGCGTGTTGTCGCGGGTACCCAGTATCGCGGTCAGTTCGAGGAGCGCCTAAAACGCATTGTGGATGAGACGCGCCGCGCCGGGAATATCATCCTTTTCTTGGATGAAATCCATACTCTCGTCGGTGCGGGTGGTGCCGAAGGGTCGATGGACGCGGCAAATATCCTTAAACCCGCCCTCGCACGCGGCGAATTGCAGTGCGTCGGCGCGACGACCCTTAAGGAATATCATAAGTCCATCGAGAAGGACGCGGCACTTGAGCGGCGATTCCAGTCCGTTCAGGTGGATGAGCCTTCCATAAATGACGCGGTCGCCATTTTGGAGGGGCTTGCCCCGAAATATGAGGACTATCACGGGGTGAAATATCCCGAGGCCGTGCTTCGCGCCTGTGTGGAATTGACGGCGCGGTATTTGCCTTCGCGGCAGTTGCCCGATAAGGCCATTGACGCGATGGATGAGACGGGCGCACGGCTACGGATGAAGTCGAGTTCGCGTCCGGAAAGGTTTCAGCAGCTTCAGAAGAATGTCGAACATTGGCGCACGCTGAAAGATGAGGCGGTCGCGGCAGGTGACTTCGATAAGGCGGCTGGGTGCCGCATGCGGTTGCAGGCGGCGGGAATTGCGCTTGAGGCGGCTCTTGGTAAGTGGCGCGAGACGAATAAAGAGAAGGTTATTAAGATCTCTCTCGCGGATGTCGCCGAAACGGTCTCTTCAATGAGTGGCGTCCCCGTCAAGAAGATGTCCGACGCGACGGCAGAAATGCTCCTTGGGATGGAAAAGACTCTCGGGGATATCGTCATTGGGCAACCACTCGCTGTGCAGGCTGTCGCGAAGGCGTTGCGTAGGAGCCGCGCATTCTTGGCGGACCCGAAGCGTCCGATTGGGAGCTTCCTTTTCTTGGGTCCGACAGGCGTGGGCAAGACTTACCTCGCCAAAATGTTGGCTGAGAAGGTTTATGGCGACGCGAAAGCGCTCATTACCTTCGATATGAGCGAGTTTCAGGAGAAGTATTCCTCTTCGCGGCTCGTCGGGGCGCCGCCCGGCTATGTCGGATATGATGAGGGCGGACAGCTCACGGAACGCGTCCGTCGTCGCCCCTACTCCGTCGTCCTTTTTGATGAGTTTGAGAAGGCGAATGGCGATGTTATGAATATGCTTTTGCAGATACTTGATGACGGACGCCTCACCGATGGACAAGGCCGCGTCATTGACTTCCGCAATACGATAGTCATTTGCACAGCGAACTTGGGCTTTGACTTTGCCTCGAGTGGACGCGGACTGGGCTTTTCCACTGAGACGAGTGAGACGAGCTATGACCGCCTTAAGGAGAAACTTATGACGGACGCGCGGCGAACATTCCGTCCCGAGCTTCTGAACCGCTTTGATGATATTGTCGTCTTTAGGCGGCTTGAGAAGGAAGATTTGACGCACATTTTGATGTTGGAAGTCGCCAAACTCGAAGAGCGCCTCCATAAACTTGGGCTCAAGCTCGTATTTGATGAGGGCGTTGATGAGTTTCTCGTGGAGAAGGGGAATGACCCGTCCCTTGGGGCACGTCCCTTGCGCCGCGTAGTGCAGAATTACATAGAAGATCCGCTCGCCGAGAAGGTTTTGGGTGGACTCAAGAAGAAGAATATCCGTGTAAAGCTCAACAAGGCGAAGACGGAACTCGAGTTCAAATGATGCAAGATACGCCATTCATAGTTCGGAAAGCGCGGCTTTCGGACGCGGAAAAGATATTCGCGCTCATTCATCTTCACGATGACTTGCTTGTGCCGCGCTCGCTCGGGAACATTGTCGAGAATATCGACCGCTTTCTTGTGGCGGACTCCTCGGGCACGCTTCTTGGGTGTGCCGCGTACTCGATTCACCCCGAACTTGGGGCACCCGAGGCGGCTACAGTCGAGATTCAGTCCGTCGCTGTGCGCTCCCCTTATCGGCGGCGGGGGGTTGGGCGCGCCCTCATTGGCGCGACGGTGGACCAAATTAAGCCCACGGGCACTCACGAAGTCGTGGTTTTGACCTTCGCCCCCGCCTTCTTTGGGGCACTCGGCTTCCATGAAATCCCCAAGACGAAGATTTTGCATAAGCTTTACACGGGCTGTATAAACTGCACGAAGCATTCCGATCCCTATACCTGCCCTGAAATAGCGATGGTGTTGGAACTGGCGAAGTAATATGCTCCAGCGTCCGTCATTCGGTATTGGTCGCGTCACGCGATTCTATATTCCGCTACTCCTGCAGGCTTTTTCGCAAGAGTTGACCTATCCGTTAGTAGCGGGCATAGTCACCCACGGGCTTTATGGCGTATATGAGTTAGCCGCCTTTGCTCAGGGACAGATGATTATGTTCATGATTGGCGCGTTTGGTGGCGGACTTATGATGACGGGTATGGTCTTTGCCATCAATCGCAAGGGCTACCTCAATTATAAGCGGCTCAATACGGCAATGATGATTTCGCTTCTCATCATCCAATGTATTCCCGCGCTACCGCCCTTTGATAGGTGGGTTTTTGAGGGGGCATTCTCCTTGCCGCCCCACCTCGCCCGCATTGCCCGCGATACGCTCGTTTGGGGCGTAGTGATGAATGGCGGCTTCTTTCTTAGGAATGTACCGCTCGTCATCCTTTTTAATAACCTCCAGAGCGGCAAGGCGAATATCGCGACATTTGCCCGCATTATCGTCACACTTCTCGCCGCGGCACTTTTTCCCCGCATTGGCCTCACGGGCGCGGGGCCTGGACTCTTTGCCCTGACACTCGGTTGCCTCGTGGAATTAGCCCTCACTTGGTATTACGCGAGGCCCTATACGCGCGAAGTCCTCGCTGAGCGCACGGTCGCCAAGATGAAGAACTCGATATTGGCGCAATTCCGCTTTACTTTGCCCCTCGCCTTTGGCGGACTCCTCCTGATGATGTCCCCCATCATCATCGCGGCGTTTATTAGCCGTGTCCCGAACGCGGCAGATATGCTCGCGATTCACTATGTGACGATTGGGGTTGTGAACCCCGTCGCTTATGCCGCGCTACGTATGCAGGCGGTCGCCATTGAGTTCCCTCCCGAATATGAGGGCGATAAGCGACTTCTCGTCTATTCCGTCTTCGCGGGACTCATCTTGGGGCTCATCCTCGCCGTTTTCGCGACACCACTCGTGAGTAAGTGGTACTTTGGCTCGTACCAGAATGTCCCCGCCCACATTCTCGATACAACCCGCCTCGCGATTGGCATCTACGCCTTCATCACGGTGATCCAGGCTTTGCGCGGACGCCTCGAGGGAATCGCGGCGATTAACCATAAGCCCCGCGCGGTTATGGCAGGGCAAATCGCCTATACCTGCGCCCTATTTCTGACTCTTTTTGTCCTCAGATGGTTTAATGTGCCGGGCTGGCTTATGGCAGTGAGCGCAATTATGGTTTCACCTATTTGTGTAATTTTCGCCATTTGGCTTTGCCTACGCCGCACGAAAATGGTATAATATCAGATATGGAACTTGATACATTGACGGCAGTCTCGCCCCTCGACGGGCGCTATGCAAATAAATGCGCGGAGTTAACGGACGTTTTCTCCGAATTTGGGCTTATAAAGCGCCGCGTTCTCGTGGAGTGCGCGTGGCTGGAGGCGCTTTGCGACGCGAAGGAGATTCGCGAATGCAAGGCGCTCACGACGACGGAACGCAAAGCACTCCGCGCGATAGCTACGGACTTCTCCGTCGCCGAAGCGCGGCGGATTAAGGAGATTGAGCGCACCACCAACCACGATGTGAAGGCGGTGGAGTACTTTCTTAAGGAGAAAGTGGCGAAAACGAGCCTCGCCACGCGTTCGGAGTTCATCCATTTCGCCTGCACAAGCGAGGACATCAACAATATGTCCCACGCTCTTATGTTGCGCGATGGCAAGGCGGTGCTCCGCGCGGCAATGGACGAAGTGACGCGGCTTATCGCGGCAGATGCCAAGGCTTACGCGACAGTGCCGATGCTCGCCCACACTCACGGACAGCCCGCTTCGCCGACGACCGTCGGCAAGGAGTTCGCGGTAGTCGCCGCGCGGCTTAAGCGCCAGGCGGCGGAAATTGATCGCCTTGTGATGCCCGCGAAGATGAATGGCGCGGTCGGTAACTTCAATGCCCATCTTTCGGCGTATCCGAGCGTCAATTGGGAGAAGCTCGCACGCGGCGTTATTGAGAAGCTCGGGCTCCGCCAAAATCGCCTGACGACACAAATTGAGAGCCACGATGGTATCGCGGAACTCTTTGACGCGATTCAGCGCTGGAATAGCGTCCTGCTCGACTTTGACCGCGATGTTTGGATGTATGTCTCGATGGGCTACTTCAAGCAACGCACGATTAAGGGCGAGATTGGCTCTTCCACAATGCCTCATAAGGTGAACCCCATCGACTTTGAGAACTCTGAAGGCAACCTCGGGCTCGCCAATGCCGTCCTCGGCTTTATGGCGCGTAAATTGCCCATTTCGCGTATGCAGCGCGATTTGACGGACTCTACCACCCTGCGCAATATGGGTGTCGGCTTTGGCTATACGCTCATCGCCGTGCGGTCCACGATTAAGGGGCTCGGCAAGTTGGAGCTTAATGCGGAAAAGTTGGCGGATGACCTTGATCACAATTGGGAAGTCCTCGCCGAGCCCATCCAAACCGTGATGCGCAAGGTGGGGATGGACCATCCCTATGAACGCCTCAAGGAATTGACGCGCGGGCGGCGTGTGACGGCCGAAATTATGCAGGACTTCGTGAAGGGGCTTCCGCTACCTGAAGAAGATAAGAAGCGTCTTTTGAAGTTGACCCCCGCGACCTACATTGGCCTCGCGGCAAAACTCGCGAAACTCGCCTAAAACAAGCGAAAAGGCTCATAATAGCCTACAAAAAAGACAAAAGAAGGAGCGCGGCATTTCTACCGCGCCCTTTCTTTTTAGTCTTAACGAAACCGATTACGCCTCGGGCTTCGTCTTCTTCAGACCAAGACCACGGCTACCGTCCTTCCACTCTCCACGCTTCTGGAGAAGGTTAACGCGCTCGAAGCGCTTAAGAACATTGCGCTTCGAAGCAATCTTGCCGTGACCCTTAAGAGATGCATGCTGGCTCATTTCAAATTATCCTTTCAAGATGTGAGCAAATATTATATCATTTTGCGGGCTGTTTTTCAACAGGTTCTGTTGAAGTTTTTTCAGCGCTCTCTTCTTCCGTCGGGAGAAGCGACTTGAACTCATCCGCCGCGAATGCGCCCGATTCCTTGACGGCTTTGGCGATAAACTCCTGAACCTTATCGCGGCTCGCCATATTCTTCAGGATTTGCTCCACTTCCTCAACCTTCGGGACAGGACGCACCGAGGGGGTCTTGATGAGGATGTGGCTCGCGTGAGCCTTCGCGGGCACGGCGGGAGTGGTATCGGTCGCCGCGACGCCAGGGGTCTTCTCCTTGAGCATAATGAGGTGGTAGCCGAACTCCGTCTTGACGGGGTCAGAGACTTGTCCTGGTTCAAGCGCGAACGCGGCTTTCTCAAACGCCTTAACCATCATGCCTTCAGCGAATTCGCCGAGGTCGCCGCCTTTTTCCTTAGAAGGGCAGTCCGAATTGGCTTTGGCGAGTTCCGCGAACTTAGCGGCCTTATCAGGAGCCGCCTCAATCTCGGCTTTCATCTTAAGGAGCTTATCCTGAGCTTCCTTGATGAGCGGCGAGGAGGCGACGGCGAGATTGTTGCTCTCGATTTCCGCGACTTTCTCACGCGCTTCCTTCGCGAAGTCTTCACCGAGCTTCTCAATGACTTCCGCCTTAATCATCTTGTCGATGAGAACGCCATTGCGAATCTCAGCCATTGCGCTTTCTTTGCCGAAAGGCGAACGCGAAGCCGCGTCTTCGAGCGAGGTGGGGGCGTTGGGCTGACCCTTAACCGCCTTGAGGAACTCTTCTTCGCGCTCCTTGACATCCGCGTCGGTCACCTTGTAGCCGAGCGCCTTCGCCTTCTGGGTGAGGGAATTGATGACGAGGAATTCGCGGGCGATTTGGCTACCGACCTGCGCCTTGAAGAAGGGGATGTCATTCGTGGAAATGCGATCGCCCTGCGCGGCCATAATCATATCGAGTTTCTTTTCCAATTCGCCGCGTGTGAGCTTTTCATTGCCCACGACGAGCAGAATCTCATTTGGATCCTTAGCGGGGGCGGTCGCGGCACTCGATGTTGCCTCGCTAGCGGCACCTGTCGCCTCGGGAGCATTCTTGTCACTGCAGCCGGCAATCATTGTCGCGGCTACGAGCGCAGTTGTTGCGATATGTAGTTTACTCATTTTTTCTTTCTCCTTATCTCAGGTTGAAATTAGTTTAAGGACATTCCGCCGCGTTTCGGGGCGGGTATCCAAGTGAAACATGTAAAAAACACCAATGGCGCGCGCGGCATTGAGGAGCGTCTCGCGGTTTGTTTCGCGACGCGGATTGCGCAGGCACGCGGCGACGGCACTCGGTACAGGAATCTGCCGCGCTCCCCTCAGGAAGAATGCGCCGCGCTCGGCTTCCAAAAGCGGATTCAGCCCCGCGAGTTTAAGCGCCTTAAGTTCAAAAGCTAGGAGGAGTCCGAGAAGGGCTGTAGAGCCCTTGATGAGGCTAAGCGCCTCTAGGGCACATTCAAGTGCCGCGTACCATTCGCCCGCCTCTTCGCCCATCGGGGTAAATTGTAGGGCAAGTTCCCTGAAGTGCCCCGCGAGGACGAGCTTTCGGTAGTCGCCGCGCAAATCTTCCCTCAATTTGAGGGGCGAGCACTCACGGAGCGCGTGGAGTCCGTTCTTGCCACGCACATAATAGAGCACTTCGCAGGTATAATTGAGGTCATATTGCCCCAAAAAGGCACTTTTCGGACGCACCGCGCCTTTGACGACGGTGGTGAGGGGTCCGTCGGGCGTGAGCCAATGGACAACATGGCTTGTGCGCGACCATGGCTGGACCCGTAGGCAAATACCTGTCGTTTTATGGATTTCGCCCGCCATTAGCACGCCACCCCCAGAAGGACATCGTCCTCCACCTTAGTTACCCGCATAGTGAAAAGCTGTTTACGCGCCGCCTTTTTGTTGCCACCTTCGACGCGGCACCAGAGATATTCGCTTGACCAGCCCGAGACTTGCGAGGAACTCTCGACGACAAAGGCGACTTTCTGCCCCAAAAACTTGAGAGCATATTTGTGCCGCGTCGCCTGAGAAATCTCGGCTAGGCGATGGGCGCGGGCATGCCGAATCTCGCGCGGAATGACCCCCTCAAATGTCGCGGCAGGTGTGCCGGGACGCTCCGAGTAAGGGAAAATGTGCACTTTCGAGAACGGATATGCCGCGAGGAAAGATTCGGTGCGTAGATGATCGTAGTCCGTCTCGCCCGGGAAGCCCGAAATAAGGTCGCACCCGAGTGCCACATGGGGCATCTTCTGGAGCGCGTATTTTAGGAGTTCCGTTACATCTTTAGCGGAATAGGGCCGGCGCATCGCCTTTAGCATCAAATCTGACGCGGACTGGATAGGCAAGTGCAAAAACGGACATAGCGCGGCATTTTCGGCCATTAAAGAGATGACTTCCTTCGCGGCAGGGACGGGTTCGAGCGAGCCGAGGCGGATGCGGCAGGTGGTGCCACAAAGCTGCGCAAGTGCCGCGAGGACATCGACGAGGCGCTTGCCGTTGTCGACATAGTGGGTGAGATTACAGCCCGTAATGACAATTTCGTGGTAGCCCGCCTCTATAAAACGCCGCGCACGGTCACAAATCGTCTCGAGGGGCACGCTTACGCTACTGCCGCGAAAGCGAGGGACAATGCAAAATGTGCAAGAGCCATTGCATCCGTCTTGAATCTTCAAATAAGCGCGGGCCGTGCGGGTGGGAATCGCCTCATCCGCCTCTTTCGGCGGCACTATCTTCTGGGCTCCCGGCAGACACCCTGTCACAATGAGCCGTTTTAAGGGATATTTCGCGCGAATATGCGCGATGAGATGTTCGCAGTCACGTTGGGCACGTGCCGTCACGCTACAGCCCCGAATGACAATGAGATCCGCGTCGGCGTGAGCGGAAGTCGTGTCCCAGCCCTGCGCGAGGTAATCCGCCTCGGTTTGCAGGGCTTCCGCACGATTTAGGCGACAGCCAAAGGTCTCAAAACAAACTTTCATTCGGGGATGATGAACAAAAGGACGAGATTCGTCAGGTTAAAGAGCGCGTGATTGAGCATCGCGCACCAAAGGTGGTTGGTGCGTGCATAGAGCCAACATTGGGCAAGCCCAAAGAGGAAGAGCGCGAGAAATGCCGCGTCCGGCCACGGTTGGGCGAGATAGTGCGCGGCAGAAAAGAGCGCGGCAGAAATCGCCGCCGCGAGCCACGGCTTCGCGGGACGCGACGCCCGCCACAAGAGCCAACGGAACACGACCTCCTCGAGGACGGGCATGAGGATTATGACCTGCACGCAGACGAAGAGGAACTTGAGATTCCATCCCGCCAAAGACTTCACAAAGCCAATATTGGCTTGGTCGGGTAGGTCAATCCCGAAGAGTTTCGCGACAAGTTGCGTTAAATAGCACAGCCCAATAGTCACGACTGTGACTACGGGCCATACTTTTAGTGTAAACTTGAGGGACTTCACGCGGGATCCGTTGGGGCGACCTCCGAGCCCGTGCCGCGAATCTTGATGTGGAGTTCGCGCAACTGCTGCTCGGTTACATAGTTCGGCGCATTCATCATAAGATCTTGCGCCTTCTGATTCATCGGGAAGGCAATGACCTCACGGATGTTGGGCGTATCGGTGAGGAGCATAACCATGCGATCCACGCCCGGCGCGATACCACCGTGCGGCGGCGCACCATACTGGAACGCATTGTAGAGGCATCCAAACTTTTCGCGCACCACTTCCTTCGGATAGCCCGCGATTTCGAAGGCCTTTTCCATAATATCGATGCGGTGATTACGAATCGCGCCCGACGAAAGCTCAATGCCGTTGCAGACGACATCGTACTGATAGGCTTCGATGGACAAGGGGTCGGGTCCGTTCAACGCCTCGAGTCCGCCTTGGGGCATCGAGAAGGGGTTGTGCGAGAAGATAATCTTGCCTGTCTCGGGGTCTTTCTCGAAGAAGGGAAAGTCTACAATCCAGCAGAACTTGTAGCACTCTTTCTCACAGATGTTGTTCGTCATGTGATTGGCGATGTCGGTACGGACGAGTCCCGAGAGGCGATTGCATTCATCGACTTCCGCCGCCATGAAGAAGAGCGCGTCACCGGGCTCCATCTTAACGAGGGCTTTCATCTCCTCGAGTTGCTCGGGGGTGAGGAACTTCGCGATGGGTCCCTTGAGTTCGCCTTCTTTGGTCCAGGAGATGTACCCGAGACCCTTGCCGCCATTTTCCTTGACGAACGCCTCGCGCTTATCAAACCAAGTGCGCGTCTCGACACCGACAATGCCCTTAACGAGCAAGCCCTTGACGAGTCCGCCATTAGCGACACACGCGGCAAACGCCTTGAAGGAAGCCTTGGCGAAGAAGTCGCTCATGTTAATCCACTTCAAGGGATTGCGCAAATCGGGCTTGTCTGAGCCATACGTCATCATCGCGTCGCGATACTTAATGCGCGGCCACGGGGCTTCATTGCAGCTCCACTTCGAGAACTCACGGAACGTCTTCGAGACGACATCCTCGACGACGGCGAAGATTTCATCCTGAGTCGCGTAGCTCATCTCAATATCGAGCTGATAGAACTCGCCCGGTGAGCGGTCCGCCCGCGCGGCTTCATCGCGGAAGCACGGCGCGATTTGGAAGTACCTATCAAAGCCCGAGACCATCAAGAGCTGCTTGAACATCTGCGGAGCCTGCGGGAGCGCATAGAACATGCCGCGATGAATGCGGCTTGGCACCAAGTAGTCACGCGCACCCTCGGGGGACGACGCGGTCAAAATCGGCGTCTGAAATTCATTGAAGCCCTTCGCCCACATCTGCTCACGCAAGAAGCGAATCACTTTCGAGCGCAGGATGATGTTCTGATGAAGCTTCTCGCGGCGCAAATCGAGATAGCGATATTTAAGCCGCACATCTTCACTCTCGTCCGCCTTTTCATCGGGAACATAGAGGGGCGTCACTTCGGAGGCGCCTTCCATTACAAGCTCGTTCGCCTCAATCTCAATTTCGCCCGTCGGCAAATCGGGATTGATGGTATCAGGCGTGCGAAGCTTCACTTCGCCTGTCACAGTAATTACACTCTCGAGGTGCGCCTTCTCAACGAGCGAGAAGAACGAACGCGACGGATGAACGACTATCTGAGTCAGTCCATAGTGGTCGCGAAGATCCACAAAGAGAATGCCGCCATGGTCGCGCAAGCGGAACATCCAGCCCGAGAGACGGACCGTTTTCCCGGCATCTGCCGCGCGAAGTTCGTTACAAGTATGCGTACGATACGGATGCATAGTTATCAAATCTCCAAATTAGTTCCTATTATTATACCATATTTCCGCCCCAAAGGGGTGAATTATTTGCGGTTTTTTTTGCTTGGGGGTGGTTGGGGAGAGAAGCGGCATATATAAAGAGCGGGGGTGTATAGAGGGCAGGGTAGGGGGTCAGCGCAGAGGTGGGTAGCGGGTCTCTAGAGGGGCGGGTAGCCGTGATGCGCAGAAGTGGGTGGCAGGGGTATATAGGGCGCGAGTGGGGCGAGGCGAGGGGGGGGTAAAAACCCTTGTCAAGTTATTTTTTTATTTAAAGTGTATTTTAAGATTTTTCCAAGAAGGAGGCTAGGAGGCTAAAAAAGGCGACTTGGCGGCGAGGCTAAAAAGGCGACTTTGCGGCGAGGCTAAAGGGGGACTTTTGGCGGCTTTTTTGGGGGGTGGTTTTTGGCGGGCTTATTATAATATACGCGTACGCGCCGGCGCCGGCGCCGGTGCCGGTACCGGCGCCGACGCGTGTTGTTAACACACACACAGTACCTACTGACCTACTGTTAAAAATAAACAAACAAAAAACATTGTGCTGTGAGTGTTATTGTGTGTGTTGTGTGTTAGGGTGGGGTGAAGGGGAGGGGGCGACGACACCCCAAACAGCAACACACAATTTTGAAACACACAACACACGCTCACATTTTTTGATTTGTTGTTTTTTCAGTTGGGGTCGCCGAGGGGGTGTTTTTGGGGGTTGTCGCCGAGGGGTGTTTTGGGGGTCAAAATCGGGTGGTTGGGGTGTCTAGAAGCGGGCTGTGGCGAAGGTGGCTTCAAAAAACGCGCGTAGAGGGGTCTAGGAGGCTCGTGGCTGGCTTCTAAGAGTTTTTGTGTAGGGTGATAGCCCCCACCCCCCAAACCCCTCTCAGAATCGAAATTTTCGAGGGGTCAGAAAATCGCGGTTTTTGGGGGCGACCGAGGGGTGGCGAGAGAGGGGGTAGACGAGGGGGCTTTTTGGGCCTCGAGTAGCCGCTCTTGAGAGAGGCAAGACTCTTAGTTCTAGAACAACTAGAACTTCTAGCTAATCTAGAACTTCTAGCCAATCTAGAACAACTCGCTAATCTAGCCCTAGCCCCCCTAGCCCTCTAGAAGCGCCGCGCCAAAAATATTTTCTATGAGTCTCAAAACAGTATTTTAAAAAGTTAAAATGAGAAACGGTGGTGGGTGGTGGGCGGCGG
>CAVCJC010000024.1:0-19607 GCA_963602475.1 Lachnospira hominis (ex Liu et al. 2021)
TTGTAGTAGGTTGGGGCGAGTTTGGGGGTGGTGAGGAAGTCGTGGAATGGCTTATTTTTGGCTGTGGGCGTATAATCAAGAATCGGCTCAAAGCCAAGTTGCTCGGTTAAATACCTATAGACGAAATACTCAAGGGTGCGTCCCATTGCGCGGCAACTCATCACGAAGTCCGTTGCGTGGTGGCTCGTGAGATCCACGACCACATAACAGACGATGCCTTGGGGTCCGTAGCGGTCGGACGTACTAAAGACGAAAACGCGGCAATTCGGGTCTTTCAAGAGCCGCTCAAAGTCACTGCGGGGTCTGCGAATAGTCGTCGCGTTAAACTGGTTCGTCTTGCCTGCCATTTGGGCGAGGCGGTCGAGGTCCCCTTCTGCCGCCAAGCGCGGCACTACACGCAATTGCAAGGCTTCTAGGTAGTCCGCGACACTCGCGTACTCATGGACGCTGGGGGCGACCTGCCGCGCGGCATAATCCGCCGCTCTCAGGCGATCTTCTGTCGTCTTGCCCATATCCGCGAAGAAATAAGTGTTCAGTCGTCGCAGGAGTTGTGCGGTCGGGGGCGGAGAGAAAGGCAAAACCGTCACTTCAGGAAGGTGCGCTTTCATTTGGGCTTGTTCATAGGGGTTATCATCCAAAAAGACGACACTATCTACCCCGAGATTCAACTCCCTGCACGCCGCGATGAGATTGCCTGCCTTGGGTGCCCAATTCACACCCACCGCGGCAAAATGAGACGTCCGTAAAGGCATATCACTACGGAACTCGAACGCGTCGTTCTTAGAAAGTAGGACAAGCAAAACGCCGCAATCCCTCAAAGCGAGGAGTGAGTTCTGGAAGTCACGGTAGGGTTCTACCGCGTCCCATCCGTCCTCGGAAATTATGCCGCGCCAGAGGGTGTTATCCGCGTCGACGGCGAGGACTTTCTTGGGTGCGGCGAGTTGGGAGAAAGTAAACTCTTCGACAATCGCCTTTATGCCCGTGAGCGAATAAGGGCACGCGGCGAGGGACTTCATCCGTGCGTCATAGAAGTCAGGGACTTCCTTCGCCAAAACCGCGTCAAAGCGCGTCACCTCCAAAATGACATCGGGCTTAAATTGATGGAGGGGCGAGTTTTTGTCTAGGACTTCCTGCCGCCAAGTTCCGAAGCCTGCTGGGACATAGACCTCATAACCCGCCTCTTGAAAGTAAGGGGCAAGCAAATTGAGGGCGACATCCCCCGTCAACGCCACGCGGCACTTGGGACTTATACTCATTTGGACTTCACGCGTTTCAAAATGAGGGCGGTTCGGGCGGGCAAGTACAGCCGAATTTGCTGAACAAGTTCGCCCTTATCAGGAACGAGTTGCGGCGTATGCACCACGCGCGGCTCGAGTCTACCTTGTCCGCCAAAGCGGGGCTCATCCGTATCTAGGCAATGCTCCCAACTTGTGGCGGGCGGCACGAGCACACCATAGTCCGTAAAAGAGCGTGTCGGATTAAAGTTAAAGACGAAAAGGAGGTCGCCACGCGTAAAGGCGAGAATCTTATCAGGCTCATTCGTCGCGAGGCAAATCGCGGCAGATTCCGTCTCGTGTTCGCGCAAGAGGTGGAGCATTGCCGCGTCGAAGTCGCCAAGCGGTTTAAAGCGCAGATTCGGGTCATCCCGCAACGACCACTGCCGCCGCGCGTGAGAATAGTCCCAGCCATTGCCTTCTCGCGGGAAGTCTATCCATTCGGGGTGTCCAAACTCATTGCCCATAAAGTCCAAGTACGCGCCGCCATTGAGGGCGCAAGTAGCGAGTCGCGCCATCTTATGGAGGGCTATCGCACGGTCGATTAGCGCGTCCTGTTGGTCATTGCGCATACCAAAGTAGACGGCGGCATCCGCGAGTTGGAAGAAGAAAGTCTTGCCGCCGACGAGAGCCTGGTCGTGAGACTCCACATAACTCACCACCTTCTCCTCGGGACGCTTATCGGTGAGCGCATAGAAAATGCCGCCCATCGACCAATCATCGTCCTTAACCTTCTCCGCCAAATGGAACCAGAAGTCGGGCTCGCCCATCGCCATGCGATAATCAAAGCCCATCCCGCAGTCCGTCACGGGCGCGGCACAACCGGGCATTCCGCTCACATCTTCCGCAATCGTAATCGCGTCAGGGCGCACCTCGTGAATGACGCGGTTCGCGAGCTGCAAATAGACCCACGCGTCATCGTCCATCGAGCCATCAAAATAGCGCGAGTAGTCCGTAAACGCCGTGCCCAAGCCGTGATCCCAGAAAAGCATCGAGGTTACGCCATCAAAGCGATAGCCGTCAAAATGGAACTCGTCCAGCCAATAACGGCAATTGGAAAGCAGAAAATGAAGCACTCCCACCTTGCCATAGTCGAAACAGCGGCTATCCCACGCCTTGTGCCACCCCTTCTCGCCCGAATGGAAATATTGCCACGGCGTACCATCGAAGCACGAGAGCCCCTCGCGCTCATTCTTGACGGCGTGGCTATGGACGAGGTCCATAATGACGCGCAGCCCCATCCCGTGCGCGGCATCGACGAGGCTCTTGAGTTCGTCAGGTGTGCCAAAGCGCGAGGACGCGGCGAAAAAGGAACTCACGTGATAACCGAAGCTACCGTAATACGGATGCTCCATTATCGCCATAAGTTGAACCGTATCATAGCCCGCCGCCTTGATGCGCGGCAGAATATTATTACGGAACTCAGCGTAAGTCGCTACTCGCCCTTCTTCGCTCGCCATCCCGACATGCGCTTCATAGATAAATGGTCTCTTTTTGCGCTCAGGCACGGGATTTTGCCACACATACGCTTTCTCGGGCGCCCAGACTTTCGCCGTAAAGATTTGGGTTTGCGGGTCTTGCACGACATATCGCGCGAAGGCGGGAATGCGCTCACCGCGTCCGCCATCCCAATGCATCTCAAGGCGGTAGTTGTCGCCGTGCTTAAAGGCGCTCTCAGGGAACTCCCGCGCCCAGACATCCGTATTCGGAATGCGCTCTAGCTCAAAGTTTGGCAGCGTTCGCCATCCCGAGAAGTCGCCAACAAGCCACATCGAAGTCGCGTGCGGTGCCCACTCCCGAAAGACCCAGCCGCGTGGCGTTTTGTGGAGTCCGTAATACTCGTGAGCACTCGCCCAGTCGGCGAGGGACATCTTGCCGCCCGTCAACTCGCAAACTTTGGCTTGGGCACGCGCCGCACGCCCACGAATAGCCTGTTCATAAGGTTTCAGCCAAGCGTCATCTAGCAAGTGGGGCATAGAACGGACTCCTTTCTTGTTTAGCGAAAACCAAGTAGCTTATGAAGTTGCACTGAAAGTGCCCAGCCTGGCAACTCGGCGAGCGCGGCTTTTGCTGTCGCGAAGTCCATCTCCCCACCGCGTTCACACGGCGAGAGATAGTAGTCCGTCGCGGCAATTCGCGTGGGCAAATCGCGGCAAAAAGCGACGACTTCGGGGGCGGACGCGACCACCCGCACCTCATTCGCCCGTGTCAACTTGAGGCTCTCGGGGTACTCAAGCTTGGGTGAACAGGCGACATAATCGACGAAAGCGAGCCATTCAGGCTCGGCAGTGCCATTCGTCTCGACAGCAATCCAGTAGCCGCGCTCCTTTAGCGCGGCAATAAGTTCGGGCATTGCCGCGACCCGCGTGGGCTCGCCGCCCGTCAGAATGACGCTCTTGGGCTTAAACGCGGCAATTTCTTTCACGAGTTCATCGAGACTGAGCGAGAAGTGCCGCGCACGGTCCGTATCGCACCACGGACAGGCAAGATTGCACCCCGCGAAGCGCACAAAGACACACGGACGCCCCGAATTGCGTCCCTCGCCTTGTAGCGACTCAAAAATCTCGACGAGTTCGTACATGGTTTTTTACATTGCCGCGAGGGCACTGCGAATGGAGCGCTCCCGCGCCTCGATGGACTCACAAAGCCTAAACTGCACACGCGCACGGTTCAGGTTCTGCTCGGCGTGCTTCGTCTTGAAGTAGACATTGCCCGCAAGATAGTCTTGGAAGAAGCGAAGACCAAGCTCAAATGGCAAGAGGCGAATCGCGTCATAGAGATAGGCGCGGTCGGCTTCCGTCATAAACGCGCCCGCTTCACGCATATAGCCCTTGCAGAAGGCGGTGCTCAAATCTTCGTCAAAGACGACCTTCGAAAGATTCGTCTCTTCCTCTCCCGCTGGATTGCAAATGGAGCGCAGCGCGTCGCCGAAGTCAATATGGACAAGCCCAGGAGAGACGGTATCGAGGTCAATCATCGCCGTGCCCTTGCCCGTCACATCGTCAATCATAATGTTATTGACCTTCGGGTCGCCGTGGAACATGCGCTTACGAAGCTCGCCCGCAGCTTCCGCCTTCTCGAGGCAGAGCGCGAGATTGCGGTGCTCTTCAATGAAGCGCACGAGGCGTTTCGCTTCCATTGAGCTCGCGAGCATATCTTGCGCGGACTTCGTTTCGAGCGTCTTATCATAGGCGGCGAGATATTCGCTTGTGATATGAAAGCCCGGCAAGGGGTCGTGGATGGAAGCTGGGTTCATATCACTAATCAGATAGTGGAAGTGCCCCAGTGCCGCGCCACATTCCATCGCGTGCTCGGGTCCTTGCGCGACATCAAACGCGTGGGCGGACATAATACGCGTAATGACGCGCCAAACCTCGCCCTTCTCGTCCGTCACAAAGTCCGCGCCGTCCTTTGTCTTCACAATCTGCGGCATTTGCCACACGCGGTCATCGCGCCCCGCCTGAGCGTCCGCCTCCAGCTTCGCGTGGCAATGGCGCGTCACTTCGTGCATATTGCCCATAATGACTTCGGGCTTGGGAAAGACTGCGCGATTGACGCGCTGAAGAATGACTTGCGTCTCAGTAAAGGTATTGCGGTAAATGGCAAGGAAGGTATCATTGATGTTACCATTGCCGAAGGGTTGCAACGAAACGAGCCGCCCTGTGATGTTGAACTTATTTACGAGTACTGTGAGTTCCATTGTAGTTTCCTTATATGAAATTATCCTTATTAGCGCACTTTTACGGGCACAAAGTCGAGTTTGCGCTCTTTGAAGTCAACTCGCGTAACCCGAACCTTCATCTTATCGCCAATCTTCCACGAGCCACCGCCTGGCGCACTGAGGCTGTGGTCGGACGCATTATAGCGCACATACCGCCGTGAAAGTTGCGAGATATGCACAAGCCCCGACGCGGCAAGTTCGGGAATCTCCACAAAGCATCCGAATGGGAAGCATTGCGAGATAATCCCTTCATAAACCACTGTCTGCCGCGAAGCGAGTTGTTCGTCGAAGTAGCGATACTTCTTAATCTCGAGGACGGCGCGCTCGGCTTCCGTCGCCTTCTCTTCCATCTCATTGGCGTGCTCTGCCCAACGCGCGAGGATTTGGGGCGGTCGCTTCGCTTTCGTGGGCTTCTCCAGATAGTCCGCGAGTTGACGATGGAGCGTCAAATCGGGATAGCGGCGGATGGGCGAGGTAAAGTGCGCATAAAAGCGCTTGGAGAGTCCGAAATGCCCCATTACCGTCGGCTCATAAACAGCCCGCTTCATGGATCGTAGCACCATCACGGCTAGCGTCGTATAAAGCGGACTCTTCTTAATCGCTTGCAAGAACTTCGCAAACACCTTCGGATTCTCAATCGCCCCCATTTTCACACCGAGTCCGCGCATTTCTTCACGCAGAATCAGTAGCTTCTCGGGGTCGGGCTTATCGTGGAAGCGTGCCAAAACCTTGATTCCCTTGCCCCAAAGCTCGTGGGCGACCGCCTCATTCGCCGCAACCATACACTCCTCAATCATCTGATGAGATTCATCGTACGGACGCGCCTCAATGCCCATCATTTCGCCTTGGTTATCGAGTTTCACCTCAATCTCTGGAATTTCCAAATCGAGAGCCCCATTGCCAAAGCGCGTGCGCCGCAATTGCTGGGCGAGCGTATGGACATCGAGAATGACGCGGCTCTCACGCTTACCTATGCGCGAGTGACGACCCGCAATCACATCCATCACCTGCTCATAGGTATAGCGCGCCTTAGAACGGATAATTGACTTCGCGAAAGACCGCGCAATCATGCGTCCCTCAGCATCAAAAGTCATAAAGACGCTGAAAGTCAGGCGGTCTTCGTTTGGCACCAGCGAGCAAACGCCATTCGAGAGTTCCGTGGGGAGCATCGGGAGGACGCGGTCGGGAAAGTAGACGCTCGTCGAGCGCAATTGCGCTTCACGGTCAAGGGCACTACCTGGACGGACGAAATGTGAGACATCCGCGATATGCACGCCCAAAACGCGATTGCCCTTGCGGTCCCTCTCAAGCGAAATTGCGTCATCGTAGTCCCGCGCGGTCACGGGGTCGCAGGTAAAGATGAACTTACGGCGCAAATCAAGGCGCTTTTCTTTCGTCTTAAGTCGCGATGAAACTTGCCGCGCTTCGTCCAGCACTTCTTTGGGGAAGCCGTCCCTCAGGCGATAAAACTTGATAACCGCCGCCGTGTCCTCACTCGGCGTGCGACCGGGCGGCGGATATTTCGTCTCTTGCGCTATACTCTTCTTCATATTCCTTTTATCACTTACTGAACCGTGCGGACTTCGTAGTGTCCCGGATTCCACACGCGCGTCACGGAACCATCCGCATTCACGCGGTCAAAGTACGCGCCCTCGACCCAAACGCGCTGGGTGGTCACAGCGGGCTGGGTGACGACGGCATCCGTTATCACGGTCTGTGTGACGACAGGTTGCGACACCACGACGGGCTGTTGCACGACGACAGGTGTCGGGGTGACGACCTGAGTCGTATAAATTGTAGCGGGCGGCGGAATCGGACGCGACGGACGCGAGATGTCGAGTAGCACCCCAGCGGCGAGTCCGCCCGCGAAGCCTGGCCAAAAGCCACTGCGCGAATGATGTGGCGCGGGGCGCGGCGAAGGACCCGGACGAAAACCTGGGCCAGGACCGCCAGGACCACCCGGGCGACCAGGCCCATGCGGCGCGGCATAAGCCACCGAAAGCGCGGCAAAACCCGCCGCGACGAACAAAATTACTCTCTTCATAACTGCGCTCCTTTCTATACTGTATTTTACTACAGTAAGATTATAGCACATTTTCGCTTTTTACTCAACAGTAACTGACTTCGCCAAATTACGCGGCTGGTCGATTTCGCATCCCCTCAAACGCGCAACATGGTAGGCGAAAAGCTGCAAAGCGACCGCCGTGACGATGGGCGCGGTGTGCTCCGTCGTCGCGGGAAGCTCAATAATATCGTTGCAATGCTCCGCCGCCGCCTTGTCGCCCTTGGTGATAATGCCCAGGACGGGGGCTTTGCGGGCGCGGCACTCTTGCACATTACCAATCGTTTTTTCCTTGCCAGGAATGTCGTTCAGCAAGGCGACGACGGGCGTCTTCTCATCCAAAAGCGCGATGGGCCCGTGCTTGAGCTCGGCGGACTGATAGCCCTCGGCATGCAAATAGCTGATTTCCTTCATCTTCAACGCACCCTCGAGCGCGGTCGGATACAAAATGCCGCGACCGATGAAGAACATATCCGAGACCTTGAAATACTTCTCGGCAATCTTCGCAATCGCGTCATTCTGCTCGAGGACTTCCTTCACCTTATCGGGGAGCGCGGCAATTTCTTCGCAGAGATGGATGCCTTCCTCACGCGAATAGCGCCGCGTACGTCCAAGCTTCAGGGCAATCATCAAAAGCGTCGTCACCTGCGCCGTGAACGCCTTCGTGGAAGCGACAGAAATCTCGGGTCCCGCGTGCAAATAAACGCCGCGCCCGACTTCCCGCGCGATGGTGGAGCCGACGACATTGCAAAGACCCGCCACAAGCGCACCCTTGCGAATCGATTCCCGCACCGCCGCGAGAGTATCCGCCGTCTCACCCGATTGAGATACGGCCAAAACGAGGTCATCAGGTCCGACAATCGGGTTACAATAGCGGAACTCTGCCGCCTGTTCAGGCGAGGCAGGGATATCCGCGAGGGACTCAATCAAATACTTCGCCGCCATACCCGCATGAAGGGAAGTTCCGCACGCCACAATGACGGCGCGGCGAATGCCCGCGAGTTCACGTGGGGTGAGGCTAAGTCCCGAGAGAATAGAGGTGCCATTGGCAAAGTCAAGGCGTCCGCGAATCGTGTTGCGCAGTGTCTCGGGTTGCTCAAAAATCTCCTTGAGCATAAAGTGGGCATAGCCACCCTTCTCAACCGCGTCAAGATTCCATTCAATCGCCTTCACTTCACGCGTAACAGGCGCATTATCAAGCGTATAGACATTCACGCCCTCGGGAGTGACGCGGGCAACATCGCCATCATTCAAATAAATGACTTGCCGCGTATGCTCGACAATTGCCGAGACATCGCTCGCCACAATTGTCGCGTCCTCGCCAATGCCAACGACGAGGGGGCTGCCGCAACGCGCAACAATCATCTCGCCTGGATGCCGCCGCGAAAGGACGGCAATACCATAAGTGCCGCGCACCTGCTTAAGCGCCTGGGTAACGGCGGAAAGGAAGTCCCCTTGGTCAAATGTTGCGATAAGATGCGCAAGAACTTCCGTATCAGTCTGAGAAACAAACTTGCATCCACGCTGTTCGAGCTGGGCACGCAGCGCGGCATAATTCTCGATAATACCATTATGAACAAGTGCGAGATTGCCGCCATCCGCGAGTTGCGGGTGGGCATTTACCTCGGTCGGCAAGCCGTGCGTCGCCCAGCGCGTGTGGGCAATGCCAAGGGTGCACTCCTTTTCCTCTTTCTCATCGAGTTTTTGCGCGAGAACCCGCGCAAGTTCCGAGACCTTGCCCTTGCATTTATAGACGAGGAGTCCCTCTTCGGACTCGAGTGCCACACCCGCCGAGTCGTAGCCGCGATACTCCAAACGGCGCAGTCCATTGATAAGCGGCACAGCCGCGCCGCGTGTACGACTAGAAAAGCCAACTATTCCGCACATATTTCGATTTCCTTTCTTCTTGCGGTTTCAATCTTACTTCTGCTTGCGCCGCGCCATTGCCTCGTGGTACTCGGAGTAGCTCCCCTCGAACCACGTGGTGCGTCCGTCACCCTCAAAAGCGAGGATATGGGTCGCAATGCGGTCCAAAAACCAACGGTCGTGCGAGACAACCATCACGCAGCCACCGAAGTCCTGCAAACCTTCTTCGAGGGAACGCAAAGTCGCGACATCAAGATCATTGGTAGGTTCGTCGAGCAGGAGCAGGTTACCGCCAGCCGTAAGAAGCTTCGCCAAATGGACGCGATTGCGCTCACCGCCCGAGAGCACGCCTACTTTCTTTTGTTGGTCGGGTCCGCGAAAGTTGAAGCGGCTACAATAGGCGCGACCATTCATCATTGTCGTGCCCGCGAGGCGCACAAACTCGCCGCCGCCCGTAATGGCTTCGTAGACGGTCTCGTCCGCCTTAAGCTCACTGCGCGTCTGGTCGACATAGCTAAGTTTTACCGTGTCGCCCACGCTAAATGTGCCAGAGATAGGCTTAAGTTGCCCCGTAATGAGCTTAAAGAGCGTCGTTTTACCCGCGCCATTCGCGCCAATTACGCCGACAATGCCACCACGCGGCAAATCAAAGTTCAAATCATTATAAAGTACGCGGTCGCCGAACGCCATCTTGACATGCTCAGCACGCACCACCAAGTCGCCGAGACGAGGGCCTGGCGGAATACGGATGACGAGATCATCCTCGCGCGTCGAGACCTCCTGCTTCTGCAATTCCTCATACCGCTTAACACGCGCTTGGCTCTTGGAGTGGCGCCCCGACGGATTCGTCTGTATCCACTTAAGTTCGTTCTCAATGAGCTTCTGCCGCGACTTTTCCGCCTTCGCTTCGTGCGCGAGCATCGCTTCCTTCTGTTTCAGCCACTCTTCGTAATTGCCCTTATACGGATAGCATACGCCGCGGTCAAGCTCGAGAATCCAGTCCGTCACATCCGACAAGAAGTAGCGGTCGTGAGTGACGACGATGAGTGTGCCTTTGAAAGGCTTTAAGTACTCTTCAAGCCACTGAACCGTCTCCGCGTCAAGGTGGTTCGTGGGCTCATCGAGTAGGAGCACATCGGGTTCCGTCAACAGTAGGCGGCAAATGGCGACGCGGCGGCGTTCACCACCCGACAGCACCGCGACACTTTGGTCGGCACTCGGACAGTGCATCGCCGCCATTGAACGCTCCACAAGAGAGTCGATGTTCCAGTAATCGTGAGCATCTATCTCATCTTGAAGCCGCGCCATCTCGGCTTCCGCCTTAGGGTCGTCGAGATTGCAGCAAAGCTCCTCATAGCGGTCGAGTTTAGCCTTGATGGGCGCAACGGCCTCAGCCACCACTTCGCCCACCGTCTTGGTGTCGTCGAGGACCGGCTCCTGCGGCAAGTACCCCACGCGCGTCCCCTTCGCGACTTGCACGGTGCCCATGAGGTCCGTATCAAGTCCCGCGAGAATCTTCAAAAGCGAGGATTTGCCCGCGCCATTCCCACCAATGACACCAATGTGCGCACCATAGAAGAATGAGAGATTAACCTCATTTAAGATGGTCTTTGTGCCAACTTGCTTCGTTACATCAACAAGACTAAACTGATATTCGCCCGCCATCTGTTAATGGATACCCTTCTTATTCCTGAATTTCGCCATCCTTGAGGCGCTTAAAGTAGCTGCGCGTTTCAGCGACAACCACACCCGAGAGCGCGATAAGCGCAATCATATTTGGCACAGCCATAAGCCCATTCACGATATCCGCAATACCCCACACCGCCGAAATGGTCATATACGGACCAATGAATACGGCGAGGATGTAGAGCCAACGATAAACAAGCACAGGCTTCATATTGCCATTCGACAAATATTCAAGGCACCGCTCCGAATAGTAGTCCCAGCCCAAAATGGTCGTGAAACCAAAAAGGACGAGGGAAATCATCACGAGAGCGTCCGTCACAATCGGGGGCAGGAACGGAATTCCCACCGCGAACGCCTTCATCGTCGCTTCCGCACCCGTCGCGGCACTCGCGCAGTAGAGCTCAGAAACGCCCTTGAAGGATTCCGCCGAAACAGGCTGGCTCGTCATCGTGAGCGCAAGCCCCGTCATCGAGCAGACGATAATCGTATCGAGGAAGGTGCCCGTCATCGATACGAGTCCCTGACGAACTGGCTCTTTCGTCTGCGCGGCGGCAGCGGCGATAGGCGCGGAACCAAGACCCGCCTCATTCGAGAAAATGCCGCGCGCGATACCCTTTTGCATCGCGACGATGATTGCGCCCAGCGCACCACCCGCGACCGCCTGCACACCAAACGCACCTTTCACAATCGTGACAATGGCGGACGGAATCTTCGAGATGTTGCAGAAGACGAGCACAAGCGCGAACGCAACATAAAGTACGACCATGAATGGAATCACCTTCTCGCTCACACTCGCAATACGCTTAAGTCCGCCAATGACCACCAACCCGACGATAAACGCAAGGACAATCGAGCCGCCGATTGTCGCGTAAGAATAGGAGTTGCCGAGAATCGTGCAGTTATAAACATCCGCCGTATCAATGTAGTTCTTAAAGAAGGTATTGAACGAACCGCAAATGGAGTTCACCTGCGTGAAAGTACCAATGCCGAACAAGCCGACGAGCACGCCAAAGAACGCGAAAATGCAAGCGAGCCACTTCCACTTCTTGCCCATGCCGCGCTCAATGTAGTAGAACGGACCTCCCAAAACATGCCCTGTCACAGGATCGTGATCGCGATACTTAACCGCGAGCAAGCCTTCGGCATACTTCGTCGCCATACCAAAAAGTGCCGCGAGCCACATCCAGAAGATAGCGCCAGGACCACCCGCCACATAAGCCGTCGCAACACCCACGATGTTGCCCGTACCAATCGTCGCCGAAAGAGCCGTGCAAAGCGCCCCGAAGCTCGTCACTTCGCCCTTCGCACCATGCTCCACCTTCTCATTCTTGAACATATATTTGAGGGCACGCGGCAGTTGCACGAACTGCATACCCTTAAGACGCACCGTCAAAAGGATGCCTCCAAACAAAATAAGGATAATCAAAAGCGGCACAGGAAATCCGCCGATTTCAAACGACGTACCCCAAACCTTATCATCCACGAGATTCACGAAGTCCGTGAACTTATCGAGCCAAGTTGTTGCAAACATTGTTGCTTATACTACCTTTCCGTCCTTTCGCCTGAGAGATTATCCGCGACCCTTTCGCGAACTTACACCTTCGGCACCCCGCACCACGCGGAGCTTCTCCGGACACTGCCACAAGCAGTTATTTGGTATATTATATCAAAAATCCGCCCCAATTGGTAGGGGCAACCCGATCTCCACGGCAAAACCAATCCGTGAAAATCCGTGTAAATCCGTGGTTAAAAACAAAACTCCCCCTTAGAATCTGGGGAGTTTGGCGAGTGAGTCTACGCGGCCACCTTCGCGGGAACGCAAGCGCCAGATGCGTCCGTGCTCATCGCGCAGTGCCCGCAACCGCGCCTCGTCCGTCCTATGGCAGGCGCAATCGATGAGATTGGCCATATAAACAATCTCCTTCGCCCAATCATTCGTATCCGCCCACTTCTCAGCCTGAATGCGACAGCCAACCGCATAAGCGCTAATGTCGTCCAAGACAAACTGTGTAAGCCCAGGGTGCCGCGAATAGCCTCGGTCATTGGCAAGGATATTGAAAAGTTCGGAACAATTCGCCTTAAGCGCCCCGCCACGCAAATAGAGTACCCCAAGCCGCAGGAGCGTCCCGCCCAACGGAACCCCCATCACACTGTTCAGCTCTTTCTCTAGATCAATCTTCGCGGCTTTGCGTCCGTCACACGCGAAGGCTCCGCCCAAAATAAGGCCCGGCAAACTCGTGGCGAGGGGTTGCCAGTGACCTCCGTCGCCCCAATCGGTGACGAGATAGCCCTTCGCCTTGTATTTGAGCCCCGCGAGAGCCGCCGCCTCCAAGTTCTCGCGCATATTCTCGACGCGGCCGGCGAGCGACCGCCAACTGGAAGTACCGGGGCACACATAAAAGTCGAGCCCCGAGGCGGCAAACGCGGCACATTCCTTCTCAAACGGATGATTCCCCTCATAGCCCCAATCAAGCGCAATCATGTCTTTCGGGAGGCGTCCAATGAGCTCGGGGTGGCGAAGAACAATGTCCCCCCAGAACATCGGCCTCTTCCCCTTCTGCCGCACAACATCCGCAACCTTCAGGACAAAGTCCAAATATTCCTCGGGGTCCGCAATCTCAAAAGTCTCATCACAGCCAATGTTCACAAGCCCAGAAGTGAAGTTCGGCAGAAGCTCATCGAGGAGTCCCGCCACCAACTCAAGTGACGCAGGGTTCTTCGGGTCGAGCGTAGTCGGTTCTTTCTTAATCGTGCCCCACGGGGTCATCGCCCCACCCTTCGGAAACTTCGCGAGCTTGTTGTAGGCGGGCAGCGTCAGCCACCGCTCCATATGCCCGAAAGTATTCTGATTGGCGACAAGCTCAATCCCTTGCATTTGGCAGTAGGCATCTAACTTGCGCACGTCTTCAGCTGTTAGGGGGTCCGCCTCCTCCCAAACCGACGGATGCTTCGCGTAGGCGAAGGTATGTTCCGTATAAAGCTGAAGTTGGTTATAGCGGTAGCGTGCGAGCAAATCCACGATAAGCCGCAGGGTCCGCATCGTGGGGACGCGGTCGCGGCTAATATCGAGCATATATCCACGCGTCTCAAACATACTCAAAACGCGAGGGACGGAATCGCTTCCGCCAACTTATCGAGGCAAAGCGCCAAGTTTTCCTTATATTGCCGCGTCATTTCAGGTGCCCCTGCGACATCACTCACGCACTTCCACGCGCGGCACTCGACCCCCGCCGTGGCGCAAACATGCGCAATCGCCGCACTTTCCATATCGCGAAGTCCCGCCTGAAAACGCGCCAAAAAAACATGTTCCGCCGCGTCATTCGTGAAGTGGTCGCCCGAGACAAGTGTCACCGCGCGCGGTATATCCTTCGGGGCGACGGAAAGCTCCAGATACGGCGTCGTGAACTCATCTAAAACGCCTGGGCTTGTGCCATTAACTTCCGTGAGATCGAAGTCATATTCCACCGCACGCGCGACAGGATAAATCTCGCCGATTTTCATATTAGGCTTTAGCCCTCCCGCGACACCCAAGTTGAGAATGCGCTTTGGGGCATACAGCGAAAGCGCGAGTTGCGTCGCCGCCGCGGCATTCACCTTGCCAATGCCCGAGATAATCGCGGCAACGGGAATGCCCTTAAACTCCCCTTCAACGACTCGCCTGCCCCAAACTACCTTCTCCGTCACGCGCTCCAAATGCCCAGCAAGCGGAGCCGCCTCCTTCGCCATCGCCACCACAAAAACAAGGCGATTAGTTTCTAGCTCTTTATCTGTCGCGCTCATTAGAGTCCCTCCTCCTTGCGCCGCAAACAAAGTGCCGCGAGGACGGCGAATGCGGCGGGGGCAAGGATGATGTTGACGACGAGGGCTTCCGCCAGCTCCTCATTTTCCACATACTCGTCCGCAATCAGCGCCTTGATGGGTGACGGACGCGCAAATGGCTTCGTCACACGGTCGACGGCGCGGGTGAGACTTAGTCCCAAACTATCGAGGCGATTCTGCTCAAGGGGATCGGGATAATTCTCAATGACATCGGGTCCCACAAGCGAAACAAAAAGAAAGCCGAGCAAAGTAAAAATGGCGACCGCGCGTCCCAGCCCCGCGCCCAAGAAAATGGCAAACGCAATCACGAGCGCGGCAAGCGCAATAAGGACGACTCCCGCACGCACCAAGTTCGCGAGAAATGTGCCCGCTTCATCCATAAGCTGAACATCCCGACGCGGACGCAACATCAGCGTCGACTTGCCTTGGTTATGAAAGGTTAGCGTGGCCGTCTCAGCAGTGTTCGTGGACGAAAAGGAAGCAAAAAGGACGCTTTTCGTCACATTTGTGAGGGCGACTTGTTCCGTCCCGAGCGTCACTAAGCCGCGCACTTCGCCGCGCGTATCATAAAGACTCGCGAACTTGAATCGTGCCATCCGTGCACCCGCGCTCCAACCCTTCGACGCGGCAAATTGCCATGTAGCAACCGCATTGGTCGGAATGGTCTCATAGCGGTCGTAGGCTTTCTGCTCGAGAATGCGCAAAACGGCCGCCTTCTTCATCTTCTTAACGACGGCGGGTGTCTCGGGACTCTTCATATACGCGGCATACGCTTCCTCGGCTTCCGCCGCAGGACTCTGCAAAAGCGGCGTGCGCACATGATAGGCGAGGCGACTTCGGTCGCAAACAAGTGCCGCGATAAGAAGGGAAAGCGCAATTACCGTGGCGCACGCCGTCGTGTGGGCGAGATAGCGTCCCCACGCCAACAAAAAGGCGGGCGCGGGTCGCACCAGCGAGAGCTGCAGACGCTTGGCCGCACGCTCCTGAGCGAGGGAACCTGCCGCGCTCGCCCCAAAGGCAATGAGCGCGAGCACGAAAACAACCCCGACCCCATAAGTCAGGAAAACTTCCCGAGCCCCAAGTTCCGTGCCATCCGACTGCAACCAAAATGGCGCGGCGGAAGTCCAAATAAGCGCAAAAAGCCAAAGAAGCGGCAAAACGCCCGTGCGAATCAAGGCGCGCCATTCAAGCGTGAATATCTCAGCGAGTCGTCTCATGTTAAAAAGGAGGCGACTTGAAAGGTGCGTCCCTCGCCCACTTTCGCGAGGAAGTAGTCCTGGAGCGAGCCCTTAAGGGACTTCACATCCCCTTCCGCCACCTTCTCGCCTTGGTTGAGAATGGCGAAGCGATCGCAGACATCCTGCGCGTCGCCGAGGAGGTGGGAAGTCATCAACACCGTCATCCCCGCTTTCGCCAAAGTCTTCACAAGTTCCTTGACCTCATTTGTCGAGACGGGGTCGAGTCCGCTCGTGGGCTCATCGAGAATCAACAGCTCGGGGCGACCGATAAGCGCACAGGCGAGCGCCAAACGC
Source organism: Lachnospira hominis (ex Liu et al. 2021) (assembly GCA_963602475.1). Taxonomy (GTDB): domain Bacteria; phylum Verrucomicrobiota; class Kiritimatiellia; order RFP12; family UBA1067; genus UBA1067. Next base: position 15,961 of record CAVCJC010000024.1, read on the forward strand.
CGCGCCATTCCCTTCGAGAATCCTCCAACCGCACGCGAAGACACATTTTCGAGTCCCACCATCTCAAGAAGCTCAGCCGTGCGCGAGTGCGCTTCCGCACGCGGCAAATTGCAAAGCCCCGCATAATAACGCAGCGTCTCCCGCGCCGAGAGAAACGGATGTAAATAGCTGAGTTCAGGCAAATACCCAAGCTTCTGGCGGGCAATGACGGACTTCGGTGGTTCGCCAAAGAGGGCGACTTTGCCGCGTGTCGGGGCGAGCAAGCCAAGAATCATCTTGATGGTCGTAGACTTACCACTCCCATTCGGACCCAGCAAGCCGAAGATTTCGCCGCGATTAACGCTGAGGTCGAGTCCCTTCACCGCCTCCACGACGGGACGTAGCCAGAAGTCACGGAACGTCTTCGCGACACCGTCCAATTTGACGACGGGTTCCATTAGCCAATATCCTTTCGGTTCATAAAGTGGACTCCCAAGAGAAGACTCCCCGCGAGCAACGGAAGTGCCGCGCCCACGAGCGGAAGTATATCGTCCCACGCCCAGCCGTCACGAAAGACGCGTGTGGACGGATAGTAATTCCCCAAGGCAGGTAGCGCGATAATGAGCACCCCAAACGCGAGAGCAATAGCCCCACGATCTTTGAAGCGGCACGCCATCGCGGCGGCAAAGAGCGTGAAAGTGAGCGTCGGGATGAGGAGCGCGGTAGATGAGACGAGAAGACTCCCCAAAAGCCGCCCTTCCCACGGCCAGCCCAGCGAGAGAACAGCGAGAATAATCATCACGCAAAGAGAGGTAAACACGAAGCGTCCATTCGCGAAGCGATTCCACGCCGCGCCGACAAGTAAGCCGAGGAGAGGAATCGCCACCGCTTCCGCGACAGCGGGACCCCAAATGCGCGGCACATCACCCATCACAGCGGCAAGGTCCGCACCAATGAGTGCGCCGCGCACGAGCGTAGCAGTCACACAAAAGATGACCCCCACGAGAAGCGAAACGCCGAGACTTACGCCGAGACACTTACTCAGAAAGAAACTGCCGCGTGAAATGGGGTGGGCGAGCGCCATCGCGAGCGTGCCACTCTCTTCCTCACGGCGAATCGCGCGCACCGCGGCAAAAATCCCAAGCGTAATGCCGCCAATCATTTGCGCCGAAAGACCCGCTTCGCAAGCCATCCGTGCGGGCAACCCAAAGTTATGGCAATGAAGGACGGGTCCAATAATTGCCAAAACGAGGGCGCTGAGGGTGAGGAGAAGTGAGAGGGGTTCGGACAGCACCTCAAGCACCGTAGCGCGAATGACGGCTGAACGCGAACCCATTGTGCCCCAAAGTTATTGTGCGAGCAATGTGCAAGTCTGGTAAAGTGACCAGCCCACAAAGCCCATAATCGCGCACGCGGCAATTTGGACGATGATACTCAAGACCGTCACGAAAGCGGGAGCGTCCGCACTCTTCGCGGCAGGTGCGGCGGGTGCTACAGCGGCGGGCATCTCGGGGATATCCGCAACTTCAGGCGTCGCGCTCGTCTCAGGCGCAACCGCGAGTTTCGGGGCGGACTGTGTAGCCGTTGCGCCTGGACGCGCCAACTTCAGGTGCGAACCCGTCTTCAAATTGGTGGGACGCGCAATCCTGAGCGTCCGCCGCTGCGTCATCGTCGGTGCCGCCGCTGCGTGGGTAGGGGGCGGAGTCCCTTGCCCGCCGACTTCCGCCGCGCCTTGCCCGCCGACTTCCGCTCCGCCGCCCACGGTCCGTGGCAAATCAACGGGACGCTTAATGCGAATGGTCTTCATCGGCGAGGGGGAGGCTTCTTCCTTCGTCGGCGCAGCACCAAGGGCTTCCGAAAGCGAAATGCGCATCGTCTTCGACTTCGCCGCTTGCGCCTGCGATTCACTCGCGGCTGTTTGGCTCGCGATAATGCCAGTTTGGTGCAAAATCGCTTGCGCAGGGATTTCCTGCGTCGCCGCTTTCAGGCGCTGAGTAAGCCCTTTGAGGCGATCTATCGCCCCACCTTCCGTCCCCGCGAGAGTTTCCCGTGCGGGTGGCGGCTCAAGCGTCTTCGCTATTTCCTCTGCCATAATCGCCTCCTAGTTGGTTTTAGAATGTGTTAGACCGCCATAATTTCCGCTTCTTTGGCCTTCAACTCCGCGTCAATCTTGGCGATACCAGAATCCGTAGCCTTCTGAATCTTGTCGAGAGCCTGCTTGAGGTCGTCCTCGGAAATCTTCTTATCCTTCTCAAGCTTCTTGGCGGCATCATTCGCGTCGCGGCGCACATTGCGCATAGCGACCTTCTGAGCTTCGGCCTGGGTCTTCGCGACCTTAACAATCTCTTTGCGGCGCTCCTCGTTTAGTTCCGGCACCGTGATGCGCAAAACCTTGCCATCCGTCTGAGGCGTGACACCCAAGTTGGCCGCGAGAATCGCCTTATTCATTTCGGCGAGCACCGTCGGGTCAAACGGGGTAATCTTAATCTGACGCGGCTCGGGCGTGGAGATGGTGCCGAGATTCTTGATGGGCGTCGGCGCTCCATAGTAATCGACCTTAATTTGATCCACCATAGAAGGATTCGCCTTGCCCGTGCGCAAGCCCGCGAATTGCGCCTTGAGCGCATCAAAACTCTTTTGAATCTTCGCATTCGCGTCATTCAAAACTTCGGCTGTAGTTTCCATTTGTTTGTGTATCCTTGAATTGTGTGTAGTGTTAAAGTTATTTGTCGCTGACAAGCGTCCCAACCGCCTCACCCTTGACGACACGCTCTAGCGCGTCCCCATCAAAGAAGTCAAAGACGATAATCGGGATGCCATTATCCATACAAAGCGCAAACGCCGCGCTATCCATCACTTTCAAGCGCTTCTCGAGCGCGACCTCATACTTAAGCGAGCCATAGCGTTGCGCCGTCGGGTCTTTCTTAGGGTCGGCGGTGTAGATTCCGTCCACCTTCGTCGCCTTCAATAGCGCGTCCGCGCCAATCTCGCTCGCACGCAAAGCCGCCGCCGTATCCGTCGAGAAGTAGGGGTTGCCCGTCCCGCCCGCGAAAATGACGACGCGCCCCTTCTCAAAGTGACGGAGCGCCTTGCGCTGGATGAAAGGTTCGGCGAGCTTATCAATGGCGATAGCCGTCATCACGCGTGTGGGGACGCCAATAGCCTCGAGGGCATTCATCATAGCGAGGCCATTGATGATTGTCGCGAGCATACCCATCGAGTCACCCGTCACGCGGTTCACGCCCTTACCGGCACCCGCCAGCCCACGGAAGATGTTCCCGCCGCCGAGCACAATGCCGACCTGCACGCCGAGCGCGTGAATTTTCTTCACCTGCTCAGCCATAAACGCGAGGTGAGTCGGGTCGATGCACTCGCCCGTCTCGCGATTCCCGAGCACCTCGCCCGAGAGCTTCAACAGTATACGATGATACTTAAGATTATTCTTACTCATTTCCACGACTACTATTATACCAAAACTGCCGCGCTCGAGCAAGCACCTGTTTTCTGTTCATTAGCCGTGTAGAGTTGTAGAATTATAAAAGAAGGTGGGCGGCTTGGGCGGGAGCTTGCCCGCGCCGCCCAGCGCCACTACCACACGTCGAATTATCGGAGTGGACGGCTTTAGCCGTCCATAGCCCCCATCAGAGTTGCCAACGCAGTACAAACAC
>CAVCJC010000025.1:0-19547 GCA_963602475.1 Lachnospira hominis (ex Liu et al. 2021)
CGGGTTAGCACGGTTGCCGCCCGCCGTGCCGCATGTTGTCAGGCACAAACCAAGATAGGCTATGAGTTTGAGCGGTTCGTGCGAAGCAATTGGGCGTAGCGTTAGCGAAGCTTTTTGTTGCTCCTCGGAGTTTATAACCCCGTGTCCAGTATGTATATGTCGCCCCTCTGCGGAGGCTATTGGGGGTTCTCAAGGACGAATGAGTGCTGCGGGTGGCTTCGGGGGGAGGTGGGTCTTAGGAGCGTGGGTAAAAATGACCGCAGTGGTTTTGTAAAATGACCGCAGTGGTTTATATAAATGACCGCAGTCCTTTTATCAAACCACCGCAGTCCTTTTTTGATGCCTTGCTTTAGCGCGGCAGTTTTGGTATAATAGTAGGGAAGAACTACTAAGAAAGGTATGTCAAACCGATGAGCGAGAACAGCGAGAAAGGTGTCCATTATAGAGTCATTCGTAAGGTGCATCCTGTTACGGGCAAAGAGACTCTTCGTCCCGTTATAGTGGACCGTCCGACTTATTCAATTAACCAAGTCGTAGACTTTGGTATTAAGAACCACTATTTTAAGGGACAGCGAGAGGAGATAATTGGTACAATTAAGGGACTATTTAGTGTAATTAAAGAGTTAGATAAGCAGGGCGTCGCCGTTTCGCTTGATGGGTGGCTGCGCTTTCATAGTGAATTAGACGGATCTGTAGATAAGGTTACGCGGCGGTTGGGAGCGGACAATGATTATCACATGTGCGTCGCCGCGCTAAAGAAGTTCCAGAATAAGATAACCGACATCAACTGGGAGAATGTGGACAAGCTTGAGGGACGGCTTTACATTTACACGCTGAGTAGCTATGCGTCCGCAAGTAAAGAGCTCCTTCGGGGAACGGACATTGTCATTACTGGAAAGAATCTCCAGTATTATGATGCCGCGCGCGGCGATTATGCCGAGTTTAGTTGGCTTGATAAGATGGGTAAGACTCAAAGTGTAAGAGTTGAGCCGGAATCTAAATCGCCGACAATGATGACATTCACCTGGCCCGCGGCACTTGACGCGACCCCCGACGGAGCCGAGATTACGATTACGCTTTCATCTCGTGTTGGCACGGCTGCCAATGCCCCCGAGCAAGTCGCCCGCCGCGTCACTCCCCTCGCGGCGAAGGTCGGCTAAGAATAAGGAGAAAATAGCAATGAGTTCAGAGAAGTATATTCCCCCCTACAAGGTGAGCGGCAAGGCAATGAACTTGATTGCAGAGATTGCTGCCGCCATTGAACGATATAGGATTATCCTCGAGGGCCCTGATGGAGTGCGTCTGCGCAAGATTAATCATATCCGCACGATTCGCGGCACTACGGCAATTGAGGGCAATACCCTGACCGAAAAGCAGATTACAGATATTCTTTCGGGCAAGCGCATAGTGGGTCCGCAACGCGAGATTGATGAAATCAAGGGTGCTCATGCCGCCTATGAAGCAATTGAATCGTTTAATCCCTATTCAATGGATGACCTTCTTAAGGCTCATGGATTGATGACGAAAGGGCTTGTTGACCGTCCGGGACAGTTCCGTAACTGTAATGTTGGTGTCGTGGATGGTTATGGGAATGTTGTCCATATGGCACCGCCTTTCGCAAATGTTCATTCGCTTGTAAAGGATCTCTTTGCGTGGCTTACGGACTGCGACGACCCCGTACTGGTAAAGAGTTGTGTGTTCCATTATGAGTTTGAGTTTATTCATCCGTTCCCCGACGGCAATGGACGCACAGGACGGCTTTGGCAGTCTGCTCTTTTGGGGTCTTGGCGCAAGGAGTTCTATGGCGCGCCCGTTGAAAATATCGTTTGGGCGCACCAGCAGGAATATTATCAAGCGATTCGTGCTTCCACTGCGGCGGGCGAGTGCGGCGCGTTTATTGACTTTATGCTCGATAAGATACTGCGTACCCTTAAGGCAAAAGGCGAAGCCTACGGGGAGGAGTCGGGAGTAACTGACCTGAAAACTGACAAGAAAACTATCCTGAAAACTGACCTGAAAACTGACAAGAAAACTATCAAGAAAACTAGCAAGAAAAATCAGGCTTAATAATGAGCAATGTTGTATATGCCCTTGCTTGAGGGCGGCAGTTTTGGTATAATATTAGGGATGTTTTTGTTTAGGAGTAAGAAGTCTAAATTGCCTGTCGTGTATCCGCGACAGGAACACTGCATTTCGCGCAAGAATATTGATCCTGACGCGTTAAGAGTACTCTATCATCTTTCGGAGCTGGGCTACACGGCGTATCTGGTCGGGGGCGGCGTGCGTGACCTATTGATGGGGCGCCAACCTAAGGACTTTGATGTGGGCACTTCGGCTAAGCCGAATGAAGTTCGCCGTGCTTTTAGGAACTGCTTCCTTATTGGGCGGCGCTTCCGTTTGGCACACATCCGCTTTGGTGAGAAAGTGATTGAAACGGCGACATTCCGCCGCGAATCTCAGACGGTAGGCGAGATTCTCGAGCACGCGGCGGAAGGTCCGCAAGAAGATAATACTTTCGGCACGCCTGAGACGGACGCTTACCGCCGCGACTTCACGGTGAACGGACTCTTCTATGATATCCGTGACTTCAGCGTCATCGACTGGGTGGGCGGTATGGACGACCTGAAGCGCAAGATTATCCGTGCCATTGGCGACCCCGACATCCGTTTTCAAGAAGACCCTGTGAGAATGATGCGGGCGATTAAGTTTTCGGCGCGCCTAGGCTTCAAGATTGAGAAAAAGACCTGGGCGGCGATTAAGCGCCATCACGCCTGCATCCTAACTGCCGCGATCCCGCGTGTCTGCGAGGAAGTGTTCCGTCTCTTTACTTACGGACACTCCGCCGCCGCGTTCCAGATGATGTGGCAAAGCGGGATGCTTGGGGATATTTTGCCTAGCCTCGCCGCGTATGTGGAGCGCACGGGCGGCGAGAAGAGTCCCTTGTGGCGTCATCTCGCGGCACTTGATAAGTATGAGCTTATGTTGCGCAAGAAGGGACTTGAGCCGACGAATGCGCTCAGGGTAGCCTTGCTCTGCACGGGGCCCTGCGAAGAGTCCGCCAAAGAAGGGGCGGCGCGCGCCGTTGTTAAGAGCGTCTTAGAGGCGATAAAGATACCAAAAACCGTCTATTTCTCGGCGGTCGGCATAATGGAAAGTACCCGTCGGCTTTCCGTCGCGCCAGCACGCGGCAAAAGTCGCTTTATTTACAACCGTGACTTCCTCGATGCGCTCGACTATAATCGCATACTCGCGCGTTCCGAGGGACGCAGTGAAGCAGTTTTGAATCTGTGGTCGGATTTCTACGACCGTAACATTGAAAAGGAAACAAGCGAATGAAGAAATCAACGCCAGTAGAACTTATCCCGCTCATTGAGTGGTGGGAAAAGGATGGGAAGTCGACAGTGATGTGGCTCGCTATCGCGCTTTTGATGGTGGGCGGCTACTACAGCTACACCCATTTAAATGCGTCTCGAAAGGAAGCTTCCAGCGAAGCACTCCTCTCGGCGACGACAACGGAGGAACTTCAGGAAGCGGCGGCGAAATATGCCTCGACCGAGGCGGGTCCTGCGCTCCAGATGCGACTCGCGAGTGCCCTCTATATGAAGGGGGAGTTCCAAGCGGCACTTGAGGTCTACGAAAAGCTCGAGGCGAATCCGCCTGAGGGTTTCGCGGATGTCCCGACCGTCGGCAAGGCGCAGTGCCTTGAGGCGCTCAAGAAGTACGATGACGCGCTCGTTCTTTACACCAACTTCGCGGAATCCAAGCCGAAGAGCTTCTTGGCGAAGACTGCCCGTTTGGGTGAAGAGCGTTGTGTCGCGGCACTCAAGGGTGATAAGAGCAAGGTGGTGCCCGCCGTCAAGGAGGATGCCGTCACCGAGGCTCTCAAAGCCGTTGAACCCGAGAAGAAGTAACGCGTAAGCGATGACGGTTGTTCGCGAGCCGTTGTGGGATGAAGCGCCGCGCACGTATCGGCGCGGCTTCGTCCAGAAACTAATAGAAATCCCAGCACAACTAGGCTGGGCTTTCCGCATTTTAGGTGAAGCCTTCGCCTACTTCCCGAGTGTCATTTGCCGCGCGGGTTCCCGGCAGGACTTGGTGCGACAGCTATATGTTACAGGAATTCGCGTTTTGCCTGTAATTACGGTAGTTTCGCTCTTCACAGGGATGATTCTCGCGCTGCAAATTGGGCTGGAACTTAGGCGTTTTAATCAAGAAATCTACTTGGGCGCGGCAGTTATGCTCTCCCTCATTCGGGAGATGGCTCCGTTTAGTTGCGGAATGTGCCTCGCCGCGTGCGTAGGCTCGGCTATCGCGGCAGAAATTGGCACAATGAAAATCAACGACGAAATTGCCGCGCTCGAAATAATGTCCATCTCGCCCGTCCGCTTCTTGGCGGCTCCGCGACTCTTTGCCCTCGTCGTTATGGCTCCGCTCTTGGCGTTCTACTGCTGTGCGGTAGGCACAATGGGCGGCGGACTCGTCGGTGTCACCCAGCTCGGCATTGACTTTGGGCAGTATATGGCCAGCGCGATTTCCATTGCCGCGCCCAAGGATCTTGTTGTCGGACTCGTCAAAGCCCTCGTCTTTGGTATAATCATTGGGGCCGTTTCGTGTGCCCAGGGCTTCTCGGCGAGTCGCGGCGCGACGGGTGTCGGACGCTCCACGCAACGCAGTGTGATTGGTTCGTTTCTGCTGATTTTGATGTTCGGGTATATGATTACCCGCCTCTGTTATCGTTAAGAAAAGGAGACTATGCCGTTCATTTCGTTCGAGAATGTCGTTAAGAAGTTCAACGGGGTGCCCGTTTTGAACGGACTTAGCTTCTCGGTCGAGAAGGGCGAGGTGTTCTGCATTGTGGGTCCGTCAGGTACGGGCAAGTCGGTGACGCTTAAGCACATTGTGCGGCTTTTGACCCCGACGGCGGGACGCATCCTTTTTGAGGGTACCGATGTAACTGCCGCGTCGGGTAAAGAACTGGAAGGAATCCGTAGCCGAATGGGCTATCTTTTCCAAAGTGGAGCACTCCTCGCCTGGATGACGGTTCGTGATAATGTCGCTTTACCCCTGCGGGAGACCACCAATTTGAGTGAGGAAGAAATTGCCGCGCGGGTGGAAGATGCCCTCGCGGCGGTTGGGCTTACGGATGCCGCGGAAAAGTTCCCAGCGGAGATTTCGGGCGGCATGCAGAAGCGTGCGGGTTTGGCGCGGGCGATTGTGCGTAAGACGGATGTCGTCCTTTATGATGAACCCACGAGCGGACTTGACCCCGTGACTGCCGCGACGATTAACGGACTCATTGTGAAGCTCAACAAAGAGCGTGGGCTCACTTCGCTTGTCGTCACCCACAATCTTGGCGCGGCACTTGGTATGGCGAACCACATTTTGCTACTTGATAAAGGGCGCGCCGTTTTGTGCGCCAAGCCCAATGATTTTACCCAGTCCCAAAATCCAGAGGTCCAGGCATTTCTCGCCGCGGCGAAAGGAGAATGGTCATGAGTTCACGTAAAAATGATGTCTTTGCTGAGTTCGTTGTCGGACTCTTTATGCTCGTAGTTTTAGCCGCTCTCGTGTATTTTACGATAGTTATCTCGGGCGTGGATGTAATTCGCGGCAGAAAGAGGGTCTGTGCCCAAGTCGTCTTTTCGGATGTGGGCGGACTCAAGGAGAGCGACACGGTTATGTATCGCGGCACAAAGGTCGGCTCGGTCGAGCGCATTCAGCTTACCCCCTCGAATCTTGTGGTAAGTGCCGAAATTGACCAAAATGTCGTCCTTAGAGAAGGTTATACGATAAGTATCCGCAATCTTTCCATGCTCGGCGGCTACTACCTCCTATTAGAGGAAGGCAAGGGCGAAGTTCTGCCGCTGAGGGACACGCTTTTCGTGGGCAAGAAGCCGACGGACTGGATGAGCGAGGTTTCCGAAATTGCCCACAACCTGAACGAGGCCGTTTCGGGCAATGAACTTAGGACTATCGTCACCAATCTCGCGGCGGCGAGTGCGTCCATTCGGGAACTTTCCGAGCGCTTGGAGCGCGGCGAAGGCACGCTCGGTAAGCTTATGTCGCCTGATACTAAGCTTTACGACAATCTGGACGCGACAGTAGCCAATGCGAAGGAGATCTCGGACTGCCTGCGCCAAGGCCAGGGACTCCTCGGACGCCTCCTCGCGGCGAATGATCCGATGGCGGGCGAGCTGGAATCTTCCCTCGCGGCATTTAGGAAGGCGTGCGAATCATTTGACGCGAGTGAGACATTTGCGAGCGCGAATAAGTTACTCGCTTCCCTCAATGAGGTCGCCGATAAGCTCAAGGCGGGTGAGGGTACGCTCGGCAAACTCGTGGCGGACCCTGCGCTATATGATGAGATAAATGGACTTATTAAGGATATTCGGCAAGTTATCGACAATTACCGCGATACCACCCCAATTTCGACCTTTGGTTCGCTGGTCACGGGTGCTTTATAAGAGGAGGGCGTAGAATAATGGCAAAAGTCTTTGTTAGCGGCTGTTATGATATGCTCCACTCGGGGCACGTGGCGTTCTTTGCCGAGGCGGCGAAGCTGGGCGACCTTTATGTGGGGCTCGGGAGCGACCGCAATATTTATGCCCTTAAGGGACGCCGCACCATCAATAGTGACGCGGAGCGCCTTTATATGGTTAAGGCGATTCGCTATGTAAAAGACGCGTGGATTAACTCGGGTATGGGGCTAATGGACTTTGAGAAGGAGGTCGACGCCCTCAAGCCGGACATCTTTTTTGTGAACTCGGACGGTTTCACGCCTGACAAGGAGCGTTTTTGCAAGGAGCGCGGCATTAAACTCGTTGTGGCGGAGCGCATTCCGAGCGCGGGACTCCCCGCGCGGTCGACGACTTCCATTCGGAGCGTCTGTCGCATTCCGTTTCGGGTTGAGCTTTGCGGCGGTTGGCTTGACCAGCCTTTCGTGAACAAGCTTTATCCGGGCGCGGTTTTGACGATTTCGATTCATCCCGACCACGACTTTAATGAGCGTAGTGGCATGGCGACCTCGAGCCGCAATAAGGCGATTGAACTTTGGCAGACCGAATTGCCCCATGGCGACCCCGAGCATAATGCGAAAATCCTCTTTGGCGTGGAAAATCCGCCGGGCTCGACCCACATTTCGGGCTCTCAAGACCAACTCGGCATTCTTATGCCGGGGCTTAACAAGCTCAATTATGACGCGGGCTACTGGCCGAAGTCCATCGAGACGGTTACGGACGACGAGACCCTGCGCTTTATTGAGAAGCACCTCTATCTTATGCAGGTTTCGCCGCGCTGTGATGGTTATGATGTTTTTGCCAATAGTAATGTAAATGCCGCGTCCGCGAAAGCGCTGGCCACGTCCTCTGAGGCGGCTTGGCAGGCGATTTTGGCGCACGATGTAAAGGCGTGGGGCGCGGCAACGAAGGCGTGTTTCGCGGCACAACTCGAAATGTTCCCCCATGCCGCGACGCAGGAAGTGAAGGCTAGCGTTGAAAAGCTCAAGGACTCGGTTCTGGGCTGGAAGTTGACGGGGGCGGGCGGCGGCGGCTACCTGATCCTCATTTCGGAGAAGCCTGTCGCGGGCACAATAAAAGTGCATATCCGTTCATAAAATCGCGCCAAAGCGTCCAATTTTTGCTATAATATAAGTAAACAATTAAAGGAGTTGTCTAGAAAATGAAAATAGCTATTGCATCCGACCATGGTGGAGTAGAGCTCAAGAGCTACCTCGTAGCGGGGCTCTCGCCTGTTGCGTCCGTTTTGGATAGGGGTCCAGCCGAGAAGATTAGCTGTGATTACCCCGATTACGCCGACCTCGTCGCGCTTGATGTCGCCAGTAGCGCCGCAGACTTTGGTATCTTGATTTGCCGCTCGGGTATTGGTATGAGCATGGCGGCGAACCGCTTCCAGAATGTGCGTGCCGCCGTTTGCTCGACACTCGCCGCGGCAGTTACGACCCGCCAACATAATGGCGCGAATATCCTTTGCTTGGGCGCGGATAACATCTCGCCCGAATATGCGCTTGAGATGGCGAAGGCGTTTATCTCGACTCCCGTCGATGAAAGTGAGCGCCATGCCCGTCGCCGTGCGAAGTTGGAGCGCGCCATGCGCCTTTCGGAGGCCTCGGGGCTTTTGCAGGATGACCCCGAAGTCTTCGCGGCAATTCGTGCCCAGACTGAGCAGGAGGATACTGAAATCAACTTGATTGCTTCCGAAAATACCTCGTCTCGTGCGTGCCGCGAGGCGGCGGGCTCGGTTTTGATGAATAAGTATGCCGAGGGGTATCCGGGGAAGCGTTGGTATTCGGGGTGCTTGCCCGTGGATGCCGTTGAGGAACTCGCCCGCAAGAGGGCGTGCGAACTCTTTGGCGCGGAGCACGCGAATGTGCAGCCCCACTGCGGAAGTGCCGCGAATATGGCGGTTTATTTCGCCACAATTAAGCCTGGCGATACGATTATGTCCCTCTCGCTCGACCAGGGCGGACACCTCTCCCACGGCTCGCCCGTTAACTTCTCGGGTAAGATTTACAATATCGTCCCTTATACTGTGAATAAAGAGACGGAGCGCCTTGATTATGATGCCCTCGAGAAGCAGGCACTGGAAGTAAAGCCGAAGATTCTGCTTTCGGGAGCTTCCGCCTACCCGCGCACCATTGACTTTAAGCGCATTCGTGAGATTTGCGACAAGGTCGGATGCATTATGATGGTCGATATGGCGCATATCGCGGGTCTCATCGCGGGCGGTGCTCATGAGAGCCCCGTCCCTTACGCGGACTTTGTGACCAGCACCACCCACAAGACGCTGGGCGGTCCGCGCGGCGGACTTGTCCTTTGCAAGGAAAAGTGGGCGAAGGCGCTCGATTCCGCCGTCTTCCCAGGAATGCAGGGTGGTCCGCTCGAGAACATCATTGCCGCGAAGGCGGTATGCTTCCGCGAATGGATGTCGCCTGAGAAGAAGGGCTATGCGCAGCAGGTCGTGAAGAATTGCCAAGTTTTGTGCAAGACGGTGCAAGATCGCGGCTATCGCATTGTCTCGGGCGGCACCGATAACCACCTCTTCTTGGTGGATGTCAAGACTTCGAAGGGCATTACGGGTAAGGACGCCGCCGCGGCACTTGACGCGGCAGGTATTGTCGTCAACAAGAATACGATTCCTTATGATACCGAGTCGCCTTTCCGCACCTCGGGCGTGCGTATCGGCACGGCTTCCGTCACCACGCGCGGCATGAAGGAAGCGGAAATGATTAAGATTGGCACATGGATTGCGGATGTCCTCGACAATATCGCCGACACCGAAGTTCAGGCGCGGGTTAAGCGTGAGGCGAAGACGCTCGCGTTGCAGTTCTTGGTTCCGTAATTATGAGCGAAACGCCGAGTACATCTACCGAAAAGAAGCCGCTCGTTGCCGTTGTGGGTATCGTGGGGCGCACAAACGCGGGCAAATCGACCCTCGTTAACCGCCTTGTCGGGGAGAAGATTTCCATCGTCTCACCCGTCGAACAAACGACCCGTAATACGGTGCGCGGCATTGTGGCTGACTCTCGCGGACAGCTCGTCCTCCTCGATACCCCTGGTCTCCATAAAGCGCAGGGGCATCTAGGCACGCTCCTCAACCGTATGGCGCGCCGAAGTGCCGCGGGGGTGGATATCCTCTGCGTCGTCTTTGATGCCGCCGAGGAGCCACAGATGGAGGATGTGGGCTGGATGAATCGCGTCGCCAAGGAGCGTCCGTCAAAAGTGGTGTTTGTGCTCAATAAAGCGGATAAAAAGCCGTTTTTTGAGACGATGTACCACGAAGCGTGGGAAGAAGCGCTCAAAACCACCGCTGTCGAGGGGGCGGACGCGGCACTTCCTGTGCCCGAGCCCATTTGGGTGAAGGCAATTGCTTCGACGGAAGGCGGCGAAAATGCCGCGAAAGACGCGCTTTTTTCGCTCGCCGAGCCGGGCGAATTGCTCTTCCCCGAAGATGTAGTCACGGACTACCCCCGCCGCTTCACAATCGCGGATATTATCCGTGAGAAGTTCATTAGTCGTATGTACCGCGAAATCCCTCACGAACTTGGGATTTGCGTGAAGTCGATTGAAGAAACAGAAAAGCGGTGGAAGGTTAATGTCGATGTGCTCGTGAATCGTGAATCGCAGGCGGGCATTGTGATTGGCAAAGGCGGCTCGGTCATTAAGAGTGTGCGCGAAGAGGCGGAACGCGAATTGCGCCAAATCTATGAGCTGAAGGTTTCGCTCAAGATGCAGGTCAAGGAAGAGCGCAATTGGATGGAAAATAAGCGCATCCTCGCCGAAATGGGCTATTTAGGTGGAGAAATCTAATCTTGCGTAAATTGCTCCTAGCTTGCGTTTTTCTCGCAACTGCCGCGCTCGCGGCGGGGACGCCCCCCGTTTCCCGCGCGGCACTTCGGGACGGACTCTGGTCCATTGCCCGAACGCATGCACGGGAGCTCGCCCCCAATGAAGCGCGGCTCGTCACGCTTGAGAGCTATGCGAATGAACAGCGTTGGCAGGATATTATTAAGGCAGTTGACGGCTGGGGCGACGCGGCAGTGCCTTCTTTCGCCTTTTATCGTGCTTTCGCCCTCGCAAAACTCGGCCAAATAGACGAGGCGATTACTATCCTCGAGAAGACGGAATTCGCGTCCGCCGAAGAAAAGTGCCGCGCGGGGGCTCTCCAAGCCGTGCTCCTTCTTGAACGCGGCAAAGTTAAGGCGGCGGACTCCCTCGCCGAGAAGTTGGAACTTGAGAAGGGCGGTAGCCCTGAACAACTCGTCGCCGCCGAGATTTATGCCGCGCAAGGCGAGACCAACCGCGCGAAGTCCATTTGGCGCACCCTCGCCGAATCCCCCAAGACTGCGGAATCCGCGCGAGTAATGGCGGCGCTCCAATTGGATGATTATGCGCTAATTACGAACCTAATTCCGCAAGTAAAGCTCGAAATTGCGCGAAACCAGTTAACTTTGCAAGGTGCCGTGCACGATCTTGCCGCGACCAATAAACTAAGTGCCGCGGGAGGGGTAATTCGTACTGCCGCGCAACGCCATCCCGACCGATATGATGTCCAGCCCGCATTCCTCGCCTATGCCCACGCTTTGTTGCTCGCGGACCGTAATGAGGATGCGGTCGCCGCTTATCGGGATGCCCTCGAGATTTGGCCCGCGCTTGCCAAGAATGGGGCTGTTCAGGAAGAGCGTGCGTGGGCGCTCCGTAAATTGGGGCGTATTGATGAGGCGATGGACGCTTTTAGCGCGGCGGAAAGTTGTGCGACAAATGCCCTTGAAAAGGCGCAGATAGTCCTCGCTCAGGGCGATATGCTCGCGGAAGCGGGGCGTGCCGAAGAGTCGATGGAACGCTATCGCCTTCTCCTTTCTAAATACCCCGACACCCCCGCCGGGAAGAAACTCGCCGTTTTGGTGAAGCTCAAGGATATGGAAACTCGCGGACGCGAACTTTACCGCACCTTCCAATTTGATGAAGCGCGCAAGCTTTTCGCGAAACTCGCTAAGGAAGACCCCTCGCGTGCGGATAAAATGGCGTATCTCGATGTCCTTTGCCTTTACGGACTTAATCGCGATGAGGAAGCCCTCGCTAAGGCGCGGGAACTCGCGGCACAAGCCACGGACTCCGAGGCACGCAATAAGGCGAAACATTGGCTCGCGAAGTATGCCTACAGCCAAGCGCGGTGGCACGAAGCTTCCAAACTCTTTGCGGAATATGCCGCGAGCATTGCCCCCGACCCCGAGGCGGCTACGGCACTCATTTGGGCGGCACGCGCGGCATATGCGGGCGGTGCCTTTGAGAATGCGGTGACGCTGAGCACGAAGTGCCTCAATGATTACCCGAAGGCGAAGGGTGCGTTTGCCGCGTATCTCGTGCAAGGCGAGGCACTCATTGCGCTTGCGCGTTTTGAGGAAGCGATCCTCGTTCTGGACCGCGCTTTTGAGGCTTCGGTGGATTCCGCCGCCGACCGCCTAACGGCACGGATGCTGAAGGCGGATGCCCTCTTCGCGATGGGCGCGGATAACCCGACGCGCTATGATGAAGCCCTCCTAACTTACCATATGATTGGGCAGGGCGAAGCCTTGCCGCCCTCCCGCCGCCTCGTTGTCGCCTATAAAGTGGCGCGCACCCTCGAGAAGATGGGGCGCTTAGAAGGGGCTCTCGACGAATATTATACGAATGTCGTTTTATCTTACCGTTCAAGTCGCCTCGCGGGAGTCGTCTTTGATGATGAAGCCCGTGCCGTTTTCGTGAAAGCCGCCTTTCGTCTCGCTGATGAATATGAGCGGCGCGGACTCAAGCGGCAGGCGGAACGCATTCTGGAACTTGTCGCCGCGAGCGACGTGCCAGCGGCCGTCGAGGCTGAACGGCGTATTGATAAATTGCAGACGGGAGGGCTCTACTAATGATTACCTTTGATAACCCCATGTATTGGATTTTGCTCGCACTCGCGCTCGTCGCGGTTCTCGTATTTCTGAGCCGCTTCTTCGAATTGCGCCGCGCCCAAATTGATTGGCAGGACTTTACCAAGGGCGTCTTTAATGTGCTTGATAGCGGCAATGAAAATGAGGCACTCGCTATTTGTGAGGATACCCCCGTGCCCGTCGCGGAACTCATGGCTTGCGCCATTCATCGCCGTGAGGCGGGCGCGGCTATTTTGCGCGAGGCGGTGGATGCCCAGGGGCGCGTCATTGTGAGCCGCCTTTATAGGAGGCTCGCGACACTCGCGCTAATCGGACGCATCGCGCCACTTTTGGGACTCCTCGGTACGGTGCTCGGCTTTGTGCGTTCTTTGATGCTCATCAATAGCGAAGTGCTCGTTTCGCGTGCGGACCTCCTGAGCGCGGCGACCCCCGCGTTTCTTTCCACCGCCTTGGGGCTTGGAGTGATGATTCCCGTTATTGTTATGCACGCCTCCCTTAAGTTGCGAGTCGACCGCATTGTCTACAATCTCGAAGCCGCCGCGACTTCCATCGTGAGTTATTTCGCGACGAAGAGCGTCCCCGCGAAAGGTTCTGCCGCATGAATTGGAATTGGCGAGCGGCGCGTGAGGCGGGCTCTTCCCACTCAAAACTAGGCGATTGGGCTCCTTTTGTGGAAGCTGTCCCTTATATCGCCGCCGTGCTCCTCTTTTTGCTACTTTATTTGCTCTCAGGGACGCTTTCTTCGGCGAAAGGCGTGATGTTTGACCTGCCTGCGTCGGATGCAGTAGACCGTGCCAATATCTCCCTTGCCGCGCTTGTTATGCCGACGGCTAAAGAGACACTTGTCTTCTTTGATGATGCGCGGTATGTGCTGGAAGATGAAGCCTCGATGGACTCTTTCGCGAATCAATTGGTGAATCGCGTAAACACTGCCGAGACCCCCACGCTCCTTATTCTCGCCGATAAACATGTGGCAAGCGGCGACCTGATGCGCCTCGCGGCATTGGCGCGGCAAAGTGGCGTTAAGAAGTTCTTTTTCGCAACAAAGAATGAGGCCCTGGAACAGGAGGCGGAGTGAGCAAAAGCGCGTATAGACCCCAGCGGCGTTTGCGCAGTGAGTTTCTCTCACTTCTCTTGACCTTCGCGGTTCCTGCCGCGCTCGCGCTTTTGATGTACTCGTCTTTGCGCGCTCTCCCCACTACTTGCGCGGCACCCGAAGTCGCCCCGACGGACTCCTTTGGCGCTTTCATTTTCCTTAAGCCCGCGCAGGAACTTGCCGCGATTAAGGCGATTCGCTCGGCGTGGCAACCAGGTCGCGCCGAAGTGCGTGCGCATACGGTCGATCTCTCGGCACTCGATTTGCCCGAGAGCGAGCCTGTGAGCGTCCTCGCCCTGAAAGATTGCGTAGAAGGCCACCTCGTGCGCCCCATCCGCCGCGCACCCTGGCCGCGTCCACTCTCGCTCGCCGCGCCGGCGCCGCGTGTGATTGCCCCCGCGACGGAATCCGCCGCGCCCACGGAATCTAACCCCTTTACTCGTACTGAATTACTAAAAATAGAAGATTGAAAGGAATCTTTACTATGATGACCGAAGCTGAAGTACTCGAAGCGTTTAAATCAACAGGAGCCCTCCTCGAAGGGCACTTCGAATTGCGCTCAAAATTGCATTCTAACCGCTATTTTCAATGCGCCAATGTCCTGCGCTATCCGCGAATCGCGGCAAAACTCTGCGACGCAGTCGTTGAGAAGATGAAGGCGGGCTGCGACATCGGCAAGATTGACGGCGTCATCTCCCCCGCCGTCGGCGGAATCCTTGTCGGCCACGAAGTTGCCCGCGCCCTCGATACGAAGTGTGTCTTTGCTGAGAAGGTGCAGGGCGAGGGCGTGGACGCGACAGGCAAGCCCAATACGATTCTTGCGATGCGCCGCTTTACCCTTAAGCCAGGCGAGCGTTATGTGGTCGCGGAAGATGTGGTCACCAAGGGCGGACGCGTTCAGGAGACAATCGACCTCGTGAAGAAGGCGGGTTGCGAAGTCGCGGCTGTCGTTCTTCTCGTGGACCGCTCGGGCGGCAAGGTCTCGTTTGGCTCTATCCCGATGTTCTCGCTGATGCAGATGACCCCCGAGACTTGGCAGCCCGCCGAGTGCCCCCTCTGCAAGGCGGGCTCGCACCCCGTCCATCCTGGTTCGTAAGAAAGGTCTTTTAATGTTTAATACTGTTGAAGAGTGCTTGGAAGCCCTGCGGCGCGGCGAAATCGTCTTGGTGACGGACGCCGAAGACCGCGAGAATGAAGGGGACTGCATTTGCGCGGCGGAGTTCGCGACGACCGAGAATGTGAACTTCATGGCGACCTACGCCAAGGGGCTCATTTGTATGCCAATGTCGGGTGCGCTTTGTGATGCGCTTGATTTGCCTCAGATGGTGAGCGAGAATACCGATAATCATCACACCGCCTTCACCGTCTCAATTGACGCGGTGGCGACGACGACTGGTATTTCAGCGGCGGAGCGCGCTCTTACGGCACGCGCCATTGTCGCCCCGAACGCGAAAGGTAGTGACTTTCGCCGTCCGGGGCATATGTTCCCGCTGCGAGCACGCGAAGGCGGCGTTCTTAAGCGCGCGGGGCATACCGAGGCGACGGTGGACTTGATTCGCCTCGCGGGACTCAAGGAAGCGGGGCTCTGCTGTGAGATTATGCGCGATGATGGCTCTATGGCGCGACTTCCCGACCACATCGAGTTCGCCCGCAAGCATAACCTCAAGATGTTGCGCATTGCCGACCTCATCGCTTATCGCCGCCGCTATGATAAACTCGTGGAGGCGGTCGAAGATGTGGATTTGCCCACTTCGTACGGACACTTCCGTCTCAAGATGTATCGTAGCCGTCTGACGGGGCTCGAGCATTTGGCAATTATTAAGGGCGACCTTACGACAGATGCCCCCGTCCTCGCCCGTGTGCATTCCGAATGCTTCACGGGCGATGTGCTCGGCTCGGAACGGTGCGATTGCGGTCCGCAGCTTC
Organism: Lachnospira hominis (ex Liu et al. 2021); assembly: GCA_963602475.1. Classification (GTDB taxonomy): domain Bacteria; phylum Verrucomicrobiota; class Kiritimatiellia; order RFP12; family UBA1067; genus UBA1067. The sequence continues at coordinate 15,453 of CAVCJC010000025.1, forward strand.
ATACGGCCCTCCAAATGATTGAGAAAGAAGGGCGCGGCGTGGTCGTTTATATGCGTCAAGAAGGGCGCGGCATTGGGCTTGCCAATAAACTTCATGCCTATCGCAAGCAAGAAGAGGGACTCGATACCGTCGAGGCGAATGTCGCGCTCGGCTTCGCGCCCGACTTGCGCGATTATGGCGAAGGCGCACAGATTTTGGCGGATCTCGGCGTAAAGAAGTTGCGCCTAATGACGAATAATCCGCGCAAGGTTGTCGGACTCGATGGCTACGGGCTCGAGATTGTCGAGCGCGTGCCGATTGTCATTGCACCAACCGAATATGACCGTCGTTATCTTGAGACTAAGCGCGAAAAAATGGGGCATATCTTATGAAAATAGCAGTTATTGGTGATGGCGGCTGGGGCACCGCGAATGCTCTTTTGCTCGCGAGCTACGGCAATGAGGTCACGCTCTGGGGGGCGTTCCCTGACTACATCGAGGAAATGCGCCGTACGCGCCGCAATGACAAGTTCCTGAAGGGCGTTGCTCTGCCCGAGACACTCAATCTCACAAGCGACCGCAGCGCGGCACTTGCGGGGGCTGAAGTCGTGGTGCTCGCGCCACCCTCGAAGTATTTCGCGTCCGTTATCGAGGGCTTCAAAGGCCTCATCACCGAGGGCCATCTCGTCGTGTCGCTCACCAAGGGACTCTGCGAGAAGACAAATAAACGTATGACACAGCTCGCCAAGGAAATCCTCGGCTTGAAGAGTGTCGTCGCTCTCGCGGGGCCCACCCATGCGGAAGAAGTCTCGCGCGGAATCCCGACCGCCATTGTCGCGGCGTGTGAGGACGAAGAAAAAGCGCGGAGAGTCCAGCGCATTTGGTCGGGTCCGACTTTTCGTGTCTATACTTCCAAGGACCCCGTCGGAGTCGAGATTGGCGGAGCCGTTAAGAATGTCCTCGCGATTGCCGTCGGCTGTTCGGACGGTATGGGCTTCGGCGACAATACTCGCGCGGCACTTATTACGCGGGGACTTGCCGAAATGAAACGCTTTGTCCTCGCTTATGGCGGCACGCCTGAGACGATGAGTGGGCTCGCGGGAGTGGGTGACTTAATCGTTACTTGTACTTCTGTGCATTCCCGCAATCACTCCGTCGGCGAGCGCCTCGGCAAAGGCGAGAAGATTGAGGCGATTCTCGGCTCTATGCAGATGGTGGCAGAAGGCGTATGGAACGCGAAAGTCATCCACGATCTCGCCGCGAAACTCGGGGTCGAGATGCCCATTTGTAATCTCGTCTATGCGCTTTGCTACGAGAATTATAATGCGGCGGACGCTGTATCGGCGATGATGAGCCGCGATTTGAAGAGCGAATAGCCGTCATGCAACTCCTGCCGACACCGTGGATTTACGCTTTCATCTTCGCTTTTGGCGCGTGCCTAGCGAGTTTCTTGAATGTCGTCATTTGGCGCGTGCCGCGCGGGGAGTCCATCGTTTCGCCGCCCTCACATTGTCCGAAGTGTAACGCGGCAATTGCGTGGTACCTGAATATCCCTATCCTCTCGTGGCTCGCCTTACGCGGAAAATGTGCCGCGTGCAAGAACCCAATTTCGGTGCGGTATCCGCTTGTCGAGTTCCTTGGCGGAGTTCTCTTTGTCGCCGCCTACGCACGCTTTGGGGTTGCCGCGCCGTTCGCGTGGATTTGGCTCGCGCTTATGCTAGTCGGGAGCTTCATTGACTTTGACCATAAGCTTCTCCCTGACTTTGTTACGGTCGGAGGGATGATTTATGGCGTTCTCCTGAGCTTTGGCGCGGCACTGGCGCGGCACTTCGGCTATGAAATGAACCTCGCCCCATTTGGCATTTCGCCGCTTCTCTCTTTGAGCGGACTCGCCTTTGGCTTCGGACTCCTCTGGCTCATTCGTTTCTTGGGTTCAAAGGCTTTTAAGCGTGAGGCGATGGGGCTTGGCGATGTCTTTTTGATGGGGGCCGTGGGGGCACTTTTCGGACCCCTCGCCGTCTTTATCGTCCTTATGCTCTCGTCTATTTTTGGCTCAATCGTGGGCGTAGGGCTTATTCTTGCCGCGAAAGCGCGGCTCGGGAAGTTCGTGGAGATTCCCTACGGACCCTACATCTGCCTAGGCTGTCTCGCGTGGATGTTCTACGGACCCGAACTCGTGGGAGCCTATTTGCACCTTTTAGGCTTTTGAGACCTTCTTAGGCAGTAGGCGGTTGAGCGCCTCATTGACCCTAAAAGGCAGAATCGACAAAAACCAAGTGGCGAATCTCATCGGCCACGGGAAGGCGATGAGCCCCACATCTTTATCGGCACGCGCAAGGATGATTTCTGCCGCGCGCGGCGCTTCCATAAAGAAGGGCATAGGGCACGTATTCTTATCGGTAATGCGCGAGCGGACAAACCCCGGGCATATCGCTGAGACGCGAATTCCTTCGGCGCGGCAGTGTCCGCGTAAAGCGAGCGCCCACGTCTTTACCGCGCTCTTCGTCGCCGAGTAACTCGGACACGCCGCGAGGGGTCCGTAGCCCGCGATGGAAGCTGTCAGCAAGATTTGCCGCCAGCCTCTGCCGCGCTGACGGAACACTTCCAGCGTCGGCAAAACGACATTGATGGTGCCGCCTATGTTTGTTGCGAAAGTGGCGCGGGCATTTTCCGTCGTCTCTTCACCTGTTGAGACACCTGCATTTGAAAAGACGCGTTCCAAGGGGGAGATCGCGTCACACGCACGAATCCAATCAGCAGTGGCTTGGGGGTCGGTTACATCAAGAACCGTGCCCTCAACTAGTGCCCCACAAGCGCGGCACTTTTCAACGACGGCCTCGAGCCGCGCGGCATTGCGTCCGCAAAGAAAGAGCCGATCGCCGCGCTGGGCACACGCCCAAGCGAGTGCCTCGCCAATACCCGAACTTGCACCTGTTATCAGAGTTGTCATAGTAAGAGTATACCATATCGCCCCCGCCCCTGCAAGCAAAACCGTGCCTTTCGTGTTCGGGGTTATAAACTCCGAGGGGCAACAAAAAGCTTCGCTAACGCTACGCTGAAAGGCTTCGCGACAACTCGCCCAGACTTTTAGGTGATAGGGGACGGTTTTTAACACAGAGGCACAGAGGCACGAAGGCACAGAGATGTGGTGGGCGGCTTGGGCGGGGGCTTGCCCGCGCCGCCCTTAATGGGGCGCAACCATTTTATGACAGGATTAACAGGATTGTAGTTTGGCTTGGACGCGTTCCATCGCGTCCGTATGTTTTAACTCGAGAGGCACAGAGACACAGAGGTTGGGCTGGTAGGGGGCGGAGTCCCTTCCGCCCCGTTTAAACGGCGGCCAAGGGACTGGCCGCCCTACCATTCGCCATAGCCTATGAGTATGAGCGTTGAATGCGAAGCAATTAGGCGAAGCGTTAGCGTAGCCCTTTGTTGCTCCTCGGAGTTTATAAAAAGGACTCAGCGGCTTTCTATGTAGGAAACAACTCGGACATTTCTGTCCGAGCACCTAACCTCTTGGACGCATGTGGTGCGGTAGGGAGCGCAGTCCCTTGGTCGCCGTTTGTCGGCGGCGCGGGCGGGGGTTGCACGAGAGGAGCGGAGCGGCTCGCCGCCGTAAGAGTGACCCTCGCACGCAACCTCAGACCCTGTCGAGGCTGGACTGACTGAACGCAGTTTCTTGTCTACGCGCGAAAGGCGGCAAGAGACCGCGCAGCGACGGGTCGGGCAAGCCCCCGCCTAAGCCGACCTCCATTTCTCTGTGCCTTCGTGACTCTGTGCCTCTGTGTTAAAAAACACCCCACCCCATCCGAGACAATCCGTGTAAATCCGTGGTTAAAAAACACCCGCACTCAAATCCTGTAAATCCTGTTAATCCTGTCTAAAACAGAATTACAATAAATCAGGAATGAAGGTCAGACCTTGTTTCTCGATTTATTAGAATTACCCGCCGCGTGTTTTTTAACACAGAGGCACAGAGAAGAGGTGAAGTTTAAGTTGAAGTTGAAGAGTGGAGGGATAATCTTTTGATTGCGGGGCGGAAGGGACTCCGCACTCTATCTGCCCCACAGCGTAAGGTGGTAGGGCGGGCAGTCCCTTGCCCGCCGCAAACAAAAGA
>CAVCJC010000026.1:0-19526 GCA_963602475.1 Lachnospira hominis (ex Liu et al. 2021)
TTTGTGTTTCTTATTGCATATGCGGGGCGGATTTAGTATAATCTTCAATACAGAATAATCAAGAGGAATCTGTTATGGCTACTAAAGTAACGAAGAAAAAGTCGGCTCCAGCCAAAAAGGCTGTGAGCATGAAACCTGTCGCGAAGAAGGCGGCAAGTAAGAAACCTGCCACGAAGAAGGTGGTGAGGGAGGATGATGACTCAGACCTTTTGGATGAGATAAACCACATGACCTCTACAATAAATAAGATTCTAAACGGTACAAGCTTAGTAATTCTTCGGATGGATTATGATGTCGGAGTTAAAGGCTTCTGGCGGCAAGTAGCTATTCCCGCTGACTTTGACCTTGATGACCTGCATGTGTTCATTCAATGTTTATTTGGTTGGAAGCAATATCACGCTTATAACTTCACTCAGGGCGAGCAGACTTATACATCTGAAGAGAATGCGTCTCAGTTCCGTGAGTTGGAGGATAAGATCACGAGCGAGACGTTCATTGGTGATTTGTTTACAAAGAAAGGCGACGAGGCGACATACGAGTACGACTTCGGAGATGAAAACATTGTTTGCCTCACTTGCGAGGGTATTACAAAAGAATTCACGATGTCTGACTTCGGCACTGAGGGACAAGATGCTGTTGAGGACTCGGCTGGATTTGGCTTTATTCCAGGTATCATTAAATTGTTAACAACAGAAAAGGGTACGCCGAATGCGCAAGAGTGCCGCACCTGGCTAAAGGCGATACTCGGTAAGACATCAAGGAATGTTTTGAGAGTCCCGTGTGTTGAAGAAATCTATGGCCGCACGCTTATTCTTTTGGCAGGAATGTTGCTGGAAAAATGTGGCGTAGAAGGTGATGAAATTGATTTCGAAGACTAATTCTAGGAGGTAATAATGAAAGCAACTAAAGCAATAGTATCCACACTTGCGCTGGGTGCGTGCCTAAGTGCCGCGCTCGCCGACCCCTATGGTGCACCGCCAGACGCGAAGCACGCGTGGGCAGTCCACGACGATAATCGTCCGCCAGTCAAGAAGATTACGGCATTGCCGGGTAAGGTTCCGTCCGATGCCAAGGTGCTTTTCGATGGCTCCCCAGAGTCCATCGCGGCAAATTGGTGCGATTCGAAGGGTGCGCCGACTAAGTGGGTCGTGGATGAAAACGGAGACTTGATTTCCGTTCGCGGCGCGGGCTACATCTTCACGAAGGATAAGTTCTCGGATGTCCAGTTGCATGTCGAGTGGGCCTCGCCTAAGAAGGTGGAAGGCTTCGGACAGGGACGCGGCAATTCGGGTGTCTTTTTGATGGGCAACTACGAAGTTCAGGTGCTCGATTCGTATGAGACGGACTCTGAAGCGCCAGGCGGGGATAAGAATCCGAACTACTCGGATGGTCAGGCGGGAGCGATTTACGGACAGAATCCGCCGCTCGTGAACCCCTGCCGTGCGCCGGGCGAGTTCAATTCGTATGACATCATCTTCCATGCGCCAATTATTGATGCCCAGGGCACGGTGGAGCGTCCCGCGACAGTGACGGTGCTCTTCAACGGGGTCGTTGTGCAGGATCATTGGCTCTATGACGGCCCGACGGGTTGGCGCAATCGCTCGACTTATGCCCGCACGCGTGCGGATACTGGTCTTGAGCGTGCGGATAAGATGCCAATTGCGTTTCAGGACCATGGCAATCCCGTGCATTATCGCAATGTCTGGGTGCGCGAACTCGCGCGTCCCGAGGATAATGTGACGCACGGCGACTACTATGCGAAACCCGCGGCTGTCGCGGCAGAGCGTGCGAAGACGGCGGCGAAACTCGATGCCGCGTTTGAGGCGAAGTGGGGCAAGGCACCTATCGCGCAGAAGTACATTGAAGCGCTCCGTGTCATTTCGTATGAGGCGAATCCCGCACGGCTCGCGCGTGTCGCTGAATATGAGAAGGCTTACCTCGCGGCACTTCAGCCTCTCACCAAGAAGAATGAGATGGACTCTCTCGGCGTTCGCTTCTTCGATGTGAATATGTATCTTGAGAATCTCATCAATGCGGGCACAATTGCCGCGCCGAATGCGGTTCTTGAGAAGATTAAGACGCTGAAGTAAGCGTGTGCCACGCTTCATTGAGCCGCGCCATTGTCTCGGTCGCGGACTCAATGGTAGCGGAATCCGCGCCGCGTGCTCGCAGGGCATCTGGATGATATTTCCGGGCTAACTTGCGATACGCGGCGCGTGCTTGTGCTGGGGTGGCGTTAGAGGGGAGCCCGAGGGTACGCAAGGCTTTTTCGCGTGCGGAAAGTGTGCGGCGCGGCATTTGGGGGGAAGCCGCTTTCGCGGCACGGCGCGGCAGATAACGCGCGGCAATAATGCCACCCAGCCACGCGCCAAACCACGCGTAGAAAAAGACATTCCAGAGGGAACCTCCGCGAAGCCCTATAAGCGCGCCAATCACCGCGCCAATCAATCTGCCTTTTTGCATGCATAAGAGTATACCAAATCGCCCCCGCCCCTGCAAGCAAAACCTCCGAATTTTGTGCCTCTCGGTTAAAAATCGCGTTTGTGCCTTTTACCACCGAATATGCTCCAATTGGAGGGCAAAATTTGGTATAATATTAGGTGAATTATGAGCGATAGTGTTGGTATAGTAGAAGAGAAGAAAATATCCCTGCAGTTACCTGCGGGGGGGTGGCGACTTGAATCTGGCGATATCTTCAAAGAGATTGAGGTCGTTTATGAGGAATGTGGCGCGCCGTTCACGGGCTCCAACGCCATTTTCATTTGCCATGCCCTGACGGGGGATGCGCATGTGGCAGGGATGAGACCCAGCGAGAAGTGTCCGTCGGGCTGGTGGGAAGGGATGGTTGGTCCAGGCTGTGCCATCGACACCAATAAGTGGCATGTCATTTGCGCGAATGTGCTCGGGGGCTGTAGTGGCACGACGGGTCCGATGAGCCGCAATCCTGAGACGGGCAAGCCCTACGGTTCGCGATTCCCGCGCTACACATTCTCTGAGGCGGTGGATGTTTATCGTATGCTCCTCAAGCAACTGGGCATTCCGCATCTTGCCGCGCTCATTGGTGGCAGTTTCGGTGGTATGCAGGTAATGGACTGGATAACACGCTGTCCAGACGAGATGGATAAGGCGTGCTTAATCGCGACTTCGGCGACGCTGAATACGGAAGCTCTCGCCTTCGACATTGTCGGACGCGCCTCGATAACGGAAGATCCCGCTTGGCAAGGCGGCGACTACTATGAGACGGGCGATGGGCACGGCCCTGTGGTGGGACTCGCCTCGGCGCGGCAATTGGCGCACATTACCTACCTCTCGCGCGACCTTCTGCAGGCGAAGTTTGGACGTGAATTGCAGAAGAACTTCGTGGAAGCCCCCACCGATGAACGCAAACGCCGCGTGGAGGAGTTCCGTACCGACTTCCAAATTGAGAGTTATCTCGACCACCAGGCGGTGAAGTTCATCAACCGCTTTGACGCGAATAGCTACTTGCACATTACCCGCACGATGGACCTCTTTGACGCTGGGGCGCGTTATGGGTCGCTCGACGCGGCGTGTGCGCGGGTCAAGGCGGAGTGCCTCGTGGTTTCGTATCAGGGGGACATCCTTTTCTCGGCGGCGCAGTCCAAAGAAATAACTGCCGCGCTCGTGAAGGCGGGCAAGCGCGTCACTTATTGCCATCTTGAGGCGGGCACGGGGCACGATTCGTTTTTGACGGATATCGAGGATCTCTCGGGACTCGTTGGGGGCTTTCTTTGTCCCCATACGCCGCGTGTTATGAAGTGGCAACGGCGGCTCTATCAGAATGTCGTGAAGATGGTCTCGCCCACGGCGCATGTCATTGATATTGGATGCGGCGACGGAACGCTCCTCAACCTTCTTCGCCACGACCTCGGGGTTACGGGGGATGGCGTAGAAATCGACATTGACCAATTCAAGGAGGCGGTCGCGGATGGCAATAGCCTCTTTTGGGAGGATGCGGATGAGGGGCTTGGGCTTGTCAGCGACAAGCATTATGATGTCGCGATTTGCTCGGATACCTTGCAGGAAGTGAAGAATCCGCGCGGACTTCTCAGAGAAGCTTTGCGCATCGCGGATGAAGCGATTGTCTCGTTCCCGAACTTCGCGGCATATAGAATCCGTCTTGTTTTGGGCTTCTTGGGGCGGCTCCCTGTTTCGAAGGCGTTGCCGTTTCAGTGGTACGATACGCCCAATATTCATTGCATTACGCTCAAGGACTTTCAGGCGCTCTGCGCGGCAGATGGCATTGAAGTCTGCGAAGTGAAGGCGGAATCGCGGCATCCGCTGGGCAAGTTCTTGTTGGCACTCGGGTTCACGAATCTCGGGGCTTCGCGCATCGTCGCACGCATTGCGCGTAAAAAGATTGAGAAGAAAGAGGTAGCAAATGGCTAATGTAAAACCAACTTTAGTTGTGCTCGCGGCAGGAATGGGTTCGCGCTATGGCGGACTCAAGCAGGTCGATCCCGTGGGACCCTCGGGCGAGGCGATACTCGACTATTCCGTTTTTGACGCGAAGCGGGCGGGTTTTGGCAAGGTGGTCTTTGTGATTCGTCACGACTTTGAGGAAGAGTTTAAGACCAAAGTCGGCTCTAAGTACGCGGGGCACATCCCTGTTGAATATTGCTACCAGGATATTGCCGATTTGCCGAGTCCCTATACTGTGCCGACGGAACGCGTCAAGCCGTGGGGAACTGCCCACGCGACGCGTGCGGCGCGGCACTTGGTGAAGGAGCCTTTCGCCGTCATCAATGCGGACGACTTTTATGGACGCGACGCTTTCGCACGGCTCGGGGCATTCTTGAGCGCGGCGGAAGATAAAGAACCGCTTTCCCTCGCGATGGTTGGCTACAAACTCGAGAATACGCTCTCGGAAAATGGGTCTGTCGCGCGCGGCGTTTGCGCGGTGACGGAGGAAGGATATCTCGCAGGGGTAACGGAGATGCTGAAGCTTGTGAAGGCGGAGGCGGTCGCTGAGAATCAGGAAGACCCTGCCGCGTCCGTGAAAGTTCCGCTCGATGCGCGTGTCTCGATGAATCTCTGGGGCTTTACGCCGCGCCTTTTCGCGCTACTCGAGGAACGCTTCCCCGCATGGCTCGCCGAAAATGGTGCGAAAGAGAAGAGCGAATGGTATATTCCGTTTGTGGTAGATGAACTCATCCACGAGGGCAAGGCGACTTGCCGCGTTCTGCCCACGGAATCCCGCTGGTTTGGTGTCACCTATCGCGAGGACAAGCCTTTTGTGGTGGAGGCACTCGCGAAACTTGTCGCGGCGGGGGAGTATCCAGCGCGGCTTTTCCCGTGAGGCAACTAATCTTGTAAGTAAGGAGGGTATAAACAATGAGCGAAATAGTTGAGTTCGATGGCTTCATCGATGTGCACGCGCACTTTCGGGATCCGGGTATGCCCGAAGCGGAGACTTCCGCCTCGGGACTCGCCGCCGCGACACGCGGAGGCTTCGCTGCCGTCGTTGTTATGCCCAACACGACACCCCCTGGAGATTCGTGTGATTGGGTAAGGAAGAACCTTCACATTATGAGTCCTGATAGCGTGCGGGTGTTTCCTTCCGCCTGCATAACGATGGGGCGGCGTGGCGAGAAACTCTCGTATATGTTCAATCTCGTCGAGGATGGCGCGGTATTCTTTACGGACGACGGCAATTATGTCGAGGATGACGATGTAATGGAAGATGCGATGTGGTGCGCTAGGGGCCGGGGTGTCGCCATTTGCGACCACGCCATGTCTTGGAAGAATCATCCGCATGGAGTAATCCGTGACTGTGCCCTCGCCCGCAAGCTTAACTTGCCGATAATTGTCCCTGAAGTAGAGACGGACGCTATTCGCCGCGACCTCTCGCTTTGCCGCGTGACGGGGTGCCGTTTGCATATCCAGCATATTTCGACGGCGCAAGGCGTGGAATTGATTCGCGAAGCACAGAAAGAGGGGCTCCCTGTATCGGCGGAAGCGACCCCGCACCACCTGCTTTTGACCTGCGATGATTTGACGGTGGATGACGCGAACTTCAAGATGGCGCCGCCTCTTGGGACGCGCGAAGATCGCGCCGAATTGCGCAAGGCGGTTAAGGATGGAGTGCTGATGTTCGCGACGGATCACGCGCCGCACCCAAGTGCCGCGAAGTCGCAGGGCTTCGAGAAGTCCGCGAATGGCATTATCGGGCTTGAGACCGCCGTTGCTATTACCTACCAAGTTATGGTGGAGGAAGAGGGAATGCCGCTCGCGGACTGGGCACGCGCTTGGACGGAAATGCCGCGCACGCTATTTTCCAGCGACTACAAATTGGTGCTCTCCAATCTGCCGCGTACCCGTCTTGAGATTGGTACGCCGCATAAGTGGGATTTGTCGAAGAGCGTGAGCCTCTCACGGAACTGTCCGTATGATGGCTTTACTTCCACTTGTTGGCCCGTCGCCTACACGCAGACATTGGGAGAGAGCGAAAATGAATAAAGAGTTCTTTGATAAAGCCGCCGCGTGCTTTCCCGATAGCTGTTTTAGTACGGTGCCTGACTTGGGCATTGTGCTGGGCAGTGGCTGGGGCGACGCGCTTGAGATGGACGAAGTGATTGCGCGGGTCTCTTATGCGGATATCGCGGGACTCGGGGCTTCGAGTGTGAAAGGTCACGCGGGGGAGTTCATTCTCTATCGCAAAGAAGGCAAGACCATCGCCGCGTGGTGTGGACGCCACCACTACTATGAAGGGCTCGGCTGGGAGCGTGTCGTATTCCCCATCGAGATTTTGCGGCGTATGGGGTGCTCGGCGGTTCTGCTCACCAATGCGGCGGGCGGAGTCAATGCCGCGCTTCAACCTGGCGACTTCGTCGTCCTTAATGACCATATCAATACGGCGGGGGTGAATCCGCTTATTGGTCCTGCCAATCCCGAGTGGGGTCCGCGCTTCCCTGATATGAGCGGCGTTTATACGCCGCGCTACCAAGAATTGCTTTGCGCGGGGGCGTATCGCTTGGGGCTACGGATTATGCGCGGCGTTTATGCCTATACGCTCGGTCCGTGCTATGAGACGCCCGCCGAGGTTCGCGCCTACCAGCAACAGGGGGCGGATGTCGTCGGAATGTCGACAGTGCCCGAGGCTATTTTTGCACGCGCGTGCGGCTTCAAGATTGCCGCGCTTTCGCTTGTCTCTAATCTCGCGGCGGGAATTTCGAAAGAACCCCTCAATCACGAGGAAGTTATGGCGGCGGGACGCGCGGCAAAGCCGAATATGCGCTCTCTCATCAACGACTTTATTTCACGACTGTGAACTTCGCGGACGACATAGAAGCCTTTTTGGGTATGTTGCGCTTTGAGCGTAGTATGGCGGAAAATACGGTCCTCGCCTATTCGCGGGACTTGGCTATTTTTGCCGCGTGGGCTACGGCACGAGGCAAGACCCAGAGTGGCGATATGTCGCGTGAGGAAATCGTCACCTTTTTGCAGGAAGAGCGCATGGGGGGGCGCAAGGGGACGACCCGCGCACGTCGCACGGCGGCGCTTCGCCAATTCTATCACTTTTTGCGCGAGCGCCATCGCATTGCCCACGACCCAACGGAACTCCTTGACCCACCCAAGAAAGCGCAGCCTTTGCCGCGTATTTTGACGGAACAGGAAGTTTTCGCGATGCTCGACGAGATTAAAGGCGATGACCCGCGAAACTTGCGCGATCGGGCACTCCTCGAGACGATGTATGGTTGTGGACTGCGGGTCAGCGAAGCGTGCGGACTCGACCTCGCCGACATTGTCGCGGACGGCGAATTGGTCCGTATCGTGGGCAAGGGTTCGAAAGAACGCGTGGTGCCGCTGGGGTCGGCGGCGGGGCGAGCGATAAATGCTTATTTAGAGAAGGCGCGTCCTCATTTTGTGCAGGGCCGCACGGCGGAGACGCATTTATTTGTGACGCGCTTTGGCAAGGCATTTACGCGCCAGGGCATCTTCAAAATTATTCGTCAACGCGCCGCCGCAGTCGGGATTGCCCCCGAGCGAATTTCCCCGCATGTGCTCCGTCACTGCTTCGCCTCCCATATGCTACAGCACGGGGCGGATATCCGCGCCATTCAGGAACTTTTGGGGCACGCCGATATTGGCACAACACAGATTTACACTCACGTGGACACCGCTAAGTTTGGCGAAGTTCACCGCAAATATCATCCGAGGGCTTTATGACAAAACTCAAACTCAATAAAGAATATGCGCGTCGTCATGGCGCTGTGGCGCTCTTAATGGCGGCACTCTTCGTTTGGTTCGCTTATGACGGACTTATCTCGTATCCGCGAATGTCGGCGCGGGAACTCTATGTCTCAATAGAGCAATCGGAGCCGCCCGCTGGATGTGACTTGGAGGCGTTCAAGACGCAGAAAACACGCACGCAATATTTATTTTCCGTCCTCGCCGCCCTCGCGGCACTCACGATTGGCGGTAGGCTTCTGAAAGCTTCGCGCCTTAATGTCGCATTTGATGAGAAGGGCTTTACTTGGGATAATCGTGCCTATACTTACAAGGATATAACGAAAGTCGACGACCGTGCGTGGACGAAGAAGGGCATTTCGGTTATCACGGTTGGAGGGCGGCGCCTGCGACTTGATAGTTGGCATCATGAAGGAGTGCGCGAAATGCACGCCCAATTTATGGTATAATAGTAGTGTTCACATTGAAGAAGGAGAAAAAAGATGAAGTTCTTTACGAGTGAATCTAAGAAGTCCGACATTATCCTAATGGCGGGACTGGCGGTTTTTGCCGCGCTTGTGTATTTTCCGTCCGTCGCGGACTACCTATTCCCGGGCGAAAGCGCACGCCTCGCCATTGTTTGGCGCGCCCTTGATGTCGCGGACTATAATCCGTACCCGCTTATGGCGCTTTTCGCGAAGGGACTTGGCGCGGCGAATATTCTTGCGCCGATTATGGGACTTCTCGCGGTCGTCGTCTTGTATTTGCTTGTGAACACCCTCCTTCGGGCGCGGCTTTTAGCTTCCACGACAGCCCCGAAGGCGTACTCTTACGCGCGAGTGGGGGGACTTGTCGCGGCAATTGTCTTTGCCCTGACCCCCGCCGTGCGTGAAGCGGCGACGCACTTTGAACCGCGCCTCTTTGATACACTCTGGGCAATGCTCGCTTGCGCGGCACTTATTCCGCTTGGGGGTTCTTCGCGGGCGTTGGGGATTATGAGCACGCTCGTCGCGGGTGTTATGGTGGGCTTGGGCTTTTCGGATAGCCTTCTTTTCATCTATCTCCTGCCGCTCTATATCATTTCCGTTTGGGTGCTCTCAAGTTCGCAAAAGCAGAATCCGGGCGCGGCGCTCGCGGCTTTCATTGTGCCGTGCGCCTTGACGGCGGCGATATTCATTCCGTGCACAATTGGTGACTTCGGGGCGTTTATTAAGGCTCAAAAGATGTGCCTACGCTTCGACATTGCCGCGAAGAGTTCGCTCGTCGTGCCTTGTTTCGCGGTCGTGCCCGCGCTGGTCGCGCTTGTCGCTTCCCGCCGCGCCTATACGAAAGACTGTACATGGATGGGGTGGCTCTTTAATATGTTTATGACGGTGCTCGCGATTATCGCCTACGCCTCGCCCCTCGCGCCATCCTCGGCGATGCGCACTTACGGCGTTTTGCCTGTCGCGGCTTCCGCCTTTGCCGCGTTCCTCGTCGCGTATGTCGTCGTTTATTGGCTCGTCCAAATCACCCTACCCATTGCGTCCGAATCAGGCGTGGACGAAAAAGAGCGGCGCTCGCACTTTGCGCGTCCGATTGGGCTCGCGGTGGGCGGCATTTTCACGCTCGTTATGGCGATTGCGCTCTTCATCAATTGCTTCCTCGGCTTTGATGGCGCACGCGGCAAGTTCGCGGATATCGCGGCAGAAAAGATTATTGCCGATTTGGGTTCGCGCGAGTGGTTTGTGACGGACGGCACCCTCGACAACCATCTCCTTTACGCGGCGAATAAGGCGGGTAAGAAGCTCCATTTAATTTGCCTACAGCGCGATATGGACGAGAAATATCTCGCGCGGCTCGGGGAGCTTGTGAAGAGCGAGAACATAATGGGCGAAAACACGGCGAATCTCGCGCTTTCTTTGGAACTTGGCGTGTGGCCCTTCGTGCAGGACTGGTTCGCGGCAGATTCCAACATCGTCAATCGGGTCGCAGTATTTGGTACGCCCGACCTTTGGCTTTACGCTCATAAGCAACCAGTCCCTGAGTTCCTCTTCTTTGGTGCGGACCTCGCGCGGCTCGGCACATTGGACGCGTGGGCTGAGTACGATAAGCTCCTTGCCGCGCCCAAGGGCTGGGGCAGTCACCGCATCGGCGAAATTGAGGACCCCGTCGAGCGCCAACGCCTCAATTTGCGTCGCCACCTCGGGCTTATCGCCAATGACCTCGGCTTCTATCTGCAAAGCCAAAAGAAGGATGCGGAAGCCTTCGCGATGTATGAACTTGTGCTGAACTCGATTGATTCGGATAACATCAGCGCACTTTTCAATGAACTCGGCATGGCGGACGCGGGTTTTGATAAGGCACGCGCCAAACAACGCGACTTGACGAAGCAGATGAAGGCGATTGTCGCGGACTCCGAGCGCCGCTACCGCCTCGGGAGCCTCTCCGTTTATTATGGGTATATCCGCAATGCGGAACTCTTCGCGCGGCTCGGACTCGGCTGGGCGCGTTCGGGTTTGCCAGGTGAGGGTCTGAACCAAATTCGCCGCGCCATTGACTTTATTCCGACGGATAGCCGTGTGACGATGATGAATATGATGGCGGCACTTTACGCGAGCGACAATCAGCAAAAGAAGTCCCGCGAAATCTATCGCGACATTCTCGCCAAGGACGCGGCGAATCACGATGCGCTCATTGGTCTTACACGCCTCGAACTCTTGGATGGCAACCTGCAGAAGGCGGTCGGCTACTTGGAACAGGCTACTGAGGCGGGCGGCGATGATGCGCGCTCTCAAACTGAGAAGGCGCTCCTCCTCTTGATGAAGAACGATACGGCGGGGGCTAAGAAGATTCTGCGGCGCTTGACCGATGCCCACGAGGATGATATGCAGGCGTGGAGCTTCCTCGCGGCAACTGTTATGCGCCAGATTGATGAAACAAAAGACGCTACCGAGCGGGCGAAGTTTGAGAAGGAACTCGAAAAAGAAATTCTCCCCGCTATGGAGAAGCAGGCGCGTTCTGCCGACGACTATTACCTCCTCACTACCCGCGCATTCGTTATGATGCGCAAGAATGATACCGAAAATCGCCGCGCCGCACGCGATGCCTTCGTCGTTGCCGCGCGGAACCGTCCCGATCTCGCGGGAACACGCGATATTATCCTCGGCCTCGACATCCAACTCGATGACACCGTCGATGCCGAAGCCCAAGCGAAGCAAGTCCTTAAGAGTAACCGCCGCGCTCCGCTCGCCAACTATGTGCTCGGCTCTATCGCGCTGAGGAACGGACGCTATACGGAAGCGGAAGGCTTCCTGCGCCGTAGTGTGGATAATGAGAAGCCCCTCGCTCTCGCCCTCAATGACCTCGCGGAAGTTTTGCGGCGCGGCAAACGCTTGGGCGAAGCTGTCCATTTTGCTCGCAAGGCGACGGAAGCCGACCCCAAGCTCTATGTCGCGTGGGAAACCCTCGCGTCGTCCCTCTTGGACGGTAATGGTAACCTCGATGAAGCCGAAAAAGCCGCTGAGAAGGCTGTGGAACTCTCAAAAGGCGAAAACGGACGCGAAACAGATGTTCGTATGCTAATTACGCTTGCGCGCGTTCAATTTGCACGCGGCGATGTGAAGCATACGCGCACGACCATCATCAAGGTGCGCCGTCGCCTGAACGAACTCTCCCCTTACGAACAGCAGGAGTTTAAGGAATTCGCCGACCGTGTTAAGTAGCCTTCTAATTCTCGCAACCACCTTCCAAATCGGACCTCTCTACGAACAGAAGCCCGATTATGTGGCGGCGCGTCCCTTGTTTTCGCAAGAGGGCGAGGTGACGGATGCACTGTGGCCCGTCTTCACGGCGCACCGCGACTGGTGGCGGTTTTGCTATGTTCTCGACTATAAAGCGCATACGACGGACGATGGCTACCAATTCTCGGTTGTGCCCATTTGGTTTAATGGCGAGGATAAAAACTACGGAACTTATGCGGGGCTCTTCCCGATTTTGGGGAATCATCCGCATGTCCTCTTTATGTATGATGTCCGTTTCTGTCTCTGGCCGCTTTGGATGAATTACAAAATGCCGCGTCCGTCCCAAAAGGAGTGGATGGAAACGACATCCGTCCTCTGGCCTTTCATTTCGTGGCGTTCGGATGGTGCATGGAGCTTTTGGCCATTCTATTGCCTCAATAAACGCCGCGAATCGGTGGCGCAGGCTGCCCTTTGGCCGATTGTCACTTGGGCGAACTACGACGAAGACCGCGACACGGCGGGGGCGGGCTATTCGTGGATGGTGTGGCCGCTTTATGGGCAGGTTCGCCGCGCTCGCGAGACCCAGGATATGTGGATTCCGCCATTCTTCTCATATGCCCAAACCGCGTCCCATAATAATTTGCCGCCCCGTTCGCGGCTACGGATTCTCTGGCCATTCTTTGAGCACGAGAAGGGTCCGACGCGGGAGCGGTGGTCATTTTGGCCGCTTTATGAGACCGATACCACTTACGCCTACCGTACCGGCGCGGCGACTTCGAAAGTGACGCGGTTTGGATGGAAGTTTATCGAGCTTTATGATGATGAGACGCGGGTTTTCCCGTTTTATGCGTCGGGGCGCAACCATTTCCGCCTTTGGCCGCTTTGGGAATCGGAAACTGAGCCCGAGACGCAAATTACGCGCGGACGCTTCCTCGCGCTCTTCCCAATCCGTTGGGTGCCCGCGATTGACCGCAATTGGGCGAAGTTTTGGACGCTTTATGAGACGGAATCCCTGCCTTCGGGGCAGACGAATCACGCGCTCTTCTGGGGACTCATTCGCTGGACGACGGGAGCGGAGAGGGCAGTAGAAGAATGAAAGAGCGATTCCTAATTTGGCTGCGGGAAATCCGTATTGAGCAATGGACCAAGAACGGCGTTGTGATGATGGCGTGGTTCTTTTCCGTCGCGGACGCGAGTCAGAAGGAAATTGTGCGCGGTTGGCAGTCATTTCTCCTCGCCCTATTTATGGCGGGGGCATTCTCGTTCGTATCTTCCGCATTCTACCTGCTCAACGATGTTTCGGACTTCGAGACCGACCGGTGCCACCCGATTAAGCGCCTGCGCCCCATCGCGGCGGGGCTTATTTCGCGCATTTCGGCGGTGCGTGTCGCGCTCGTCCTTTTCGCGATTGGCTTCGCGTATCCTGCCTGCATTGTGATGGTACTTCCCTCACGCACACTCGCCTTTGGTACGATGCTTGCCTACACGATAATGCAGTGCCTTTATACGGGCTTCTTGAAGCGCGTCCCTTATGTGGATGTCGCGACTTTGGCGCTCGGATTCGTCCTTCGTGCTGTGGCGGGCGCGGCAATTATCGCGGCGTATGTTTCGCCGTGGCTCCTCGTGTGTACTTTCACACTTTCGATGTTCCTTGCCTTTTGTAAGCGCCAAAATGAGATGGAAGTCGCGCGGGAATCGCGTGCCGTCCTTAAGCGGTATCATCCGAAGTTCTTGGGTGTGCTCATTATCTTCGCGGGGCTCGCTTCTGTCGGTGAATATCTCGCGTATACGCTGCGTTCTCAAATGGGGCACCGCTTTCCGCTCCTTTGGACGACTTCCTTCTTTGTTTTGGCGGGCGTTTTGCGCTATATGTATCTCACTCATCGCAAGAGGGATGTGGGGCGTCCCGAGCGGATTCTTCTAACGGACAAGAAGTTGTGGCTTATTTTGGGCGGCTATGCGCTCTCGGCGGTCGCGGCAGTTTGGATTGGACGATGAGGACCTTGCGTGAAGAATTGGCGCGTCGTCGCCGCTTTGGTATGAAGCCAGGGCTGGAGGCTATGCGCCGCGCACTGGAAGTGCTGGGCAATCCCCAAAAGAAGGTTCGGGCTATTCATGTCGCGGGCACGAATGGGAAGGGTGCCGTGTGCGCACTTCTGGACGCGGCACTTACTGCCGCCGGCTACAATGTCGGACGCTACACCTCGCCCCATCTCGTTTCGCTCAATGAGCGCTTTTTTTTGAAGGGAGCACCTGTCGCCGACGACAAATTGGACGCGATTGTTGCCCATATGCAGGGCGAAGAGTTTGAGGAATTAACCTATTTTGAGTATTTAACCGTCGTTGCCTTTTGTTTGTATGCCGAGGAGCACCCCGACTTTACAATTCTAGAGACAGGGCTCGGCGGCAGATTGGACGCGACCAACCTTTGTGTCCCAGAATGCGCGGTTATAACGCGCGTGGGGCTAGACCATTGCGCGTGGCTCGGCAATACCCTCGAGCAGATTGCGTCCGAGAAGGCGGGGATAATCAAGCGCGAGGTGTCCATCGTTCTTGGCGAAAATGCCCCTGAGGCACAAAGTGTTATCCGTAAACGCGCCGAGGAAGTTGGGGCGGCATATGTGTACGCGCCTGATAAGGTAAAACTTGAGGAAGTCCCCACCCAGCTCGCGCTCGCGGGTTCCTTTAATCGTGAGAATGCCCAAACGGCGATGGCGGTTTTGGAGACACTCTTCCCCGCTTCGTCCTCTAAATATTCGCAGTGCCTTGAAGGCTTCGCGAAAGTCGTGTGGCCAGGACGCTTCCAGCGTATCGGACGCTTCATCGTGGATGGTGCCCATAATCCCCCTGCCGCGAAAGCCCTCTCCCAAGCCCTAACGGAATGTTTGGGCGAGACAAAACTCGAACTTATCGCGGGCTTTTGTGCGGATAAGGATAGTGACGCGGTTTTGCGCATTCTCGCTCCGCATATTTCGCGCGCTTTTGCGGTACGGACCTCGAGTCCGCGCTCGCTCCCCGCCGAAGAAACGGCGCGGCGGATGCACGCGGCGGGAATGGCGGCGGAAGCGATACCCTCGCTGAGCGCGGCACTTTCGGCGACGGGGGGCGCGACGCTAATTTGTGGCTCACTCTTCCTCGCGGGTGAAGCCCTCGTCGAATTGGGTGCCTTGCCGCGTCCGAAGGACGCTATTGAACTTTCTGAACAAATTAACTCTTCCAACGAAGGAGAAACTAACAAATGAACATTGTCTGCCTCGACCTTGAAGGCGTACTCGTGCCCGAAATCTGGATTGCGTTTGCGGAAGCGACGGGAATCCCTGAGTTTAAGCGCACTACGCGCGATGAACCCGACTACGATAAGCTCATGCGCTATCGCATTGACCTTCTCGAGAAACACGGTCTCGGACTCCAGCAAATCCAAGAAGTTATTGCGACGATTGAACCTCTCGCGGGAGCGAAGGAGTTCCTGGACGCACTGCGTGAAAAGACCCAAGTCGTGATTATTTCGGATACTTTTGCCGAATTTGCCGCGCCGCTTATGAAGAAGCTGGGCTGGCCCACGATTCTCTGCAATTCGCTCGAGGTTTCGCCCGAGGGCAAGATTACGGGCTACCGCATGCGCTGTCCGCAATCGAAACTGACCACGGTGAAGGCACTCCAGAGCTGCGGATGCGAGACCATCGCGGCAGGCGACAGCTTTAATGACCTCGCGATGATTCGTGCCTCGAAGGTGGGCTTCCTCTTTCGGACGACGGACTCTATCCGCAAGGATAACCCCGACCTCGCGGCGTTTGAGAGCTATGACGACTTCTTCGCGGCACTTGTGAAGGCGCTTGGTTAATGGGTGGCTTCGCGGCACTTTTCGCGGCACTTACAATTGCCTTTCCGCGTCCGTCACAGCAGTTGCCGGCGATAGACACGGTCTATGTAATTGGTGCCGTGCCGCGCGGCGTGACGAATGTCACCGTGAATGGCGCGGCGGTGGAGGTTTTCCGTACGGGGGCGTGGGCGACGGTTATCCCGCTGACGACAGGCGAGACGAATGCCGTCCGCGTCACTTGGGCGGGCAAGGAGTCGGGCGAGACGAACTTCACGGTAAAAGTCGCCGCGAAACCAAAGCCCATCCTTTCACAGGGAGTTGGACCTCAGAAGCCGCCGAAGAAGTGGGAGAAGCTGCCGTACGCGAGCGATACCCCCCAGCCTTCGCCTTTTGGCAAAGCCCCACCCGAGGTGACGCTTGTTCTCGACCCAGGTCATGGCGGAGATGACACGGGCGCACTGAGTCCGCATGGTTTCTACGAGAAGCAGGCGAATCTGCTGACGGCACGCGAAGTGAAGAAGGCATTGGAAGCTTTTGGCTATCGCGTGCTGATGACGCGTGAGACGGATGTCTTTATTCCGCTTTATGACCGCCCGAAGCTCGCCCACAAAGAAAAGGCGGCGGCATTTATCTCGATTCACCATAATGCCCCGCCACTCGATAAAGACCCGAGAAAACTGCGCTACGCGGCAGTTTACGCGTGGAATGATATTGGGCGTAGTCTCGCGCAAGATATCTCGTCCGCCTTTGATGAGGCACTCGAAGGGGAGATGCCCAATAATGGCGTGATGATGGGCAATCTCGCGGTGACGCGCAATCCGGAAATCCCGAGTTGCCTCGTGGAAGTCGACTTTGTCACTTCGCCTGAGGGCGAGGCGGCAATTTGGAATGTTGCCCGCCGTCGCTATATGGCCGAGGCTATTGCGAACGGAATCCACGCGTGGTGCAATAAACCCCCAGCAAAGGAGTAGCCTATGCAAACCGTTCTTTTTGTAACCGATTTGCACGCGGGGAGCCGCGTCCACGCTTTTACGGGCGTGAGGGAAGCCTTGCTGCCGAGGGGATTTCGCGTCGAAGAAATTGAGCTTATCCGTCTAACGGAACCCGTACCGAAAGTGCTGGGCTATTGGAAGCCCGTCGGCTGTATTGTCGAGGGCTCGGGGAAGATTGATGTGCCCGACAGTGTCTGGCGCGGCATTCCCGTCGTCCATCTTGATCCTCCGCTGTCGAAGTTAGAGTCTCCCAAGACTTTCACCGTGACGAATGATGCCGCCGCCATTGCTAAACTCGCTACGGACGAACTTCTTCGTTGCGGCTGTACCTCATTTGCTTTCATTGGATGGACAAAAGAAGTAATTTGGAGCCGTCAACGCGAGGAGTTTTTCGCCGAACGTCTCGCGTCACTTGGGTATTCGTGCCAAATTCTGAATGACCCATGGACGCTCGGCAATAAAGCGGACTTCGCGCGGCGTTTGAAGCCATTCTTGAAGAAGTTGCCTCACGGATGCGGCATCTTCACGGCGAGCGATGACTTCGCGGCAGTCGTCCTTGATGTCTGTCAAATGGAAGGCTATTCCGTGCCAGGCGACTTTATGCTCGTGGGTGTGGACGATGAACCCGCCGTCTGCGATTATATGCGCCCCACATTGACGAGCGTAAGGCCCGATTTCCAAACAGGGGGACGCCTCGCGGCGGAACTTCTGCTGAAGCGGCTAGGGAATCCGAGTTGTGCACCAGAGAAGATACTCTATGAGCCAATTGGGATTACACCTCGGCGTTCTACGCGGCGTTTGACGAAAGGATACGCCAAGATTAACGAGGCACTTGATTATATCCGCCGCGAAGCCTGCAAGGGGATTCATGTATCGGATGTTGTCGCGTATATGGGCCTCAATGAGCGTATCGCGGAAATGCGCTTCAAGGAGATGACGGGGCATAGCATGGGCGAAGAGATTACGCAAGTTCGCTTGACGCGGGTCTATGAGCTTTTGCGCAATCCGAAACAAGCAATAGACCCCATTGCCAATCTTTGCGGATGGGGTTCGCCCGGCTATCTCAAACGCCTCTTCAAACAGCGCACAGGCCTCACCCTCCGCCAGTGGCGCCAACAAAACACTCCACCCAAAAAGTAACCCTTCCGCCCCGCACTAATTAGACACCCTAGTTCTTGTCGGGCGTGGGCATGTTTGCCGAGCAGGTGTAGGTGTCGTTGGGTTGAGGCGGAATGTAGAGATGGGTTGAGCCTTGCACCCAAGTAATCTTCTTCGGGCCTGGAATGTTGTTGTAGAGAATGGCGAGTCCGCTGGGCGGGCAAGTGTAGTCTCCGAGTCCTGCACGAGGAATGATGGTGGTGCAGGTCTTCGGGATGCGCTTTACCATATTGATGGGGTCGTAGTAGCCGAGCGCAGGAACCCACGGAACATACCAGTTGCCCCGATTGCGTCCGAGTGCCGTGCCACCCATATCACAACACCAAGTGATGTCCGACTCAGCTCGCGTTACATCGCCATCGAGTGCCGCGCCCCAGATGGTCTGGAGTCCGCCTTGGCTGCCGCCCGAGACGATGAGGTCGCGTCCGTTCCATTCGGGAAGGGATTTAAGGTATTCGAGTGCTCGCATAACGCGCAAAGCCATTCCGTTGAAGTAGGCAACTTCAGGGTCGGCATTCTGCTTCGGGTCAAAGGCGTGTCCGTAGCCATTACTTTGCATCTCCCAACGAATGGCTTTGTAGTAGGCTTCGTCCGCGCCAAACTCGGCGAGTCGGACTCCGTGTGCATTGATGTTGAGGACAATCTCGTCCGTACGCGGCGTTTTTGGTGGCTTGTAGGGTGCCCAAATTCCGTAGCCGTGTGCTTCGAGGCGGCACGGATACTTCTTTGTGGCAGAGGCATCCTTAGGGATGGAGAGGTAGCCTGTCACAGGACGCACTCCAGCGCAGGTTACTTCCACGGCATAGACGCGGGCGATATCGTTGGGGACTTCCTTGCGGACGGCTGAGAGGGGTGTTGCCGCGAGGCGGGCCTTTTGCTTTGTCCAGAAGGCATCAAAGTCGGCGGGTTCGGGAATGCCTTGTAGCTTCTCGGGTTCGACACCCGCGCCACCATCGAAGAAGACTTTGCAGGCATCGCCACGGAACTTTGTTTCGTCCTTGTAGTAAGTTTTGCCATCCTTGTCTACGAGTTCCGCGTAGATACGGACGAAGCCCGGCACTTTGAGGGAGGTTTCGATGATGAGCGGTTTTGTTGAGTCTGCGGGTACTTTGCCGCTTTCGCGTTTGCCATCATCGCCTGTACGCTCCCACTTAATGAAGTAGGAATCAGACGGAATGTTTTCCGCGTGGGTTAGGGTGAGTTCGAAAGTCATTTTCGCGCCAGGCGCATAGAAGGCGGAGCCTTCGAGGGTGCGTCCGCGCAAGAGCGCCGCGTCGTAAGGTCCCGCCCAAACGGTGAGGGCGGTAGAGAGTGCCGCGAGAGCGGCGAAAGCGAATTTGCTAGTCTGCATTGATACCTCCTGTGAGTTATGTTGACAAAAGTATACCAAAAATAGGCCCGCGCTGTCAATGGGTGAAAGAGAAATTGTTAATCGCTTGATTCTGTTTTTGACAGGATTTTAGGATTAGGGTTGGGAGCGCTTATCGGAGCGGGCGGCTTTAGCCGTCCGTAAGATTAACAGAATCTTGGGTACGGGACTACAAACTCCGACCATTGTTCGACTTCGACTCTCGACTTCGACTTTGCCCTCCTGCTTGTGCCTGACAACATGCGGCACGGCGGGCGGCAACCGTGCTAACCCGCCCT
>CAVCJC010000027.1:0-5638 GCA_963602475.1 Lachnospira hominis (ex Liu et al. 2021)
GCCTACTGGTTGCGGTTTGGCGATGAGTTCACGGTGCGAAATGAGGCGCGGGATGCGCAAACGACTTCGATTGGGACGTTGCCGCGTGGGCGATGGTGCAAAGTCGACCTTATGTTGCCGCTACCCGCCAACCGTTCGACGAATGCCTGGGGATGCGTCAGCGTGAAGGGTTCTAATGGAAAGTACAAGCAAGGTCCTCGCGTGGCCATTCCACTTGGAGATATGAGCATCCTTAAAGGCTACAACCTTATGCAGATTGGTGGTGGCGGTACGGCTAAGTGGCTTGTTGACGACATCTCGGTCTCACATACGGAGAAGTAGTATGAAAAGAGCGTTCTTTTTGCTTTTTCTGTCGCTTTTTTCCTTTTTGTCTCTTTTGGCGGCTGAGCCAAGCTTTACGATTAAGCTTGATATTGACCTCGACAGCGTGAAGGGGACTGAGCGCCTCTATGAAATTCCAGGCTGTTTGACATTGGGACTGCGCGAGGCGGGGAAAGATGCCGCGCTTGAGGAATACGATTCGTGCAAGGGTAATTACTTGAATTTCAAGATGTCCGATGGCTCTTGTCCTGTTCTAGAGGCGCACATGCCGTCCGTGGAGGCGTCGCGCGTCGGACTGCCGCTCGGCTTCCTCGGCGGCACGGGCGACGTCCGCCGCGTCGTCCTCAACTACGCGAAGACGCACTTCTCGATCGCCGCGGACGACCGCATGGACGACGACATGCTCCTCGTGCCGTGTCCGCCGGCCGACCCGGCGAAAGCGAAGGTCCTCTCTCCGCGCGTGAAGAAGGTGGACTTCGCGACGCCGGCCGCCTCGGACGCCCTGCCGCTCATGAAGGACTCGCGCCCGATTACGGGGAGCGTCCAGTACTGGACGCCCGCCGACCACAACGCCTGGGTGGGCGACGTCGCGCTCGGCTACTACAACGGACGCCTCCACGTCTTCTACCTCTACGACCGGCGTCACCACGGCTCGAAGGCGGGACATGGCGGACACTTCTTCGCGCACCTTTCGTCTACCAATCTCATTCATTGGGTGGAGCATCCGCACGCTGTGCCGATTGAGAATTGGTGGGAGACGCTGGGGACGGGGACTCCGTTCGAGTATGAGGGCAAGTTGTGCCTTGCTTACGGACTCCACACGAGTCGTTGCACGAAAGACCCGAAATATCCGATTGGCGCGACATATGCCGTTTCGGAAGATGGTATTCATTTCACGAAGTCGGGACGAATTATTCACGAGACGCAGAATCCAACAATTTATAATCGGGCGGATGGTACGCTCGGGCTTGTGGCGGGTTACGGCGATATGAGAGGCATTTGGACGAGCCATAACTTGGTCGATTGGAAGCTTTATGATGGGGAAGTTCCGACAAAGGGAGACTGCCCATGCCCGTTTGAGTGGAACGGACACCACTATCTCTTTCAAGGATTCTATCAGTTCGCGTATAGTCCGTCTGGTGCGCCTGGCACATATGAAGATTGGTCGAAGGATGGGCGTGCGCCCTACGAGGGACTATCCGTGCCGATGGTTGCACCATTCTCAGGCAATCGGCGGATTCTCGCAGGATGGCTCAATCCTCTACAAGGTTGGGGCGGCTGGCTAGTTTTCCGTGAGCTGATTCAGGATGCGGATGGTACGCTCGGGATGAAGTGGGTGCCCGAGATTGCGTCGCCAGTTGCGCCGCAGGTGTTTACGGTAAGGGCGAACGAGCCGTTTCGTCTCGTGTTTCGTCCTGAATCGGCAAAAAGTGCCACGCTTATCTTTGAGATTGACCCTGAAAAGCGCGAAGCAGCATTCCACGATGATGTGTCAGAGGTGGAGTGGGACGAGGCGTACAAGGCAGAGAACTTTAAGATTCGGCGCCTGCCTGCCTTTGGGACTTCGTATGAGGTGAAGGTCGTGGCGTATTATGACAGTAAGGGCGATGTCACGATTTTCGATGTTGAGATTGGCGGCAAGCGGACGATGATTTGCCGCCGCGCGGGTCGTTTTCGCCTTGAGGTCCGTTGATTTTTTGCTATGGGGTCTGACGACGCGCGACCCCTATCATTACTCTCGATTCTCCCAATCTCCACGGCTACTTAACGGGGCGAAAGGGACTTGAGCTCCCTACCTCTTTTAATCGAAGGGGATTTGCCAGTCGAGGGAGTCGTCGGAGCCGAGGTTCAGATTGTCATAGGCGGGAAGGGGGGCAGTCGGCTCTTTTTTAGGTACCGTCTTCTTTACCTTCTTCGGAGTGGGTGCGGGCGTTTCTTCCTCGTCCTCGTAGTCTCCGAAGTAATCGATATAGCCGCTCTGAGTGGACTTCTTGGGCTGTACGGACTTCTTAGAAGGGGACGAGACCTTTTTAGTTGTAGGTGCGGGTTGAGAAGGGGGTGTTACGGACTCCCCTTCACTGTTATAATACTCAGGATAAAGTTTGCGCCGCTGAAGTTCGACTTGTTCCTTACGGACCGCCTCTTTTTCGCGGGCGAGTTTCGCTTTTTCATCCTTCAGGCGGTCATTCATAACCCGAAGTTTCTCCTCGGCTTCTTTCAGCTTCTTTTCTGCCGCGATTTGGGCGGGGGAGGGTCCTTCAGGGGCTTTTTCGACGGGCTTCGTGAGGAGTTTGAGTTTTTCCTCAAAAAGGGCTTGCTGCTCCTTAGCAAGCTTAGCTTGCTGTTCGCTCATCTGCGCCTGAAGCTGGGTTATGGTGTCCGTAATGGACTTCATAGCCTGTCCGTTGGACGCGGCGGCTTCCCGTGACGGATTCATCGCGAGTTCCATCAATTTTCCGTTCAAGGCGGAATTATCGCGGTTGGCGCTCACGAGCAGAATTGTAAAGACGCTCACGACAAGAACAAGAATAACGACAAAGACCGCGCAAACGAGCGTCATCCGTTTTTGGGCTTTGGCTTGTTCCTCGTTGATGTATTGCTGAAACGCTTTAAGGACGGGGAAATCGCTGAGACTATCCGTCGGCGAATACAAGCTGAGCTTATTATTCGTAAGCGCGGCATTTTCGGGCGGTTGATTCGAGTAGTCCGTCATAGTTATTTTCTCCTAGTACTGAGTGGTTATAAACTGGTTCCTTTTGCGCCTAATGGCGGTTATGTTAACTTGGCGCGGAGCGCCTCTAGCCTCTTGCCAATTGTGAGTTCATAACCCTCATTTGTTGGGTTATAGTATTTCTTCGGAATCTTCATATAGACTTGGTCTACATAATGGTCCTTAAAGTCGTGCGGATATTTATATTCCTCGACTTTGTTACTGCCAATGGCTTTCACATGCTTATTCTTGAGATTCTCAGGGACTGGCTGGACGGCTCCCGTGCGAATATCGTCCATAGCCGCGTTAACAGCGAGGTAGCTCGCGTTTGACTTCGGGGCGGACGCGAGATAGGTCGTCGCTTGGGCGAGGTTGAGCGCACACTCGGGCATCCCGACGAACTCGCACGCCTGCATCGCCGCCGTCGCGACCGAAATGCCGCGCGGATCGGCATTACCGATATCCTCGCTCGCACTAATCACCAAGCGCCGCGCTATAAAGCGTGGGTCTTCGCCCGCGACCAGCATTTTCGCGAGCCAATAAATTGCCGCGTCGGGGTCGCTACCGCGAATGGACTTGATGAACGCCGAAATTGTGTCGTAATGTTCATCTTCCTTCTTATCATAGCGCACTTGCCGACGCTGGATGCACTCCTGGATAATATCGAGCGTAAGATGTACGACCCCCTTCTCATTTGGCGGAGTCGAGAGCATTGCAATTTCGAGTGCGGTCAAGGCGTGTCGGGCATCGCCTTCGCAGATTGTCGCGAGGAAGGACTTTGCGTCCGCGTCAAACTCAGTCTTAATCTTGCCAAACCCCTTCTCGGCATCCGTCAAGGCGCGGTCAAGGAGCGTCTCGATATCCGCTGGACT
Source organism: Lachnospira hominis (ex Liu et al. 2021) (assembly GCA_963602475.1). GTDB lineage: Bacteria > Verrucomicrobiota > Kiritimatiellia > RFP12 > UBA1067 > UBA1067. The sequence continues at coordinate 3,904 of CAVCJC010000027.1, forward strand.
CAACGCATGAAGCTCAAAAACGAGAGAGCGCGAGGTGAGCGGCGTATTGATGAAGAAGTTCGGATTATGCGTCGTCGCGCCAATGAGAATGACGGTTCCGTCTTCCACATACGGCAAAAGCACATCCTGCTGGGACTTATTAAAGCGATGAATCTCGTCCACAAAAAGGAGCGTACCCATTCCGCCAAGTTCGGTGCGGGCGCGGTCACAAATCTTACGGATATCCGCCACGCCCGAGACAACGCCCGAGAGACGCACAAAGCCGCGCTTCGTCGTGTGGGCAATGACTTCCGCGAGGGTCGTCTTGCCGCAACCAGGAGGTCCGTAAAAGATGACATTCGTCAGGCGATCTGCCTCAATCACCCTTCTCAGGAGCTTGCCAGGACCGAGGATGTGCGCTTGCCCCACGACTTCGTCGAGGGACTGGGGACGCATCCGTGCGGCCAAGGGTTTGGAATCATCAAAGCTCATTCTTCTTCAAAGATATACCAATTAAGAATGTCGCCCTTCACGGCGCGGCGGAAATCATAGAGTCGCGAGAGTGCCTCATTCGGCGCGGCATAAAGGAGCATTGTTTGCGTCTTGCCAACGAGGGACGCGGCATATTGCGCGGCACTTTCAACGGAATCGAAGTCCTTCTCGACCACATTCAACTTGGGTTCCGTCGCATTGGGATCCGACCAATCCTCGACGATATGCGAGACGCTAATGCCTTTCGCCTTAAAGTGAATCTCTGGTGGTTGGGCTAGGCGGGCATTGCGGTCGCGCCATGCCGCGAGCGGCAAGTAGGCTCTAAAGTAGAACTCCCCTTCTTGGGTTCCGTTGACCTTAATATGAGCGGAATCAATGCTATCGAGTGCTTTCGCGACATTTATCGCTTGCCTGAGTGTAAAAGATTTGTCGAAAGTCGCGAGCACATTCCATTCGCTCGTCCCCGCCTCTTTGCTAAATTGGACGAGTTCCTGCGCGGCAGTTGCGGGAGTGAGCTTAAGCACCTTCTCCTTAACGGACCTCTCGCCGTTCCACGTCAGTGTAAAAGTATGCCGCTCGCCCTTGGGAAAGTTTTTCGCGGGCAGGAAGCGACCGTAATTCTGTGACTGGTCAAGGACGGCGTTGAACTGGAGCGGAGACTGTCCGCAATCATACAGCGCGAAGAGCGTCGCGGGCATTTCGGTTGCCGCGACAAGAGCCCCCTTCTGCGTGCGTATTCCGCCCGTATAGATGATGGGTGGGAATCCCTTGCCGTCGCCTTGAACATCCTTAACAAGTGATGCACAATTCGGGGTAAGCGTAACTTCCTCGCCAAGCGCCCTCAGGACGCACGCTTTGGCGTTGATGGGGTGACCAAGGGGCAAGCCAACCTTGCCGCACGCCTCAACGATGTCCTTAAGTTCAGAGTCCGTCACAAAGAGCGCCTCATAATCGCGGTCGGAGTTGGGTCCGACGAACAGAAACTCCAGCGGAGCTGTCGTCGCGCAACCTGTCGCTGTCGCCGTGAAAGTAACGGTGCGTGAAGCCGTGTCCACCGAGAGAGGCGCGGCGGCGAGGAGGAGCGGAAGTGATAGAGAAGCTAAAATCATGCACGAAACCTTTCCATAGCCCGCTTGAAACCTGCGGCTGAACGGAGAATAATCTGTTCATCCACACTATAACTCAGGCGCACATAGCCCGCGAAGCCAAAGCCCTTACCGGTCACTACGAGAATATTCTCGGCGAGGAGCGCTTCAACAAACTT
>CAVCJC010000027.1:6063-19510 GCA_963602475.1 Lachnospira hominis (ex Liu et al. 2021)
TAACCTTATCGACAATCGCGGCAATGGCGGCAATATCTTCCGTCGAATAGACGGTCCCTGTCGGATTATTTGGCGAGTTCAAGATAATTACCCGCGTCTTAGGCGTAATTGCCGCCTCAATTGCCGCGATGTCGGGACGGAAGGTCGGCGGAATAGACGGAATAGCCTTCAAAACGCCGCCAAAGTGTCCGCAATACGAACCATATTCCACGAAATAGGGTGCAGGCGTAAGAATCTCGTCGCCTGGCTCAACGACGGCACGAAAGAAGCTGACAAGACCCCCTGCCGCGCCAACGGTAAGAATGACATCCTTGCCCTGAAGCGGCGTTTCTTGTTGTTTCGTGAGATATTCCGCGAGCGCGGCACGAACTTCGGGGATACCAGCATTCGGACAGTAACCGAGCGCAAGGGGCTGCGTCGCCTTCGCGGCAATTTCGGCGAGCACTTCAGCCGTTTTGGCGGGTGGTGGAACATCGGGATTCCCTAGAGAGAAATCACAGACGGCATCCTCGCCATATTTCTTCTTAAGCTCAATCCCCTTCTCAAACATCTTACGAATCCAGCTTGAGGAGGACATGGATTGTGCGATAGCCGTAGTCACAAGTTGCATAGTAAACTCCCTAAATAACTTATTCCTTAAATGTGTGAGTGCCCGCGCCGACATCCTCGACGAGCATTGCCACGCGAAGTGCCGCGTTCGGGTCGGCGAGCGCGGACATCTTTTCGCTCATCTTCTGGAGGCTCTCAGGGCGGTCATACTTCGTGAGCAAATACCGCGCCAAAGCGTCCGCTGTGAGATCCGCCTGATTCGCGGCATCCGCCGCGCCCTTCACGACAAAGGCTTGGGCATTCTCAAATTGGTGATTGCGCATCGCCGTCGGGAGCGGAATTAGCATTGCGGGCTTCCCGCACGCGGCAAGTTCAAAACAAGTAGATGCCCCCGCCCGCGCAATGACAATGTCGGCGGAAGCGAAAGCATTCGCCATTTCGCGCTCAAAAGCGTGCACACGACTCGGTATTGCCGCGTTGGCATAGTCCGCAATGACGCGTCCCTCATCAAGAACGCCCGTCTGATGAATGATATAGAGGGGACGCTTCGCAGAGTCCGTCCGCCGCGCAATTTCCGCCGAAACCTTTATAAGCGCGGCACTCGCGAGCTCATTCACCTTATGGGCACCTTGACTGCCGCCCGTCACAAAGACGACAAAGGAATTGGGTGGAATAAAGTCAAAGCGTTTGCCAGCCGTAATTTCGTCGCGCACAGGGAGCCCCGTGCGTACCACGCGTTTATGCGGAAGGTACTTCGCCGTCACATCAAAGCTCGTCGCGACACACTTCGCAAAGCGAGAAAGGAACTCTACCGCCTTGCCAGGAACGGTGTTCGCCTCGTGAAGCGCAATTGGCACACCCGAGATATATGCCGCGAGGACGGGCGGCAAGGAGGAATAGCTCCCCATCGCGAGCATAACATCTGGACGGAAGCGCCGAATCTCGCGACGGCACTTAAGAAAGGAACGAAGAATCGCGAAGCCATTACGGACGGAGAGTTGCTTCGCGCCAGTCGCGAAACGAGTCCCTTCCCACTGACTTAGAACACCCGCTTCCACATCGCGTCCCGAGCACCAAAGCACGACCTCGTGTCCGCGCTTCTGCAACGCTTGCGCCACGGCAAGCCCCGGGAAGGCGTGTCCGCCCGTTCCACCACATGCTACAACAATCTTCATTTACCAATCCCTTTCATTCGGAGGCAAGACCGCCTTGCGCATCCGCGCCTTCTTCTCTGCCTCGTGTTCATCGGTGCGCTCTTGCGCTTTCTTCAAAGTAGCTTCTGCTTCCTGCTCTTCAGGGGACTGCTCGCCCTGCCCTTCTTGGTCCTCGTTCTGGTTTTCTTGATTTTCTTGAGGATTACTGTCCCCTTGAGACTGTTCGTCCTTGTTATTCTCAGGCGACTGTTGCTGGTTATTCTGTTGCTGTTGCTGATTTTGGTTATTCTGCTGTTGATTTTGGTTGTTTGAGCCGCCGCCCTTATTATCCTTGGGCATCAATTCATTGATACGCGCGAGAATGGCAATACATTCCTGTTGCTGGGGGGGAAGCAACTTCTCCACGCATTCCATCTGCTTCTTCTCAAGCTCGGTTGAAAGCTTAGAGATTTCGGCTTGGGCTTCCGCCGTAAACGGAGGCTTATTGGTATCCGCTTGCGCTTGCTGTTCGTAGGCTTTCGCAAAAGCGGGGAATGCCGCGCGGAAACGCCGCGTATAGTCGAGCGCCTCAGGTTGCCACGGGCGCGAGTTAATCATTTCCACATCCTGCCACGCATTCGACTGGGCGACGATATCGCGTGCAAGTGCCTGCGGGGCTCCCGCCGTCATTTTGTTAAAGCGTGTAATATCATCTTCGGCGGCGGCAATGTCGCCGTATGCCGCCTCATCCATATCGGCAAACTTCTCCGCCGCCGCGCGGGTATGATTTTGGGCGGTCGTAATTTGGTCTTCAATAATTGCCGCTTGCTGTTCATTGGTGACAGACTGGTGAATCGCGTTCTTCACGGGATACCACATATCCGTCAATTGCGCCGTGCGGCGCGAAAGGTCGTCCGCGAGCGCCACGGCACGCGGCGCGGCATTTGTTTGGTAAGTCGCCGCCTCAGCGAGAATCTGCCGCGCATCGTCCACGGCGCGGTCGAGGAGTGCGGCGGGGTCTTGTCCGTTCGCCGCCGCAATTACATCGTTTATGTGCTTCGTCTCGCGAAGTGCCGCGAGATCTTGGGTGGCGCGCGTGAAGTTGCGATTAAGGCGTTCATCTTTGGGACTTGAACGGAGCGCAATTTGTGCCGCGCGGGCACTTTCCTCGAGGCGCGTGAGGGCGTTGGTGCTTTCTAAGGGACTATGAGCCGCCTTGTAGTTAATTGCCGCGACGACTTCCGAAGCGCGTGCGCCAAATTCGCGTGAGAGCATTAACGGACGCAACAATTTCAGCGCATTCGTGGGGTTATTGGCGCGGTAGGCTTCCACGCCCGCATTCCAAATCTCGGCATCCGAAAGTGCCGCGTTCGGCTCTGCAAAACCGAACGGCGCGAGGCAAACTGCCGCGCCCAGAAAAACTAGTTTAAAGGACATCTTCATTACCCAAATATTATACCATAATTGGGGCGCAAACACTAGATAATCCGTACGGAAAATGCGTCGCCCAATTCATTCCTCGGGCGTGAGGGAAATGAGGCGAATCTCGACATGGGCTTCGCCATAGGTGGAAGCCTCAATTGTGAAGACGGCTTCGTGGGGCTTCGCCTTATTGTCTTTTAGGCTCTGTATTATGTTAGCGTGATTCCACCAAACCGCACGCGGCAGAGCCTCGTCCTTGAAAGTCAGCGAAAGATGCTGGGCATCTAGCCCTAAAGAACGAATCTCATTCAGATATAAGTGCCGCGCGGCAAAGACGGGCTCGGGGTTGCCCTCGCCAAACGGCGCCATCTTGGCAATTTCTTCGGCAAAGTCGAGCGTCAAATCCGTGCCCGTCACGACGGCATCTACAGGAATGGCCCCCGCCAAAGAGGCGGCACCAGATACCCGCTGCTTATCACACGCCACCGCGAAAGCTTGGCGGAACGCGTCCACATCGTTCGTCTTAAGCGAGAAACCTGCGGCGGCGGCGTGTCCGCCAAAGTGCGCCAAATGTGCCGCGCACGCGTCTAGCGCGTCCCTCACATTGTAACCTGCGGGAGCACGAGCGGAGCCGCGTCCGTTCACAATGACACAAACGGGCACTGGGTTGTCGGCGAGGGATTCAAGGATTCGCGCGGCGACAATGCCCGAGACACCGGGGTGTCCGTCAGGCAAATCAATGACTTGTGCGGCGGCATCCGCGAGAATCTGACTTTGTGCCGCGTTTGTCATCGCCTTCTCAGTCGATTTGCGCTTCGTATTGAGTAAGTCAATATTAAGCGCGAGCATACGCGCGTCTTCACGGTCCGTACTAAGGATGAGCGAGAGCGCGTCCATCGCGTCCCCAATACGTCCCGCCGCATTTATGCGCGGACCTATCAGAAAGCCGAAGTCCTTCGCCGTCAGCGCGGCAGTTCCACGCTTTGAGGCGCGGTCATAAAGCTCACGAAGTCCAATCGGAGCATACATCCTAAAGGCACGGAGCGATTCCGCGACAAGAATGCGGTTTTGCCCCGCAAGCTGCATAACATCCGCGACCGTGGCGAGACCTGCCAAGACAAGGAGTTCTCCCGCATACGACTTCGACGCGTTAATGAGATTCGCCGCTTTGGCTTGCGAAACGAGCGCGTGGGCAACGAGGAAGGCAACTCCCGCGCCACAGAGTCCCTTGAAGCAAGGGGGACACGGCGCATTCGGAACTTCCGCCATGGGGTCCGCCAAGAGGCAATCAGGCAATTCGCTGCCCGCCAAGTGGTGATCGGTAATGATGACTTCAATTCCGTCCGCCTTAAGTCCCGCGACCTCTTTTATCGAGGAGATGCCGTTATCGACAGTAATGACGAGGGCGACATCGGGATTCTCGCGGCGCATACGCGCGACGGACGCCGCCTGCATTCCGTAGCCCTCGGTGAGGCGCTCGGGGATAAACGGACGCACCTTCGCGCCAGGTAAAAGCGCAATTGTCTTTACGAGAATGGCGGTCGCGGAAATGCCATCGCAGTCATAGTCGCCAAAGACGACTATGGGAAGCCCCTCTTTAACAAAATGGAGAATCTTCGCGGCGATGAGTCCGAGTACGGACCACGCGTCGGGCTTGGCAAGATTCTTGAGCGAGGGGGCAAACCAATTTGCCGCGTCCGCCGCCGAAACGCCGCGCACTGCAAGTAAGCGGGCAAGAAGCGGCGAATAACCCGCCGCTTCGAGCTCCTGTACCGCCGAGGAATCGACGGCACGCTCAAGCCACTTTGTCAGAGGAAATCCTCTCGCTTAGCCAATCTTGACTTCGTGGCACCAGCCGTGGGTATCGGGCAAAACGCCGTACTGAATGCCCTGGACGGTGTCGTAAAGCTTCTGGAGGTGCGGCCCCACCTGTTCCGCGTCCGAAATCTTAATAACATCCGTACCACGGGTAATTTCCCAAACTGGCGTCACCACGACCGCTGTGCCGCACGCGGCAACTTCGGCGAATTCCTTGATTTCGGTGTAAGGAACTGGACGGCACTCGACCTTCCAACCCAAATCTGCCGCGACTTGCTTGAGGGACATATTCGTCACCGACGGAAGCACCGAGTGGCTATCGGGGGTCACATAAGTTCCGTCCTTCTTGATGCCCAAGAAGTTGGAAGTCGAGAACTCTTCGACAAGCGTGTGGGTCTTCGCGTCGAGGTAAAGCTCGACAGGCCAGCCATCGTGTTTCGCCTTTTCGTGGGCATAGAGGCTCGCGGCATAGTTGCCGCCGACCTTGACATCGCCCATACCGTGTGGAGCTGCGCGGTCCCAATCATCGAGAATCACAGCACGCACGGGCTTGAGTCCGCCCTTATAATACGCGCCCACGGGCATACACATCATAATGAAGGTATATTCCTTCGCGGGAGCGACGCCGATTTGCGGGCCCGTGCCAATAAGAAGCGGACGCAAGTACATCGAGCCGCCAGTCCCATAGGGAGGCACAAACTCCTCATTCGCCGCGACAAGCTTTTCCGCCGCCTCGACGAACATTTCCTCGGGCACAGGTGCCATAACCGTGCGGATGGCTGTGCGGTGCATGCGCTTAGCGTTTTCATCGGGACGGAAGATGATGACTTTGCCGTCCTTTTGACGGAACGCCTTCATTCCTTCGAAGCACGCCTGCCCATAGTGCAAGCACGAAGCACCGATGTGCATCGTGATGGTGTTCTCCTTGACGAACTCCAACGGACCCCACGCACCGTCTTTCCAGACGCTGCGAACGTGGCAGTTCACATTCGAGAAGCCAAAACCAAGCTTCTCCCAATCTATATCTGTTCTAGGCATTCGAGAATTCCTTTCTTGAAATCGACTCTTATATTATAGCACTTTAATTGCGTCTCTGGAAGAGAGGAAGTGCAATTTCGTAAAGTTCGTTGTCGCGCTGAATCAGCTCCAGCGTCTGCTTTTGGTTAACCGAAAGCGCGGTTTGGATGCTCCGCAGAGCGTCCGCGCGGCGATTTGTACGATACTGAATCTTCGCGAGCATAGCCCAGGCGAGCATATCTTCACGCGGGGCTTGCCGCAGATACTTGAGAAGCACCTGCTCGGCCTCGGCAAGGTTGTTACTCTCCCAGAAGGTGTTCGCGAGGAAGAGGAGCTCCGCCTTATCCGTCGCCTTCTCAATGAAAGGCTTCAGCAAGTCCGCCGCCTCGGCAAGGCGACCGAGTGCCCGATACGCTTGGGCGAGGCGATAGGCTTCTTCACGCGGCAGTGTCTTCTGAGCGCGGCGTTTCGCTTCCAACATCGCAATTTCGCTTGTGAGCGCCCTTAGACGAACGACATAATCCCGCACGCCAGCCGTCCGTGAATTGTGCGGATCTAGGAAGTCCGTATAGTCCATAAGTTCAAGGACCTTATCCCATTGGCGCAACGGGAGGAGCACTTCCTGCACATAGCGGAATGTCGCCTCGGGGGAAGCTGAATAGAGTAGGCACGCCTCACGGAACGCCTGAGCCCCTTCTTCGATGCGCCCGCGCTTCATATACAAGCCCGCCAACGCGGCACGCAGCTTAGAAAAGCTCTTTTGTCCCGCGAAGTCGCGGCGGTACATCGGGTCATTCAGCAAGCGCCGCGTATACCAATCCCAGAAGTCCGCATCCTTCGCGGCGACTTTCGGGTCATACGGCGTAGGATCCTTATTAATCTTCATGATGAGACCGTGTGGCGAGAGGTAGTCATACATCCAAGGTATGACATAGCTTTCCTCAATATAGAAGGCGTGACGCAGGCGGTCGTGGTCGAACATCATCTTGGTGAGGATGCCATTGATTTCCATAACCCCGAGGGCGCCCGTCACTTGGACGCGTCCGTTCTCAATCTTCAAATCGCCATTAGCGGGGCGCACGCCGCGCTGCACTTCGTCCACATAGATATTGAACGCTTGCGCGGAATCTTCCTTCGACGGAATCCAGATTTCATCTCCGTAAAGGTCACGCTCAACCGACATATAAGTATCGTCCGCAAGAGCGTTTTGGGTGATGAGATAGACATCTGGACGATAATTCGCCGCGTAAATCATATAAGTCGGGACGAATCGTCCTGGATCTGTGCCGCCGAAGAAGATGGCGAAGTCTTCCATCCGTTCGGGATAATTCGGGTCAGGAAGCGGCTCTTCATCGGCGAGGAGTTGGTCCTTAATCGCTTTCGCGCCTTCCAATTGATACGCACCAAATTGCCAGCCGAAAGTGTGACCATTTTGCTCATTGCCACCGAGTTCGAAGACCATCCGTTCATCGGTATAATTCTGAATAATCGGATATATCGCCGAGACGACGATTGTGGCGACGGCGACGATCGCGGCATAAAGGAGGTTCTTCGTCTTCTTCAAGATGAGCACGGCGGCGAAGACGAGTCCGTAGCCAATCCAGAGCGCAATCATCGCATGTGAGGAAATGAACTTGACCTTCTGAATGAAGCCATCCTGCACATCGCCCTTCACATTCGCGAGCAGAATCAAAAGGAAGCTCATCATCAAGAAGCACGCGAACGCGGCACTCATCCATTGCCAAAAGATTTTCCGCTTTGCCTTCGAGACGACCCAACGCGCGACAATGAACGGAACGAGCGCGAACGGGACTAGCAAGTCCGTAAACTGCACCATTACATCTTGGAAATAATGCTTCATCTGATTACCAATGAAGTCGAAGAACGCCATGACGGACGGAAATGTCGGCACGCCAATTGCCTCATATTGTCCGCGCATAATCGCGTGCTTGAAGCCTTCCCAAGTGCGCGGATAGCCCCAATTCATCGGCGGATTGCGCAAGTCGGAGACAATTGGCATATAGGCGTAGAATGAAACACCAAGTTGCGCAAAGAATGCCGCGCCCGCGACGGAGCGTCCATTCGGGAGCGTCAGCCACGCGAGAGCGAGCAGCACGAAGTTCCATGCGATCGGCCAGCAGAACCACCAGCTCATCGGGTGGGTAAGCCCATTGAGTGCGCCATTCTTAAGGAGGAAGAACGCGGCAATATGGAGCCCTGCAACAGGAATTGCGAACGCGAGCCCCTTGCGCGTAAAGGCGCACATCGCGAAGAGCGCAATAAGAAGGATAATGAAGATGAGCGTCGACTTGCTCCACGGATACGCCGCGCCCACATATCCCTTCAGGGATGGCTCGGGCACGCTCGCGGCAAAGATAATCGCCACGAGAGCGAGAACACCCGAAACAATGAGTCCCTTCTTCACGAGCGCGGGGAAACGCGACTCCTCCGTATCCTGTAGCGCGGCAAATACGGCGGCAATTACACTACAGGCAATTAAGGCGGCAATGATTCCATATCGCCACGGCTCAATCAGTGGGGCAATGGGTTCCGTAATGCCCGACCAAGTATTTGTGCCGCGAATGACGATGCTCGCGAGGAAGAGAAGTGCCGCGCCCGCGCCACCTCCGTACAGCGCCACCTTAGTCGCCAACGCCAATTTGCCGCGTCCACGCAAAAGCGCCGTCGCGATAAGCGAAGCAATGAGGACAATGATACCGAGGGCAATGACGGTTGAGGAGGGACACGACGCGGTTGTACGGATAATATCGTGCTTCGCGATAACATCACTTTGCATATAAAGACTCGCCTGCCCGAGCTGTCCGATTTGCAGGAGTTGCCAAGTCAGCGCGACGGGCACGAGGTAAATCATAACATCGCGAAAGAGTCCGCCATTGCGCATAAGGATGATAATCGCGAGCGGCACAATCGCGAAAAGGAGCACCTGATAATTCGTGAGGCCCAAGCCAAAGACGAGCGCCGTGAACCAGAGGATTTTGTCCGAGGGACGCCGCATCCAGCGATACGAGAGCAGGAATACCGCCATCAAGAAGAAGGCATTGAGGGAATAAATCTCCACAATTGTGGACTGTGACCACTCAACCGGTGAAAGCGCGAAGGTGAGAGCTCCGCCAACACCGCCACCAAAAGCGAGAATGCCTGTTTTAAGGTCGTCCGCGTCAGATTCGTCCGAAATAAAGTCGTGCGCACTGCGGCTAATGAGCATAGCCGTGAAACCTGCCGCGAAAGCTCCCGCCGTGGCGGAAAAGAGGCTAATTGCCCACGCGGGTGTCGGGTGCCCCATATAGGTGACCCACGCGAACATCTTGCAGAAGAGCCAGCTGCAGAGCGTCCAGAACGGATATCCTGGCGGATGCGGTACGCCCAAGTGGGCCCCCGCCGTCGCGAGTTCGCCCGAGTCTTCGAGTCCGACAGAGGGACCGAGAGTAAAGAAGTAAACCGCGAAAGTGAGGATCGTTGCCGTCCAGAATGCCGCTTTATCAAGTTTAGAGAAGAATCCGTTTTTCATAGTTAGACATCAATTTTAACAATCTTTCGTATGATTAGCCATCCAGCTAATACAAGAACAATAACAACGCCGACGGAAACTACCCCCGCCGCGCTCGTTAGAAAGGGAATCATAGTATTTGGCTTGAGAAAGACCATAATTAAGCCCAGGAGAAACGGCATAATCGAGACAATTATACCCTGAAGTCGACCTTGCGCCGTAAGTGTATGCACCTTACGCTCAATCTTCATACGCCCACGAATCGTTTCTGAGATTTTGTCAAAGATTTCCGTTACATTGCCACCCGTCTTGCGGCTAATAATAAGTGCCGTGGTGACAAGCGCGAGGTCATCGGACCCGACGCGAGTATTCATCGACTCGAGCGCCTCTTCAAAGCTCATACCCACCTGCATTTGGCGGATGAGTATCGCGAACTCCTCGCACATCGGCTTTTCGCCGCGCTCGACGACGGAAGCGAAGGCTTGGGAGATTGAAAAGCCCGCCCTAAGCGCGTTCGTCATTGTAGCGAGTGCCTCAGGAAGTTGGTCATTAAACCGCCGCCGCCTACGCGCATCTAGCCACCGTGCGAGGGGACTCGCCCCATTCTGCCAGCCTGCCTTAATCTTCACGCCGCCGACAAAATACCACGCGAGACCAGCGAACGAAAGGGCCATAAGGGACGCTAGAAGCCACGGAATCATTTACGCGCCTCTCCTTATACGCTCAAGGGTGACGGTCGCCGCCGAATCAGGGTCAAACATCTGCGGGTCGACGCGCCAACCGCGTCCCGCGAGTTGGTCAAACCAAGTTGGCATAGCCCCCGTCGGCTTGAACTTGCCCGCGATATGCCCATCTTCCGTTAGCCCCGTCTGCTCAAAGGTGAAGAGGTCTTGCATAACTATGCGGTCCCCTTCTAGCCCCGTGACTTCCGTAATCGCGACAACCTTGCGCGAGCCATCCGAAAGCCGCGATTCGTGGATGATGATGTCGACGGCACTCGCTATCTGTTCGCGAATCGCTCGCGTGGGCAATTCGAGTCCGCTCATCAGCACCATCGTCTCCAAGCGCGAAACGACATCGTGCGGCGAATTGGCGTGCACGGTCGTGAGTGAGCCATCGTGACCCGTATTCATCGCCTGGAGCATATCGAGGGCTTCGCCGCCACGGCATTCACCCACAATAATGCGGTCAGGGCGCATACGAAGGCTATTCTTAACGAGATCACGAATCGTTACCGCGCCTTTGCCCTCAATATTGGGTGGACGCGCCTCAAGACGCACCACATGCGGTTGCTGAAGTCGCAATTCTGCCGCGTCTTCGATTGTGACGATGCGCTCATCAATTGGAATGAAGCCCGAGAGCAGGTTAAGGAGCGTCGTCTTGCCGGAACCCGTACCACCCGCGACAACAATATTCTTGCGCAGGAGCACGCAGAGCTTCATAAACTCTGCCGCATTCGGGGTCCATGTGCCAAAACGGACAAAGTCCTGCGCCGTCAGAGACTTCTTAGAAAACTTACGAATCGTAAGTGTCGGACCCGAAATCGCGAGCGGCGGCACAATCGCATTAACGCGGCTACCATCGGCGAGGCGTGCGTCAACATAGGGCTGGGACTCATCAATGCGCCGCCCGAGGGGGGCGACAATACGCTCAATGACGCTCATCACACTCGCGTCATCCATAAATTGACAGTCCGAGAGTTGCAACTTGCCGTGGCGCTCGACATAAACCTTGTCGTGTCCATTAACCATAATTTCAGTTACGGTATCATCCGCGAGCAACTCCTCAAGCGGACCTAAGCGCATCGCTTCATTGAAAACATCTTCCTCAAGCCGTCCTGGATCTATCTCGGCGGGGAGGCGTCCGTTTGCAATGACCTCATTTACAATCTGTGAAATCTTTTCGCGTGCCGTCGCCTCAAGTTCCGCCTGGTCAACCCCACTGAGCGCAATGCGCTTCATGTCAAGGCGCTTAAGAAGTTCCTTCTGAATCTGCTCCTGCACATTGCGGCGCAATTCACGCGTAGAGTCAAGTTGAGGGACTTCCTCTTGCTCAGGCTCAGGGGTTTCTTCAGGCGCGGGTTCAGAAACTGCCGCAGGTACAGTCTCCCCTTCTTCGCTCACACGCAAAAGGCACTCGCCAATCTGAATGACATCACCGCCACCCAGCCGCACTTCGTCCGTCAATATCTCGCCATTGATGTAGGTTCCGTTGGCACTCCTTAAATCCTTAATAAGTGCCGTGCCTTGCGAGACATTTAATAGGGCGTGCCGCGCACTGACTTCAGGGAAATCAAGTCGTATTTCGCACGCGGGGTCGCGACCAATGAACCATACGCCGTCCGTCAAGGGACGGATTTCGCGCTCTCCGTTAATGAGTGTCGTTAGGCGCAACATTAGCGACCCCCCGATCTCCCCGATTGACGTTTGAGGTTGAGTTCTTCAATTTCCTCGCGAATCTTCTTGTAGTTGACTTGCGGCAATTGCTTTTCATAGGAAGCATCATTGCGATTGCGTAAGGTAAGGACGAGTCTGCCGCGAATCTGCTCCGCGAACGCGAGCATTTCCGCCTCGCGCGGCGTGACTTCGAGCGTGACCATCGAATAGGCGGTGCCGCTGGTGTTGCCGTAGGTAATGCTCTGGGACTTCGCGGTTTCGCGTCCCGTCGCCAAAACAAGCACATTCTGGAGAATTGTGCAGGTAACGAGTTCTTCCTTCTCTCCGTTGACCTTCTCGCTATTAGGGAAGTTAAATGTACCAATGACATCCACATGGTCATTCGGTTTAACCATCCCCGAGACAGCCGCCGATCCACTCACATTGATGGAAATCGCGCGCATCTGCCGACGAATATCCGCCGAGAGACCTTTCGCGGCGGGAGAGCCGCCCTCGATATCCGACCAAAACACAATTTCGCCTTCGCGATGGGCAATGAGCGTGCGGCGACCGAGAACATCACTAAGATCGCCGCGCTCGAGGGCTTGTCCGCGCATGCCGAGCGCGGGCACTGTACGGATTCCGAGATCGGCACGCGAGAGAACCGTGCCCTCAGGCGTATTATGCAAAAAGCAGAGCGCGTCAATCGTGCCATAGCGGCGGCGCAGCATTTCTTGCTCGCGCTGAACCTCATTTTCGCTGGAGGCGATATAAACGCGCGTCAGCACGGCCGCAATGAGGCCGACGACAAGCGACAACAACAATACGACCGTGCGTTTCATAATTAGAAGAGTCCTTTCACCTTGCCTGTCTCAACATCGACATCCACGCGGCGGAACGCGGGTGACGCGCTGGTGCCAGGCATCAGCTTAATTTCGCCCGCGACAGGCACAACGAGTCCCGCGCCTTGGTAGATGAGGATATCCGAAATCGTGAGCCGCCAACCTTTCGGACGCCCCAGAAGCTTCGGATTGTCCGAGAGCGAATACTGCGTCTTTGCCATACAGACGGGCAAATGCGCAATCGCGGGGTCAGCCTCAAATGCCGCGAGTTTTGCCGCCGCCTCAGGCGTATAGTCGACACCGTCGCCACCATAGATTTCTTTCACCTGCTTCTCAATGCGAACGGAAAGCGCATCGTTGAGGTCGCAGAGATAATGGAACTCATTGGGTTCATCGCACGCGGCAATGACGGCTTTCGCGAGCTCGAGCGCCCCTTCGCCACCCTTGAGCCAGTGGTCACTCACAGCAAATGCCGCGCCCGTCTCTTCTGTCACGCGGCGCACCAATTCCCGCTCGGCGGGTGTATCGGTATAGAAAGCGTTCAGGCAGACAATTGGCTTTACGCCCGACTTACGGATAATGTCAATATGTGCCCTCAAGTTATCGCACCCCTTCTCAAGGAGTTCGAGATTCTCGTGGGTGTAAACGGGGTCAAGCGGCATGCCCGCCTTGACCGCAGGTGCCCCGCCATGCGCCTTGAGTGCCCGCACTGTCGCGACGAGCACCACCGCATTCGGCTTAAGCCCCGAACAGCGGCACTTGATGTTCCAGAACTTCTCAAAG